>JBBCJM010000236.1:0-4790 GCA_037190175.1 Paracoccaceae bacterium | reverse complement strand
GGGACCGGCCCGCGGGTGGCGGCGCATCTGCGGGCGCTGGCGCGCGACCGGCTGGCGGCGGCCTGCGATGCCCATGCGGCGACCCTGGGACGGCCCTACACCGCGCTTGCCCTGCGCGACACGCGGTCGCGCTGGGGGTCGTGTTCGGTGGACGGGCGGCTGATGTTCTCCTGGCGGCTGGTCATGGCGCCGCCGGCGGTGCTGGACTACGTGGCGGCGCATGAGGTCGCGCATCTGGCGCGGATGGACCATTCGCCGGCCTTCTGGGCGGTGGTGGCCCGGCTCTGCCCCGAGCACCGCGCGCTCCGGGCCTGGCTGCGCGGGCCTGAGGGTGCGGCGCTGCACCGCTGGGACTTCGGTGCCGGCCCCGGCCCCCGGGGTTGACCGGCTTGCGCGGCGGTGCTGTGGTCGGCGCCATGGTCCCCTCGACCCGCCCCCCGGCGCCCGACGCGGCCGCGCACGAACGGCTCTACCGGAGCCTGCGCACGCAGGTGATGCACGGCGAACTGGCGCCCGGCCAGCCCCTGACCCTGCGCGGCCTCGCCCGGGCCTTCGGCGTGTCGATGACCCCCGCGCGCGAGGCGGTGCGGCGGCTGGTGGCCGAGGGGGCGCTGTCGCTCTCGTCCTCGGGCCGGGTGGCGACGCCGGAGCTGACACCCGAGCGGATCGAGGAACTGGCGGCGATCCGCGCGCTCTTGGAACCCGAACTGGCCGCCCGCGCCCTGCCGCGGGCGCATTTCGCGCTGATCGACCGGCTGGCGGCGATCAACGGGGCCAATGCCGAGGCGGTGGTGAAGCAGGATGCGGTGGCCTATATCCGCACCAACCTGGAGTTCCACCGCACGCTCTACCTGCGGGCGCAGGCCCCGGCGATGCTGGCGCTGACCGAAACCGTGTGGCTGCAGCTGGGGCCGACCATGCGCGCGCTCTACACCCGGCTGCGCCGGCGCGAGCCGCCCCAGCACCACCGCATGATCCTGGCCGCGCTGCGGGCCGGGGACGAACCCGCGCTGCGGCTGGCGGTGCGGACGGACGTGACGCAGGGGCTGAAGCACCTCGCGTCCTAGTCCCGGCGGTCAGCCCGTCGTCTCCAGGCAATGCCGGCGGAAGGCGCGTTTCAGCATGTCGAGCTCGGCGCGCAACAGGTCGATCTCGCCGCGGATGTCCTGTTCCAGCGGCACCCCGGTCACGATGGTCACGTGGTCGAGCGTGCGGCCGCTGCCGGCCTCGCGCAACAGCACGGTCTGCACCCCCTCGGTCAGCACCTCGGGCGGGATCGGCACCCGCACCGCCATCTCGCCCGGGCGGTCGGGGATCGGCTCCTGGGTCACGCCGGGCAGGGCGGCGCCCAGGAACACCGCCTCGACCTTCGCTTCGGGCGCGCCGGTCAGCACCCCTTCCCATACGCCGGCGCGGATGCGCGCCTTGGTCAGCACGGCCTCGCCCATCCTTCCCCCCTAGATCTCCGCCCGCGGGCGGCGGCTCACGGTCACGTCGCGCAGGATGATCTGGTTCATCTCCGGCCCCTCGAAGATCAGGTCGATCCAGATCTTTTCCACCCGCTTCTCGTTCACCTTGGTATAGGCGAGGTCGAATTCCACCATCACCTCCTCGGCCGCCAGCGGCAGTTCCCGCACGATCTGCTCCACGTTCGGCCCGTGGCGGATGTTCAGTCGGGCGAAGATCTCCAGCGGCTTTTCCATCTCCACGATGGCGTCGACGCGGATCAGGTGGCGCAGCCGCAGCCCCTCGATGGCCGCGGGCGGCAGGTCCAGCACCAAGGACAGGAACGAGCCGTCGAAGCGGAACACGTCCATCCGCAGGCCGAAGGGCGCCAGGTCCTGCTCGCGCGTGTTGCGGATCTGGCGGAAGGTCAGCTCCGACCGGCGGCAGTCGTGGAAGATCGTGGTGCCCTCCACGATCTGCGCCTTGCCCGGCACGCTGGACATCCCCGGCACCGGGATCGGCCCGGTCCAGAGCGGCGGGCGCCACACCCAGTCCGAGCCCACCGGCCGGCGGATGGCGTTCGAGCCGATGACCGGCAGCGCCAGCCGGTGCTCGGCCTCGTGGATCACCCGGTCCAGATGCCGGCGCAGCGCCCAGGCGCGGTTGCGCAGCCGGCGCAGCCCGGCCATGTCCAGCGCGGGCGCGGCCTCGGCATGGGCCTGCCAGCGGCGCAGCGCCCCGCGATGCAGCAGGCGGTCGAAGAAGCGGTCGAGGCGCTGTGCCATGCGGTGTCCGGGTTCCCTTTCCGGCGTTGTGGCGCATCCCGATTGTCGCCGCAATCGAAACGATCACCGGACGGTGATCGCAGGGGTCTCAGCGGTTCGCCCGCCGCAGTGCCGCCAGGAAGGCGCCGATCAGCCGCCGCCCGCCGTCGCGGGCCAAGGGCGCCCCCGGCCCGCCGGTGGCGGAGAGCGTGACCAGCCGCCCGCCCACCGCGGCGATGGCGCGGAAGCTCTCGCCCTCCACCGCCGGGCCGGCGCGCGAGACGTCGGTCAGCCGCAGGATCACCGCATCCTCGGCCGCCACCACCTCGTGCAGGGTGACCGTGGCCGCCTGCCCGCTGCGGCTCAAGGCCCGGCGCCCGGCGTCGGAGCGGAACCATTCGGCCAGCGCCGCGGCATCCGGGGTGCCGCCGGCGCCGCTGCCGGGCGCGCCCACCGTGGCGGTCAGCAGCGCGGGCTCGCCCGCCGAGCCGGCGCAGCGGGCGAAGGCGGCGAAGGCCGCCCCGCCGCCGGCCGACTGCCCGGTGACGCAGAAGCCCGCGGGTGCGGCCACGGCAAAGCCCGGGTCGCCCTCGCCCGCCGCGAAGCGCACCACGCCGCCGCCCCCGCCCACCGCCACGCAGCCGGCGAGAACCAGCGGCAGCAGGGCGGCCTTACTGATCCATGTAGACATGGCTTTCGGCTTTGGCGCCGGGGTGGGTCAGCGCGCCATAGCGGGCCGGCCCCACGAGTTTCGCATATTTCCACAGCGCGCCCGAGGTGTACTCGGTCTGCCGCGGCCCGGCCCAGGCGGCCTTGCGCGCCGCCAGTTCCTCGTCCGACAGCGCCACCGACAGCTCGCCGGTCAGCGCGTTGATGGTGATCACGTCGCCGTCCTTCAGGAGTGCGATGGGCCCGCCATGCGCCGCCTCGGGCCCCACATGGCCCACGCAGAAGCCGCGGGTGGCGCCCGAGAAGCGGCCGTCGGTGATCAGCGCCACCTTCTTGCCCATGCCCTGGCCGCTCAGCGCCGCGGTGGTGGCCAGCATCTCGCGCATCCCCGGGCCGCCCGCCGGCCCCTCGTTGCGGATCACCAGCACCTCGCCCTCCTTGTAGGCGCGGTTCTGCACCGCCTCGAAGGCCTCCTCCTCGCAGTCGAACACCCGGGCGGGGCCGGAGAACACCTGCTGTTCCTCGGTCATCCCCGCCACCTTCACGATGGCGCCGTCGGGGGCCAGGTTGCCGCGCAGGCCCACCACGCCGCCGGTTTTCGTCAGCGGCGTGTCGATGGAGTAGATCACCCGCCCGTCCGCCTCGCCGCGGATTTCCTCCAGGGACTCGCCCAGGGTCTTGCCCGAGGCGGTGATGCAGTCGAGATGCAGGTAGCCTGCGCGGGCCAGTTCCTTCATCACCACCGGCACGCCGCCGACCTCGTAAAGGTCCTTGGCCACGTATTTCCCCCCCGGCCGCAGGTCCACGAAATAGGGGGTATCCCGCATGATGTCGGCCACGTCGAAGAGGTCGAAGTCGATCCCCGCCTCGTTGGCGATGGCCGGCAGGTGCAGCGCGCCGTTGGTCGAGCCGCCGGTGCAGGCCACCACGCGGGCGGCGTTCTCCAGCGCCTTGCGGGTCACCACGTCGCGGGCGCGGATGTTCTTCTCGATCAGGTTCATCACCGCCACGCCCGAGGCCTCGCCATACTGGTCGCGGCTCTCGTAGGGGGCAGGCGCGCCGGAGGAGTTGAGCAGCGCCAGCCCGATGGCCTCGCTGACGCAGGCCATGGTGTTCGCCGTGTACTGCGCCCCGCAGGCGCCGGAGGAGGGACAGGCCACCCGCTCCATGATGTCAAGTTCCGCGTCCGACAGGCTGCCGGCCTGATGCTGGCCCACCGCCTCGAACATGTCCTGCACGGTCAGGTCGCGGCCCTGATAGCGGCCGGGCAGGATCGAGCCGCCGTAGATGAAGACCGATGGCACGTTCAGCCGTACCATGGCCATCATCATGCCGGGCAGGCTCTTGTCGCAGCCCGCCAGCCCCACGATGGCGTCGTAGCACTGGCCGCGCATGGTCAGTTCCACCGTGTCGGCGATGGCGTCGCGCGAGGCCAGCGACGACCGCATCCCCTCGTGCCCCATGGCGATGCCATCGGTCACGGTGATGGTGGTGAACTCGCGCGGGGTGCCACCGCCCTTCTTGACCCCGTGCTTGACCACCTGCGCCTGCCGGTTCAGCGCGATGTTGCAGGGCGCGGCCTCGTTCCAGCAGGTGGCGACGCCGACCCAGGGCTGGTGGATCTCTTCCTCGGTGATGCCCATCGCGTAGAAATAGCTGCGATGCGGCGCGCGGGCCGGGCCTTCGGTCACATGGCGGCTGGGGAGTTTCGACTTGTCGAAACGCTGGTTGGTGCTCATGGGCTGTCCCTCCCGGAATGGCTCGGGCGCAGGGATAGCGGCGGGCCGGGGGCGGGGCAAGGCGGCAAAGTGTTGTTGCGGACGGGGGTGGCAGGGGGGCCGCAGCGGCCGCTCATCAAGCTTGACGGCTTTCTTCGCTCATCGCCCAGCGAAGAAAGCCGTCAGGCTTGAT
>JBBCJM010000235.1:0-6815 GCA_037190175.1 Paracoccaceae bacterium | reverse complement strand
AACGCCGCCTTCCTGCCGATGGCGATCGGGGCGGGCATGACCTCGGCGATCATGAACCCGGTGCGGGCGCAGGAGATGGAGGCGATCCGCGCCGCCAACTTCCTCATGAACCACGACCCGAATGGCGGGGAGTGGATCCGGTTCTCGCGCATCCTGGCGGCCGTGGCCGAGGGCAAGGATTTCCCCGCCGCCGCGGCCGAGGCACTGACCGCCGCGAAGGCCCCGCGCGAGGGACGGCGCGGGCGGCGCGGCTAGCGGAAGGCCCGCATCCAGCCCAGCCCCGCCTCGGTCCCGGCGCGGGGGCGATATTCGCAGCCGAAGGACCCGGCGTAGCCCGCCGCCCGCAGCGCCGGCAGCAGCGCGGCATGGTCGAGCGTGCCGCGGTCGGGCTCCTGCCGGTCGGGGACCCCGGCGATCTGCACATGGCCGACGTATTGCCTGGCCGCCCGGAACCGGGCCAGGCAGTCGCCGTGCTGGGTCTCGACATGATAGCAGTCGAACATGATCTTCAGCCGGGGATGGTCCACCTCGGCCAGGATCGCCAGCGCCTGGTCGAGGTCGTGCAGGAAGTAGGCCGGGTTGGCGGCGCGGCAGATCGGCTCGATCAGGATGATCCGCTCCGTCGCCGCCAGCGCATGGCGCAGGTTAGCCTTCAGCGTCTCCCCTGCCCCGGCCGCATCGGTGTTGCCCGACAGCACATGCACGGCCGCCGCGTCGCAGAACTCGGCCATGCGGATGGCATCCTCTATATCCCGGCGGGCGGCGTCCTCCTGCCCCGGGATCGCGGCGCAGCCGGCAGTGGGGCCCATCCGCACGTTCAACCCGCAGACCGGCAAGCCGGTTTCCCTCAGCACCGCCTGCAATTCCGCCGGGTCGCTGCGTTGCGCCTCGTCGTGGAATTCCACCGCGGCGAAGCCCGTGGCGGCGGCGCGGCGGATGCGGTCGAGGAACGGCAGGTCGGGCCAGAGAAAGCCGATATTGGCGGAAAACCGCATCAGTCCCACTCCACATCGAATTTCGTCACCACCGCGCGCACCTCGGCCTCGCTCAGCATCCGGGGCGAGGCGCCGCGGGTCAGCAGCGCCAGTTTCGCGGTCTCTTCCAGCTCTTCCATCGCATTGACGGCGGCCTCCACATCCTGCGCCGCCACCACCGGGCCGTGGTTGGCCAGCAGCACCGCGGACCGCTTGCCCGCCAGCCCGCGCACCGCCTCGCCCATCGCCGGATCGCCCGGCAGGAACACCGGCAGCAGCCGCACCTTGCCCAGCCGCATGATGCCGTAGGCGGTCAGCGGCGGGAACACGTTGTCGGGGTCCACCTCGGGCAGCATCGACCAGGCCACGGAATGGGTGGAATGCAGGTGAACCACCGCGCCGGCGGTGCTGCGCGTCTCGTAGAAGGCCGCGTGCAGCGCCATTTCCTTGGTGGGCGCGTCGCCCGAGACATGGCGCGCGCCGTCGATCAGCGCCAGCCGGGCCGGGTCGAGCGCGCCCAGACTGACGCCGGTCGGGCTGACCAGCAGCCTGCCGTCCGACAGCCGGGCCGAGATGTTGCCCGAGGCGCCGCCCGTCAGCCCGCGCTGGAACAGCGAGGCTGCGAGCCGGCACAGGGTTTCGCGCAGCCGCGCCTCTTCGCTCATGCCCCCTCCAGCATCCGCGCCGCCCTGGCGAAGAAATCCTCGGCGCCGAAGTTGCCGGATTTCAGCGCCAGCACCACCGGTCGGCCGGCCAGCCGCAATGCGGGCACCCCGGGGTCGATCTCCGGCCCGATCTCCAGCGCCGTGGCGCCCAAAGCCTGCGTCACCGCGCCCGAGGTCTCGCCCCCGGCCGAGATCAGCCGCCGCACCCCGCGCCGCACGGCCTCGGCCGCGACCGCGGCGAACAGGTGCTCGATGGCGGCCGCAGAGGCCTCACCGCCGTATTTCGCTTGCGCCCGCCGCACCTCGTCGGGATCGGCCGAGGTGTAGAGGAGCGGCAGGCCCTCGGCCTCGAGCGCCCAGTCGAGCAGGTCGGAAGCCGCCACCTGCCCCGCCATCACCGCATCGACCTCGATCTTCCGCGCCGCGCCGCCCCCCGCGATATGCCGCGCCACCTGCCCCCGCGTGGCCTGCGAGCAGGAGCCCGACAGCGCCAGCGCAGGCCCGGCCTCGCCGCGCCAATCGGCCGGGGCACCGGAGGCGCCGTGCACCTCGGGCAGCGCCAGCGCCAGCCCCGAACCGCCGGTCAGCAGCGCGAAGCCCTCGGCGGCGCGGCCCAGCCGGCGCAGGTCCTCATCCTCCACCGCGTCGGCCACCACGATCTGCCGGCCCGCGTCGCGCTGGGCCAGGAGCCCCGCCCGCGCGTCGGCCCGCACATGGCTGAGCGGCAGGTGCCCGACCGGCACCTTGACCTGATGGCCCAGCCAGCGGCGGATGTCGGGGTCGGTCATCGGGGTCAGCGGGTGGTAGCGCATGCCCGACTCGGACAAGAGCCGGTCGCCCACGAACAGGTGCCCCTGATAGATGGTGCGCCCGGTGGCCGGGAAGGCCGGGCAGACGATCACCGGGTCACGGGTCCCCAGCGCGGCGATCAATGCCTCGATCACCGGGCCGATGTTGCCCTCGCGCGTCGAGTCGAAGGTGGAGCAGTATTTCAGATAGAACTGCCGGCAGCCCTGCGCCCGCAGCCAGTCGAGCGCGGCGAGCGAGCGTTCCACCGCCTCGGCCACCGGAACCGAGCGGGTCTTGAGCGCGACGATCCCCGCCTCGACCCCCGCCTCGGCGGGGCCATCGGGGACGCCGATATACTGCACCGTCCGCATCCCGCCCTTGGCCAGGATCAGCCCGAGGTCGGAGGACCCGGTGAAATCGTCGCCGATGGCGCCCAGAAGCATGGCGGTCTCCAATAGCAGGGCGCGGGGGTCAGAGCCCCTCGCGCGCCTTGTTCCAGGGGTGGTCGGGGTGGTTGCCGTAGACCGTGCGATAGGTATCGTAACGCCGCCCCAACCCCTCGAACACCACCACCAGCAGGAAGCCCCCGGCCAGCACCAGCACGAAGGCCAAAGCGATCCCCGGCATCCAGTATTGCGCGAGACCACTGGTCACGGCGCCGGTGGCCAGGAACAGGGTGAAATAGCCGCCGGTCTTGTGGTAGGCCTCGAACCAGCGGCGGCGGGGGGTCATGTCGTAGTGGTCGCCGTGCCAGGTTGCGGGGTCCTCGGGGTCGGAATGCTTGCCCCATTTGCCGCCATGGGTGCCGCGCTGCCAGGCGACGACGATCTGCAGGGCGCCGAACACCACCGTGCCGATCCCGAACCAGGCGTGCAGCGTACCGCTGAAGCCCTTGCTCACCAGCATCGCCAGCGCCGCCCCGCCCAGCGAGGCCGCCATCGCCGCATAGAGCCCCCAGACGTGGAACCGCGCCCAGAGCGGTTCATAGGGCTTGCCGGTCGCCGGGTTGCGCCCCAGCCCGTAGGGCCGGGGCCTGGGCTTGAAGAACCGCGTGATCAGCAGCGCGAAGGGCACATAGCCGAACCACACGCCGAACATCAGCCAGGCGTGATAGGTCCAGTGCACCTCGATCACGCGGCCGAACAGCACCACCTCGTGCGGGATCGAGGCTTCCATCAGAGGCCGTCCATTTCCAGCACATAGAGACCGGCGTTCATGTCGGTGATGTAGATCAGCCCCTGCCTGTCTACGAAGATGTCGGTGGTATCCACCACCTGCGGCCGGTTCGGGCGCCAGTCCATCACGCGGGCCGGCTTCGGCGGCACCAGACAGGCGATTTCCTCGGGGCGGAAGGGGTTGCGGATGTCATAGGCCCGCACCCCGGCATTCTGGTAGGTGACGAAAACGATGTCCTCGGACTGGAAGCTCTCGCTGCGGTTCTCATGGATGTTGTGGGGCCCGAACTGGCCGGGCTTCTTCACATAGTCCTCTTCCGACGGGATCGGCATGGTGGCGATGCTGATCGGCTTGGTCGGCACGCGGATGTCGTAGATCCAGGTATGCTTCTGCCCATCGGCCTGGTTGTCGAACACCGCTTCCTCGACCGCCACGCACAGGCCCCGGCCCGGCAAGGGCAGGGTGTTGTGGGTGCCGCCGGCAAAGGGCGGCGCGGTGTTCACGTGCGCCAGCAGCTTGGGGTCGTGCCGGTTCGACACGTCGATGGTGGTCATGCCGCCGTCGCGCCAGGCGCCGCAGCCCAGGTCGCCCTTCACGATCACATGGTGCAGGGCGTAGCGGTATTTCGGGTCCCAGTTCCGCGTCTCGCCCGCCGCCGTGTTCATCCCCGGCAGCCAGAGCTGGCCCACCGGATGCGGCTTTTCCGGGTTCTTGAAGTCGGCGATGGTGAAGATGTCGTCGCTGAAACCGGGCGGCAGCGAGGACATGTAGGCCCAATCGCCGCCATCCCACCAGACGCGGTGCACGCCGAGGCCCGGAAGCTCCATGAAGCCGATCTCGCGCGGGTTGGCGCGGTCCGAGATATCATAGACCCGGATGCCCGAGGACCATTCGGTGCCCTGCCCCGACAGGTCCACCTTCTCGCCGATGGCGCCGGTATAATAGTCGTCGGCCTTCTTCATGTTGCTGTCGCGCAGCATGTCCTTCATGTTGTTGACGATCAGGATATCGCCATGGGTCTGCAGGTGCTGGGCCCAGGTGCCCGCAGGCTGCGGGATGTGGCGCACGAATTTCGGGTTCCGCGGGTCGCGCACGTCGAGCACGGTGAAGCCGCCGGAATAGACGTGGCCCACATAGGCATAGCCGCCCGAGACCATCACCTGGATGCCGTCGGCCCGGCCGCCTTGGTCGGAATGGCCGATGATGCGCATGTTGCGGGCGTGGTCGGGCTTGGGAAGATCGGTCATCTCGTTACTCCTCACTGGGGGGCCGGGAAGGCGGCATCGGGCTGTGCGACAATATGTCCGCGGGGTGTTTCGGGCATCGGATGCAGTTGGAAGTCAGCACTGATGCAGGCCAAGGCCGCCGCACCCATCCGTCCGTTTCTCTGGAAACCCCTTGGATTCACAGTGTTTTCATCCGCTTTTCGTGGAAAGCCCCGGAAACCCGTTCCCGCCTTCCGTCCCGTCCAGTCTAGCATTTATGACTGCGAATGCAATCAATCTGGACAGGGCGGGCCCGGGAAGGCCCACCCGTAGCGGCCGGGTTCAGGCCCCGGTCCGCAGCCCCAGATCGGTCAGGAAGGGCGCCGCCTCGTCCTCGGACAGCACCAGTTCGGCACCGTGGAAGCTGGCCTCGATCTGTTCGGCATTCCGGCAGCCCACCACCGGCACCACCGGGAACCCGGCCAGCCGGAACAGCGCCAGCATCGCCTGCGTCGGGCTCACCCCGTGCCGGGCCGCCAGCGCCGCCAGCCGCTCCCCCCGCGCCCGGTTCGCCGCGCTGTCGTAGTTGCGCGCCGCCGGGCCGGCCACCTGCCCCGCGGCCAGCTTGTCGAAATAGCCCTGCGCCTGCGCGGAATAGGGGATGGCGGCCACCCCGGTGTCGCGGTGCCAGCCGATCATGCCGGCATCCATCGCGAACAGGTCGGCGGCGGCGGTGCCGGGGTTCCTTGCCGCCAGGCTCCACTCCGCCTGGTTGGCGCGGAACCCGTCCCACCCGTTCGCCCGCGCCGCCCCGGTCGCCTCGCGCAGCCGCGCGGCGGTCCAGTTCGAGGCGCCGTAGTGCAGGATGGCGCCCTCGGCCCGCAGCTCCTCCAGCGCGCCGAGGATCTCGGCGGCCTCGCGGGCGGGGTCGTCGCGGTGCAGATAGACCAGCGGCAGGCGGTCGAGCCGCAGGTTCTCGCGCGCCTCGGCCACGTCCTGCCGCAGGCTGGCGCGGTCGAGCCTTGTGCTGCCCGGCTGGCCCAGCACCGGATGGCCGATCTTGGTCGCCACCACCACCTCCGCGCCGTGCGCCCCCAGCCAGCGGCCGATGGTCCTTTCGCTGCACGAGCGTTCGACCCCCGGCAGCCAGTCGGCATAGACATGCGCGGTATCGACGAAATTGCCACCCGCGGCGACGAAGGCATCCAGCAGGGCGAAGGACTGGTCCTGATCCAGCTCGCCCCCCAGCCGGTTGCCGCCGAGGCACAGCGGCGACACGTCCAGCGCGGTGCCCGGCAGGATCATCGCAGGCCCCCCAGCCGTTCCGAGGTCTCGAAGATCGAATAGATGTCGCGCTTGCCGCCGCCCGCGGCCTGCGCCGCCGCCATCATCTGCCGCACCGCCGACAGGATCGGCAGCGGCATCGCGTCCTTGCGGGCGGTGTCCAGGATCATGTCCACGTCCTTGGCCGCGGTGTCGATGTCCGAGGGAGGGTTGTCGAACTGCCGCCCCTTCAGGATGGGTGCCTTGAGCGTGAGCTGCTTCGACCCCAGCGGGCCGGATTCCAGCACGTCCACCATCAGGGGAAGGTCCAGCCCCCCCTTCTCGCCGAAGGCCAGCGCCTCGCCCAGCATGGCGGAATAGACCCCGACGATCAGGGAATGCACCAGCTTCAGATAGGCCGCGGAATCGCCGGGGCCGACATGCAGCGCGCGCGCCGACATGGCCTCGAACGCCGGGCGGCAGGTCTCGAAATCCGCCGCCTGACCGGAGGCGAACAGCGTCAGCTTGGCTTCGGTTGCCAGCCCGATGCTGCCCGCCACCGCGCCGCAGAGATATCCCCTGCCCCGCGCCGCGGCGGCCTGGCCCACCACGGCCGAGGCGCCCGGCGTGACGGTGGACAGGTCGGCATAGACCGAACCCTGCCGCAGGTTCTCCACCACCCCCTCGGGGCCCAGCGCCACCTGATGCAGGATCGCGTCGTTCATGATCATCGAGATCACGAT
>JBBCJM010000234.1:0-8066 GCA_037190175.1 Paracoccaceae bacterium | reverse complement strand
GGGATGAATCCGGCCCTACGGGGAATCTCCCGCCCCGCGTTAACTCCGCATTCACCTTACCCTGCGCATCGTCCGGGGATGCCCGACTACCGCCGCCCTCGCAGTCCCGGCGCCACGGTGTTCTTTACCGTGGTGCTCGCGCGGCGCGGATCGGACCTGCTGGTGCGGGAGATCGCCGGCTTGCGGGCGGCGGTCGCAACGGTGCGGCGAGAACGGCCGTTCGGCATCGACGCCTGGGTGGTGCTGCCCGACCATCTGCACGCGATCTGGACGCTGCCGCCGGGCGATGCCGACTATTCGGGGCGCTGGGCGGCGATCAAGGCGCGGTTCTCGATGGCGATGCGCTGGGCGGGGCTCATCCCGCCTCCCCCGGTCGGATGCCGGAATGGCGGGGTGAACCCCGCCCTGCGCAGGAAGGGCGAGGTCGGCCTGTGGCAACCGCGGTTCTGGGAGCATCACATCCGCAGCGAGGCGGATCTGCGGAACCATCTGCGCTATTGCTGGTGGAACCCGGTGAAGCACGGTCTGGTCGAACGCGCGGTGGACTGGCCGTTCTCCTCGATCCACCGGGAGGTGCGGTCGGGCGGGGTCGAGCCGGAATGGGCCGGCTGCCCGGTAGAAGGCGAGTTCGGCGAGTAGGGCGGGATTCATCCCGCAATCCCCGGCCGGCCCAAGAGGCGGGATGAATCCCGCCCTACCTCGCGAACCGCTTGTACTTCACCCGCTTCGGCTCGATCGAATCCGGGCCCAGCCTGCGCACCTTGTCCTGCTCATACGCCTCGAAGTTGCCCTCGAACCATTCCACATGCGCGTCGCCCTCGAAGGCCAGGATATGGGTGCAGAGCCGGTCGAGGAAGAAGCGGTCGTGCGAGATGATGATGGCGCAGCCGGCGAATTCCTCGATGGCGGCCTCCAGCGCCTGCAGCGTCTCCACGTCCAGGTCGTTGGTGGGTTCGTCGAGCAGCAGCACGTTGCCGCCCGAGCGCAGCAGTTTCGCCATGTGCACCCGGTTGCGCTCGCCGCCCGAGAGCACGCCCACCTTCTTCTGCTGGTCGGTGCCCTTGAAGTTGAAGGCCCCGGCATAGACGCGGCTGTTCATGTCGAGATCGCCCAGGTGGATCACCTCGGCCCCGCCCGAGATCTCCTCCCAGACCGTCTTGTCGGGGTCGAGCGCGTCGCGCGACTGATCCACATAGGCCAGCTGCACCGTGTCGCCCAGCACGATCGAGCCCTCGTCGGGCGGCTCCTGCCCGGTGATCATGCGGAAGAGGGTCGATTTCCCCGCCCCGTTCGGCCCGATCACCCCCACGATGGCCCCGGGCGGCACGGTGAAGCTCAGGTCCTCGATCAGCAGCCTGTCGCCCAGCGCCTTCTTCAGCCCCTCGACCTCGATCACCTTCGAGCCCAGCCGCTCGCCGTTCGGGATGATGATCTGCGCGGTCGAGGCGCGTTCGCGCACGGTCTGGCCGGCCATCTCGTTGTAGCGCTGGATCCGGGCCTTGGACTTGGCCTGCCGCGCCTTGGCGCCGGCGCGGATCCATTCCAGCTCCTTCTCCAGCACCTTCTGCTTGGCCTTGTCCTCGCGCGCCTCCTGCGCCATCCGCTTGGCCTTCTGCTCCAGCCAGGCGGAATAGTTGCCCTCGTAGGGGATGCCGCGGCCGCGGTCGAGTTCCAGGATCCAGCCGGTGATGTCGTCCAGGAAATAGCGGTCGTGGGTCACGATCAGGATCGTGCCCTTGTAGTCGATCAGGTGCTTCTGCAGCCAGGCGATGCTCTCGGCGTCCAGGTGGTTGGTGGGCTCGTCCAGCAGCAGCATGTCGGGCGCCTCCAGCAGCAGCTTGGTCAGCGCCACCCGCCGCCGCTCGCCGCCCGACAGCGTGTTCACGTCGGCATCGTCCGGCGGGCAGCGCAGCGCGTCCATCGCCACGCCGACGCTCGCCTCCAGTTCCCACAGGTTCTGGGCGTCGATCTGGTCCTGCAAGGCCGCCATCTCCTCCGCGGTCTCGTCGGAATAGTTCATGGCCAGTTCGTTGTAGCGCTCCAGCACCGCAGTCTTGTCGGCCACGCCCAGCATCACGTTGCCCTTGACGTCCAGCGTCGGGTCCAGCCAGGGCTCCTGCGGCAGGTAGCCGACCTTCGCCCCCTTGGCGGCCCAGGCCTCGCCCTTGAAGTCCTTGTCCTGCCCGGCCATGATCCTGAGCAGCGAGGACTTGCCCGAGCCGTTGACGCCCACGACGCCGATCTTCACCCCGGGCAGGAAGTTCAGGTGGATGTTCTCGAACACCTTCTTGCCGCCGGGATAGGCCTTGGACACGCCCTCCATGTGATAGACGTACTGATACGAGGCCATGCTGCCGCTCCTTCGCGTTCCCGGATGTCGGGGAGTATCTGGACGGGGGGTATCTAGCGATCCGCGCCGGGCGCCGCAACGGCGAGGTGGCGTTCGAACCACGCCTGCGCATAGGGATTGTCGTTGTAGCGCGGGATCCGCGCCCAGCCGAGCCGGTCGTAGAGCGCCAGGGCCTCGGTCAGGGTGGCGTTGGTGTCGAGCCGCAGGTGGAAAAGGCCCAGGGCGCGGGCGCGGTCCTCGACGGCCTGCATCATCCGCCGCGCGAGGCCCAGGCCGCGGGCCTGCGGCGCCACCCACAGCCGCTTCACCTCGCCGCGGCCCGGGCCGTCCGTGGTCAGCGCCACGCAGGCCAGCGGCCGGCCGTCGCGGGCGATCAGGAAGCTGCCCCGGGGCGGGCGATAGGCGGCGGGGTCGCCCGGCGGGCCGGGATCGAAGCCGCCGGGAAAGCGGCGGTCGAGTTCCGCGAAATAGGCGGCCAGGCAGGATTGCGCCTCTGCCCCCGCGGGGTCGGTTTCCATGATGGCGATGGTCATGCGCGGCAGGATAGGCGCGGGGCCGCGCCCTCTCAAGCCGTGTTGACACCGGCTGCCGGCCCGGCCGATGTGGCGGGAAAAGAGGGGCGCGGACATGCGGCAGGGCTGGCCCAGGGCGGAGCCGGGGATGGTGGTGGGCCTTCTGGGCGGGTCCTTCGACCCCGCGCACGAGGGGCACGCGCATGTCACCCGCGCGGCGCTGCGACTGGGGCTGGACCGCGTCTGGTGGCTGGTCTCGCCCGGCAATCCGCTGAAGGCCCAGGGGCCGGCGCCGCTGGCCGACCGGCTGGCCCGGGCGCGGGCGGTGATGCGGCACCCGCGGGTCGAGATCACCGATGTCGAATGCCGGCTCGGCACCCGCTTCACCGCAGAGACGCTGAGGGGGTTGCGGCGGCGCTATCCCGGCGTGCGCTTCGTCTGGCTGATGGGGGCGGACAACCTGGCGCAGTTCCACCGCTGGGACCGCTGGCAGACCATCCTGGCGCAGGTGCCGGTGGCGGTCTTCGCCCGGCCGGGGCAGGGGGCCCGCGCGCTCTTGTCCCCCGCGCCGCGGGCGTTCTCCTGGGCCCGCGTGGCGGTGCAGGATCTGGCCCGCGCCACGCCGCCCGCCTGGGGCTTCGCCATGCTGCCGATGACCGCCGCCTCCTCCACCGCGATCCGGGCGCGGGGAGAGTGGCGCTAGGGTGGGAACGGTTGCCACTGGCACCCCCGGACGGGATCTCGCGCCTCCCTCCCCCTCGTGGGGAGGGATGGGGTGGGGGGCAGCGGCAAAGGGTCCGGGCCTGCGCGAAAGCCCCCTCCCCCATCCCCTCCCACGAAGGGAGGGGAGGTGTCCTTCCCGCCGACGATTCCGATCGAGCCGATCCCGCCCTCGTCCTATCCCGCCGGCGCCACCAAGAGCGGGGCTCGGCCCAGCGGCAGGGGGCCGAGGCTCATCCGCCCGCCCGAGAGGGTCAGCGGCAGCTCCAGCCGCCCGGGCGTGCCGGCGGCCTCGGCCAGGCTGCGGGCGAAGGCCGACCAGGTGGGCACCATCTGCGGCTCCATCAGCCCCAGCGCCCCGGCGGCGTCGAAGGCGGCCTCCCAGTCGTCCAGCGCCAGTTGCAGCGTGCCCTCGGCATAGCCCTCGGCATCGGGCACCAGCCGGCCCCGCGCGGTGAAGCGGATGCTGCCCCAGGCGAGCTGCACCTCGGAGAGGTCGAGCGCGGTCAGCACCGGGCGGCGGTCGGGCAGGTGGCGGTCCACCGGCGCCGAGAGGCTGAGCGAGACCACCAGCCGCAGCGCCTCGATCTCGGCCGGCAGGCCGTGCTCGGCGGGGATCGCCGCCAGCAGCGCCGGGTCGGGGGCCAGCCCGGCGAGGTCCAGCCCCACCTCGTGGGTCAGCGGATCGCCCGCCGCCCGCCGGGTGGCCAGCCGCAGCACGCGGGCGCGGGTGGTGCTGGGCGCGGCGGCGAAGGGCGCGCGGACCAGTTCCACCTCGTCGCCCACCAGCGCGAACCGCTCCAGCGGCAGGTCGGCCGAGGGGTGCAGCACCAGGCTCGCCTGCATCCTGCCGGCCCGCAGGGTGGTGGAGCCCATGGGCGTGTCGATCACCTGCTCGGGCGGCAGCGCGGCGACCAGGTGCCAGGGCCTGTAGGTCAGCGCGAAGACCTGCACGAAGGGCGCCTGCCAGCGCAGCCCCGTGCGGGGGTCGGCGAAGCGCGGCTCGGTCAGCGTCAGATCCCAGCGGTTCGGAAAGCCGCGCACTATGGCATCGCTGGCGGCCAGCGGCCCCTGCGCCGTCGCCTCGGCCACGCCGCGGTTGATCGCGGTCGCGCCGGCGAACCACCAGCCGGCCCAGAGCACCGCCGCCAGCACGACCAGCCTGATCAGCCACCGCATGGCCGCCCCTTTCCTTTCGCCTTGTCCCGCGTTCTAAGGGGCGGCGCGGGAAAGGGCCAGCGATGGACGGATCACGACCTCTTTGGGTGTTCGGCTACGGATCGCTGATCTGGGACCCCGGCTTCCCGGTGGCCGAGCGGCGATTGGCCCGGCTGATGGGCTGGCACCGCAGCTTCTGCATGAGGTCGATCCACCACCGCGGCACGGCCGACACCCCCGGTCTGGTGCTGGCGCTGGATGCGGCCCCCGGCGCGACCTGCACCGGCGTGGCCTTCCGGGTGGAGGAGGGGGCCGAGGACGCCACGCTGGCGACCCTGCGCGAGCGCGAACTGATCTCCTCGGCCTATCTGGAACGCTGGCTGCCGGTGGAGGCGGGGGAACCGCTCACCGCGCTGACCTATGTGATCGACCCGGCCCATGTGCAGTATTGCGGCGGCCTTTCCCTGGAGGAACAGGCCGGCATCATCGCCGCCGCGCGCGGCGGCAGGGGGGAGAATGCCGATTACCTCTGGTCCACCGCCGCGCATCTGGACGAACTGGGGATCCCCGATGCCGATCTGGCCTGGCTGGCCGCGCGCGTGCGGCATCTGCGCGGTGCCTGACCCGCTTGGGCAGTTGCCCCCCCCGCGCCGCCCCCATATGGTTGGCCGCGCAATCGGAACCCATCGCGGGACGCACGGACAGGCCGCATGACCACAGCCAGCGCCCAGCCCGGACCCTCGTTCTCGCAGCCGGTACGCCAGATCCTGCTGATGCTGATCGTCATGGGGCTGGTCTCGGCCGGCGCCTGGCTGGCCTATACCACGCTGGCCGCCGTCATCGGCACCGGCAAGTACCTGAACTTCGCCATCATGGGCGTCTTCGTGCTGGGCGTGGTCTCCTGCATCTGGCAGGTGGTGCAGCTGGTGGTCTCGGTCAGCTGGATCGAGGGTTTCGTGGAGAACCGCCCCGGGGTGGACGCCTCGAACGCCCCCCGGCTGCTGGCGCCCTTGGCCGCGCTGCTGGCCGGGCGGCGGCTGCACATCTCCACCTCCTCCCGCCAGTCGATCCTCGATTCGGTGGCGACGCGGATCGACGAGGCGCGCGACATCACGCGCTATATCGTAAACCTGCTGATCCTGATGGGGCTCTTGGGCACCTTCTACGGCCTCGCCACCACCGTTCCGGCGGTGGTCGAGACCATCCGCAACCTCGCCCCCAGCGAGGGCGAGACCGGGGTCGAGGTCTTCGAGAAGCTGATGACCGGGTTGCAGGCGCAGCTGGGGGGGATGGGCACGGCCTTCTCCTCCTCGCTCCTCGGCCTTGCCGGCTCGCTGGTGGTGGGCTTGCTGGAGCTCTTCGCCGGGCACGGGCAGAACCGCTTCTACCGCGAGCTGGAGGAATGGCTCTCCACCATCACCCGGCTGGGGGCGGCCCCTTCCGAAGGCGACGGCGGCGGCCAGGGCGGCGAGGAAGCCGCGGTGCTGGCCGGGGCGCTGGGCGATTTCGCCCACCGGATCGAGGCGCAGATGGAGGCGCTGATGGCGCTCTCGGCCCGCGCCGAGGCGGGGCGCGCGGTGCTGGACGACCGTATCCTGCGGCTGGCGGGCTCGGTCGAGCGGCTGGCGCAGCGGATCGAGGGCGACGCCTCGGCGCAGGCCGCGCTGGCCCCGGTGCTGGAACGCATCGCCGCGGCGCAGGAGGCGCAGGGCCAGGCCGCGGCCGAGGGGCTGGCCGAACAGGCCGAACTGCTGCAGCGCCTGGTGGCGGCGCAGGAGGACGAGGACGGCCGCGCCGGGGTGGACGCCGAAAGCCGGATGCGCCTGCGCTCGATCGACGTGCAGCTCCTGCGGATTCTGGAAGAGATCTCCGCCGGCCGGCAGGAGAGCATGACCGACCTGCGCGGCGACCTCGCGGCGCTGACCACGGCGATAAGGCAGCTGTCGCGCGGCGGCGGGCTGCCCGGGCGGGGGGGCTAGGCCATGGCCCTGTCGCGCCGCACCGGGAAACGGATGGCCGGCGACAGCTGGGCCGGCTTCGTGGACGTGATGGCGGCGCTGGTGCTGGTGCTGATGTTCGTGCTGTCGATCTTCCTGATCGTGCAGTCGGTCTTGCGGGATTCGATCACCGCCAAGGACCACGCGCTGGCCGAGCGGGACAGCGAGCTCGCCGCCAAGAACACCGAGCTGGACGCGCTGACCCTGCAGGTCGCCGAACTGGCCGCCACCCTGGGGCTGGAGCGCGAGCGGACCGAGGGGCTGACCGACGAGGTCGGCCGGCTGACCGCCTCGCTGGCCGATGCCCGGCGGACGGGGGCCGAACAGGCCGGGCTGATCGACACGCTGACCGCCACGCTCCGGGCGCGCGAGGCGGATCTGGCGGCCTCTTCCGCGCGGGTGGCGGATCTCTCGGGCTCGCTGGCCGCGCGCGAGGCCGATCTGGCCGCCCGCGAGGCCGAGCTTGCGGCGGCGGGCGCGCGCGAGGCCGAGCTTTCGGAAACCCTGGCGGCGCGGCTGGCGGACCTGTCGGCCGCCGGGGCGCGGATCGTGGACATCGAGGCGCAGGTGGCGGCGCTCATCGCCGAGCGCGACGCGGCCCGTGGCGAGGGCTCGCGGCTGACCGCGACGGTGGAGGAACTGGAGGCCGCGCGCGAGACCCTGCTGACCGAGGCCGAGGCGCTGAACCTCGCGCTCGCTGCCGCCCGGGCCGAGATCGACGCAGGGGTCGAGGCCGCCCGCCTGGCCGCCGCCCGCGCCGAGGCGATGGATGCGCTGATCGCCGACCTGCGCGCCCGTGCCGCCGAGGGCGAGGCGACGCTGGCCGATACGCTGGCCCGGCTGGTGGCCGCCGAGGGCACCGCCGGGGCAAGGGCCGAGGAGATCGCGGCGCTGACCGCCCGGGTCGCCACGCTGACCGAGGCCGAGGCCCGCGCGGCGGCCGAGCGCGACGGGCTGCGCGCCGCGGTCGAGGGGCTGACCGCGGAACTCGCCCGCACCATCGCCGCCGCCGGCGCCGAGGCCGACGCCCTGCGCAACCGGCTGGCGGCGGCCGAGGCGGGGCTGTCCGAGGCGGAACGGGCGCGGCTGGCCGAGGCCGCGCGGGTGGCCGAACTGACCGCGGGGCTCGATGCGGCGGGGGACGAGGCCGAGGCGCTGCGCAGCCGGATTTCCGAGACCGAGGCGGGGCTGTCCGAGGCCGAGCGGCAGCGGCTGGCCGAGGCGGCGCGGGTGGCCGAACTGACCGCGGGGCTCGATGCGGCGGGGGAAGAGGCCGAGGCGCTGCGCAGCCGGCTTTCCGAGACCGAGGCGGGGCTGTCCGAGGCCGAG
>JBBCJM010000233.1:0-7337 GCA_037190175.1 Paracoccaceae bacterium | reverse complement strand
CGGGTCATTCCGGTCTCCCATTGAGCGCGGACCACAGCGCCAGCGCCTGTTTCGTCTCGGCCACGTCATGCACGCGCAGGAGGTGGGCCCCCTGCCGCGCCCCCTCCAGCGCCACGGCGATGGAGCCGGGGGCGCGGCGGTCGGCCTGCGGCTCGCCCCCGATGGTGCCGATGAACCGCTTGCGGCTGGCCCCCAGCATGAGCGGCACCCCCAGCGCGTGGAAGAGCGAGAGGCGGCGGATCAGAGCCAGGTTGTGCTCGGCCGTCTTGGCGAAGCCGATGCCGGGGTCGGCCACCAGCCTTTCGCGGGGGATGCCCATGGCCTGGGCCGCCGTGAGCCGGGCCTTCAGCTCATCGAACACGTCCAGCAGCACGTCGTCATAGCGCGGGTCGTCCTGCATGGTCTGCGGGGTGCCGCGCATGTGCATCAGGATCACCGGGGTGCCCCGGGCCGCCGCCAGGGGGCCTAGCGCGGGGTCGAAGCCCAGCGCCGAGACATCGTTCAGGATCGCCGCCCCGGCGTCGAAGGCGGCCGCCGCCACCGCCGCCTTGCGGGTGTCGATGGAGACCGGGGCGAGCCCGGCGGCGGCGCGGATGGCGGGCAGGACGCGGCCGATCTCCTCCTCCACCGGCACCTCCGCCGCGCCGGGCCGGGTGCTCTCGCCCCCCACGTCGAGGATTTCGGCCCCTGCGGCGACCAGGGCGCGCGCCTGCGCCGCGGCGCCGTCCAGATACCGCCCGCCGTCCGAGAAACTGTCGGGCGTCACGTTCAGGATGCCCATGATCCGCGGCCGGTCGAGGCTGAGGCCCGCCAGAGCCGGGCGGGCCCCGGCCAGCCGGTCCCGCGTCTCGCCGTCAAGATCAGCCGCCGGGATCACCCGCGCCGCCCGCCCCCGCCCCAGCACCTCCACCCGGTCGAACCACAAGGGCCCGCCGGCCAAGGGCAACGCACCGGGCGACCGGGCCGGATCGGACATGGGGATCGGGCGGGGATAGATCATGCGGGTCTCGACGACAGGTTCCCGAGGGTTTGGCCCGGCCGGGCGCGCGCCGCAAGGGGGCGCGGTCAGGCGGCTTCCACCGGCACGCGGCTTCCTGCCGGGGCGGCAACCGGGCCGTGAACCAGCAGGCGGCGGGCGGCGAAGGTCTCGGCCAGCCACAGCGCCAGCGCCACCGGCTCGCGCGAGCCCGGGCCGTCCACCGCGTCCAGCACCATCTTCGACGGCGCCCAGACCACGGTGCGGCCGTGGCGCATGGCCCAGTCGATTTCCGACCGGGTGGCCACCACCACGCAGCGCGGGTCGCGCGCGGCCAGCACCCAGGCGTTCTGCTCGATGGCCAGAAGGTCGATCCGCCGCTGGGTGGGGCCGTGGCCGGTCACCGGGCGGGGCAGATCGGGCAGGCCCACGGTCAGGATCACCGGCCCGCCGGCCTCCCACCCCGTCAGGCGGTCGGAAAGGTCCGCCGCGGCGATGGCGGCGTTGTCCAGATGCACCACCAGCGGATGCAAGGCCTCGGCCCCCCGCTGCACCGGCACCTCGGCGCGCGAGCGCACGATCTCCACCCCCAGCGCGTAGGGCCCGATGTCCAGCTTCTCGATGCGGATGAAGGCGCGCATGGCCTGCGGCTCGGCCAAGAGCCGCTCGGCCACCCGTTCGGCCAATGTTTCCAAGAGGTTGATCCGCTCGGCCGCCAGTTCCGCCGCAATCGCCTCCACGATCCGGTCGTAGGACAGGATGCGGTCCACGTCGTCGTCCAGGGGCTGCGGCGCGGGGCGCACCTCGACCACCACGTTGAAGCGCAGCCGCTGGGTATGGCCGCGCTCGGGCTGATAGGCGCCGATCTCGGCCTCCACCACATGGTCGCGCAGCGAGATGCGGTCGCGCGGCGCAGTACCGGCCGAGGCCGCCGCGCGTTCCTCGGGGTGCGCGAAGGCCATCGCGATGTCGTCGGTGATGCGGTCGGTCATGGGATCACCCGGGGGCGCGCGGTCGGGATCTCCCTGACGCGGGCGGTCGCCGGGGTCAAGGGCCGGCGGCCGGTTGCTTCAGTGCCCGCTGTAGAAGTGATGGCGCCCGATCGAGGCGGTGCGGGCGAAGCGCGAGGCCCAGCCCGGGCGCACGTGGCCCGCATGGAAATAGGTGGCCCCGCGGGTCAGGGTGCGCGGCGCGCCGGCCAGCATGACGGCGGCGATCTGCCCGGCCTCGCGCCAGGCCTGCGCCTCGCCGATGCGGTCGGCGATGCCGTCGCAGGTGAAGCTGAACTGGCAGCCGCCGTTGCCGCCCTGGTTCACCACCCCGCAGACCGAGCGCGGGAAGACCCCGCTGTCGCGGCGGTTCAGCACCACCTCGGCCACCGCCACCCGGCCGGGGATCGGCTCGCCGCGCGCCTCGAAATAGACCGCGCGGGCCAGGCATTCCCACTCGGCCCCGCCGCCCTGCGGGGCATTGGCCGCCAGCCAGGCGGCATCCATGCGGATCTCGGGCTCTTGCCCCGGCTTGCGCGAACGCGGGGTGGTGGCGTCGTGCGGCAGCGCGGCGATGGCGGCGTGTTCGGCCCCCATCAGGGCGGCCACCTGCAGGCCGGGATCGCCCGGCGGGGCATTGGCGCCGCTGATCGAGACCTCGGCCTGCGAGGGCTGGGCGAGCGCGGTCCAGGCGGCGAGCGCGAGGCCCGCGCCGGCGAGGGCGCCGCGGCGCCGGGCAATGCCGCTTCGGGCGGCGGGACGATGGTTTCCGTCACGCATGGCTGTCTGTCCCCCGTGTCCGGTGTCCGGTTCGGCTGGCGTCCGGTCTGTCTCTGGCCGCGGCAGCGGCGGTCGTTCACAATCCCGTGCCGGGGACAAGATCCCGCCTTGAAGGCGCCACAATCCCCCCGGTGCGGCGGGGCGAATCGTTAACGACCTCGTGAAGACCTGTCCATTTCCTGTGGCAAATTAGCAACACACGCCAAAGGCGAATCGGCGGATTTCCGCCCAAACCTTCATCCGGTTTCTGAAGAATCCGCTACAAGCGGCCGGGATTGTTGCCTAATCGCCAACATCGCGCAGGGTGAGCTGCGCTGCGGCCAGCCGCGCCAGCGGCACCCGATAGGGCGAGCAGCTCACGTAGTCGAATCCCGCCCGGCGGCAGAAGCCGATTGATTCGGGGTTGCCGCCATGCTCGCCGCAGATCGAGAGGGTCAGATCCTCCCGCGTCGCCCGCCCCCGCCCGGCCCCAACCAGCAGCAGTTCCCCCACCCCGTCCATGTCGAGGATGTGGAAGGGATCCTCGGGGAACACCCCCTGTTTCACATAGGTGCCCATGAACTTGCCCGCGTCGTCGCGCGACAGGCCATAGGTCATCTGCGTCAGGTCGTTGGTGCCGAAGGACAGGAAGGCCGCGTGCTGGGCGATCTCGCCCGCCCGCAGGCAGGCGCGCGGGGTCTCCACCATCACCCCCAGCCGATAGTTGAAATCGGCGCGCGACTGGGTGCGCACCTGCGCCGCCACCGCGTCGATCCGGGTCTTGACCAGCTCCACCTCGCGCCGGGCGCTGACCAGCGGGATCATCACCTCGGGCACCACGGTGTCGCCGCGGCGGGCGACCTCGATGGTGGCCTCGAAGATCGCCTGCGCCTGCATGTCGTAGATCTCGGGCAGCACCACCCCCAGCCGCACCCCGCGCATCCCCAGCATGGGGTTGAATTCCGACAAAGCCTCGGCCCGGCGGGTGACCTCGCTCAGCGGCCGGTCCAAAGCCTCGGCCAGCTCCCGCAGCCCTTCGCGCGAGTGCGGCAGGAATTCGTGCAGCGGCGGGTCGAACAGGCGGATGCAGACCGGCAGCCCGGCCATGATCTCGAAAAGCTGCACGAAATCCGCCCGCTGCATCGGCAGCAGCCGGGCCAGCGCCGCTGCCCGGTCCTTGGGCGTATTGGCGAAGATCATCTCGCGCATGGCGACCAGGCGGTCTTCCTCGAAGAACATGTGCTCGGTGCGGCAGAGCCCGATCCCCTGCGCCTTGAAGGCGCGGGCGGTCTGCGCATCCGACGGCGTGTCGGCATTGGCGCGGATGCCGATGTCGCGGAACCCGTCGGCCCAGCCCAGGAGCCGCTCGAAGGTGTCGTCCAGCGCCGGCGGCAGCATCTCGGCCGCGCCGGCCAGCACCTCGCCGGTGGTGCCGTCCACGGTGATGGTGTCGCCCTCGCGGAAGATGCGCCCGTCCGGCCCGGTCAGCCGCTTCTCGCGCGGGTCGAAGCGGATCTCCGAGGCGCCGACGATGCAGGGCAGCCCCAGCCCCCGGCCGATCACCGCGGCATGGCTGGTCATCCCCCCGCGCTCGGTCAGCACCCCGGCGGCGGAATGCATCCCCCGGATGTCCTCGGGCGAGGTCTCGCGGCGGCAGAGGATGCAGGGCTCGCCCCGCGCCGCGCTGGCCTGCGCGGCGGCGGAGGAGAACACGATCCGGCCCGTGGCCGCCCCGGGCGAGGCCGGGATGCCGCGGGCGAAGACATCCCGCGCGCTGCGGGGATCGACCTGCGGGTGCAGAAGCTCGCTCAGCGCCCGCGGCTCCACCCGCAGCACCGCCTCTTCCCGGCTGATCACCCCATCCTCGGCCAGCGCCACCGCGATGCGCAGCGCGGCGCGGGAGGACCGCTGCACCCGCACCGCGTCGATCACCGACAGGTGGCCGTCCTCGATGGTGAACTCGATCTGCATCTCCTCGCGCAGCCGCTGTCGGCAGACCGCGCCGTGGCGCAGGAGGTCGGCGAAGACCGCCGGCGCCAGCTCCTCCAGCGAGCCGCCGCGGCGGTCGCGGGTCAGGTAGATCGCCCCCGTCTCCGACAGCGCGTCGCGGCCCTGGCTCTGCGGCAGGTAGCGGCCGGTGATCTGCGGCTGGCCGGTCAGCCCCTCGACGAACTGGATCACGCCCGAGCCGGAAAGGCCGGGGCCGAAGCCCTGCGCCATGGCCTGCACCACCAGCCCCAGCGCCGCCTCGGCCGGCGCGCCCTTGGCCTGGCGCAAGAGGCGGGCCGTGGTGCCCTCCCAGGCGCGGGCCATGGAGCGCAGCACCTCGGCCAGCTGCCGGGCGGGATCGTCGGGGAAGGGCTCGTCCGTCTCGCGCTCATAGGCGTCGAGCGCGGCCCGGACCCCGGCGCCATCGGGGCGCAACCCGTCGAAGAGGTCGGGGTCCAGCCGCGCCACATGCACCGCATAGCCTTGGATGAAGCGCAGGAACAGGGTGTCGGCGGCCTGCTGGCCATGGGTCTCGGCCAGCCTTGCATGGCGGGCGCGGTTCAGCCCGATGTTCAGCACCGTGGCCGGCCCGCCCCATTCGGGGTTCTCCGGGCTGGGGCGGACGGAGACCAGCGGCTCGGCCCCGAACTGCGCCAGAACCGCGGCCGCGTGGAAGGGCTGGCCCGCGGCGATGGCGCGGATGGTGGTGGATGAGAGCGCTACGGTCGCCGGCACCGGCAGCTCCAGCCGGATCAGCCGTTGCAGGCACTTGGCCCGCCAGCCATGCGTCTGCGGGGCGATCCGCGCGGTCGGCGTCACCACGATGAAATCGGGCAGGGACTCGTGTTTCTGCACCGCGGCATTCCTTTTCGGATGCAGCATACGCCGAATCACAGGGCCGGCAAGTGCGACCTTGGCCGCTGCCGCGAAGTCAGGCCGACTGTGGCGCGGGCGGAGGGCGCCGGGGGGCTGTCTGCCCCCCCAAGCCAGCGGTTCCTCGAACCGATGGCGTAACCGCTGGCTAACCCCGAGGATATTTGAGGCTCGAAAGAGAAGCGGTCAGCCCTCGATGCGGGTCAGGTCGGCGACCTGGGCGCAGGTGGCGCGGATGCGGTGCAGCAGGTTCAGCCGGTTGCGGCGCACCACCGGGTTGTCGCTGTTGACCTGCACCGCGGTGAAGAAGGCGTCGATGGGCGCGCGCAGCGCGGCCATGGCGGCCATGGCGGCGGCGAAGTCCTCGGCTTTCATGGCAGGGGCGATGGCGGCCTCGGCCCGGTCGAGCGCGGCGAAGAGCGCGGCTTCCTCGGGGCCTTCCGCCAGCTTCGGGTCGGGGCCGAAGGAATATTCCACCCCGTCCTTCTGCTCGGCCTGGGTCAGGATGTTGTTGGCCCGCTTGAACCCCTGCAACAGGTTCGCCCCGTCCTCGGTCTTGAGCACCGCCGCCAGCGCCTCGGCCCGCTTGACCAGCAGGGTGAGGTCGTCATTCCCCGGCATGGCGAGGCAGGCGTCGATCACGTCGTGCCGGATGCCCTGGTCCTTGAGATGGACCTTGAGGCGGTCGTGGAAGAAGGCGAGGAGATCCTGGCTCACATCGTCAGCCAGAATAAGTCCTTGTGAAAGGGCCTTCTGTGCTGCGTCAAACTCCACCGAATGCCGGTCATCGGGATTAGGGTGCCGTTCGCGCAAGATCGCGGCCTCGGCGCGCAATCTGTCCCGCGCACTTTCCTCGCCAAACCTGCGGCCATGCGAGAATGCCACGTCGGAAATCGAAGCCCGCACCCCATTCCCCACCACCAGCCGGATCACCCCCAGCGCCGCCCGCCGCAGGGCGAAGGGGTCCTTGGACCCCGTGGGTTTCTCGTCGATGGCCCAGAAGCCGGTCAGGGTGTCGAGCTTGTCGGCCAGCGCCACCGCCACCGAGACGGGCTCGGTCGGCACCGCGTCCGAGGGGCCCAGCGGCGAATAGTGGTCGCGGGCGGCGTTGGCCACCGGCTCGGGCTCGCCGGCCTCCAGCGCGTAGTAGCGGCCCATGGTGCCCTGCAACTCGGGGAACTCGCCCACCATGGCCGAGCGCAGGTCGAGCTTGGCGATCCGCGCCGCGCGTTCGGCCTGCGCGAAGTCGGCCCCCACCAGCGGCGCGATCTCGCGGGCGAGAGCCGCGATGCGGTCGATGCGGTCGGCCTGCGAGCCGAGCTTGTTGTGGAAGGTCACGGACTTCAGCCCCTCGGCCCATTCCGCCATGCCCGCCTTCGCCACCCGCAAATCGTTCTCCCAGAAGAACCGGGCGTCGGAGAGCCGCGCCGACAGCACCTTGCGGTTGCCCGCCAGGATGGTGGCGCCGTGGTCGGCGGTCTCGCGGTTGGCCACGGTCACGAAGCCCTCGATCCGGCCGGTGGCGGGGTTCCTCAGCGAAAAGAACTTCTGATGCTCGCGCATGGAGGTTTGCAGGACTTCAGGCGGCAGGTGCAGGAACTCCGGCGCGATCCTGCCCAGGATCACCACCGGCCATTCCACCAGCCCCGCGACCTCGGTCAAGAGCCCCGGGTCGGCCACCAGCTCCAGCCCCTGCGCGAAGGCCGCGCTTTCGGCGTCATGCAGGATCGCGGGGGGGGGGGGGGGGGGGG
>JBBCJM010000232.1:0-16352 GCA_037190175.1 Paracoccaceae bacterium | reverse complement strand
CGGTGATGCCGCGGGTGGCGACCTCGCCCGCCAGGCATTTCGACATGCCGATGACGCCCGCCTTGGCCGCGCCGTAGTTCGCCTGCCCCGGGTTGCCGCCGATGGCCACCACCGAGGAGATGTTGATGATCCGCCCCCAGCGGGCCTTCATCATCCCCCGCAGCACCGCGCGGCAGAGGCGGAAGGTGGCGGTCATGTTGACGGCGATCACCGCGTCCCAGTCGGCGTCCGACATCCGCAGCATCAGCCCGTCGCGGGTGATCCCGGCGTTGTTGACCAGGATGTCGACGCCGCCCATCGCCTCCGCCGCGTCCCTGGGCAGCGCCTCGACCGCGGCCATGTCCGACAGGTCGCAGGGCAGCACATGCGCCCGGCCGCCAAGCTCCGCGGCGAGGTCATCGAGCGGCCCGGGCCGGGTGCCCGAGAGCCCGACCGTCGCCCCCGCCCCGTGCAGCGCGCGGGCGATGGCCCCGCCGATACCCCCCGAAGCGCCGGTGACCAGCGCCGTTTTCCCTGTCAGATCGAACATTTGCCCCCCGCATTGCCAGCCGGTCGCGCGCCCCTTAGCAGGCTTGCCCGCCGCTGGCTACCGCTACGGCTACCACAAGGACGGGTCAGGGGAAGTTGTCGAACCGGACTAGCCCTTTCGGCAGGTTGCCGCCCGCCACCCTCTTGGCACCCGCGAACGGACCGGACAGTTTGAGTCAAACTGTTCCCCTCCCGCTTTCTTTGGTGTCTCAAATATCCTCGGGGGTTAGCCAGCGGTTTCGCCATCGGTTCGAGAAACCGCTGGCTTGGGGGGGCAGACGGCCCCCCGGGGCTTGCGCAACGGCCACGCCGGACGGGCATGGCGCGGGGGGGTCCAAGGGGGGCGGCAGCCCCCCTTGCCCGGCCCAACGCCCGCAGGCCGAAGGCCGAGGGGGGCGGGAGGGCCCCGTCACCCCGCCGCCGCGCGCACCTCTTCCGGCGTGCCCACGGCGCGGGTGGCGGCGTCCTTCTGGATGCGGCGGATCAGGCCCGAGAGCACCTTGCCGGTGCCGAGTTCCCAGTAGTCGGCCACCCCCGCGCGGGCCATCCACTCCACGCTCTCGCGCCAGCGCACCGCGCCGGTGACCTGCGCGATCAGGAGGTCGCGGAAGCGGTCGGGCTCGGTCACCGCCTCGGCGCGCACGTTCACCACCACCGGCACGGCGGGGGCGGCGATCACCACCGCGGCCAGCGCCTCGGCCATCCGGGCGGCGGCGGGCTGCATCAGGGCGCAGTGGAAGGGGGCGCTGACGGGCAGCAGCAGCGCGCGCTTCGCCCCGCGGGCCTTGGCGATCTCCACCGCCCGCTCCACCGCGCCCCGGTGGCCCGAGACCACCACCTGCGCCGGATCGTTGTCGTTGGCGGCCTGGCAGACCTCGCCCTGCGCCGCCTCGGCCGCCACCTCGGTCGCCGTGGCGTAGTCGAGGCCCAGCAGCGCCGCCATCGCCCCCACCCCCACCGGCACCGCCTCCTGCATCGCCTGGCCGCGGATGCGCAACAGCCGCGCGGTGTCGGAGAGGCTCAGCGCCCCGGCGGCGCAGAGCGCGGAATATTCGCCCAAGCTGTGCCCGGCCACGAAGTCCGCGGTCCCGGCCAGCGGCAGTCCTTCGGCCTCCAGCGCCCGCACCGCGGCCATGGATGTGGCCATCAGCGCCGGCTGGGCGTTCTGCGTGAGCGTCAGGGTCTCGATGTCGCCCTCCCAGATCAGCGCCGACAGCTTCTCGCCCAGCGCCTCGTCCACCTCGTCGAAGACGGCGCGGGCCGCGGGCCAGGCCTCGGCCAGGGCCCTGCCCATGCCCACCGCCTGCGCCCCCTGCCCCGGAAACACGAAAGCCCGCATGACTGTCCCCCCGATCGCGATCCTTCGGGGGATACCCCGGCGCGGCCACGGCGCACAAGCCCCGGGGCTTGCCACCGGCCCGGGGCGGGCTAGCATCGACGCGGGCAGAGGGAGGCCGCGCATGGCGCCGGGCAATACCGCGCAGAGCTACGGCAGCGTCGCGCGGCTGTTCCACTGGCTGATGGCGCTGATGATCCTGACCGCGATCCCGCTGGGGTTCTACGCCCGGTCCCTGCCCCACGACAGCGGCGCGGCGCTGGCGCAGAAGGCGGCGGTGTTTTCCCTGCACAAGACGCTGGGGGTCGCGATCCTCTCGGTCGCGGCTCTGCGCATCCTCTGGGCGCTGGCCCAGCCGCGCCCCGCGCCGGTGCATCCCGGACGGCGGCTGGAGACCTGGGCCGCCGAGGCGGTGCACTGGACGCTGTATCTCGCGCTGGTGGCGGTGCCACTGGCGGGCTGGGTGGAGCACGCGGCGACCGAGGGCTTCGCGCCGATCCTCTGGCCTTTGGGGCAGAACCTGCCGCTGGTGCGGTTGTCCGTGGCGGTGTCGCTGGCCGCCGCCGCGGCGCACCGGCTGTTCGTCTGGATCCTGATCGCCGCGGTGGCCCTGCATGTGCTGGGCGCGCTGAAACACGCGCTGGTCGACCGCGACGGGGTGCTGGCGCGGATGACCCGCGGCGCCCCGGCCCCGGCCGTTCCCCGCCCCCGCCGCGCCGCGACCCCGGCCCTGGCCGCGCTGGCGGTCTGGGCCGCGGGGCTGGCCGTGGCGCTGACCCTGGCCCCGCCCGCCGAGACCCCGCAGGCCAGTCGGACCGCGGCCGAGGGCGACTGGCAGGTGACCGAGGGCAGCCTGACCTTCACCGTGGCGCAGATGGGCGCGCGGGTGCAGGGCGACATCGCCGGCTGGAGCGCGGAAATCGCCTTCGACGGCACCGCCGGGCAGGTGGAGGTGACCATCGACATGGCCAGCCTGATCCTGACCTCGGTCACCCCGCAGCTGCGGGGGGCGGAATTCCTCGACACCGCCGCCCACCCCACCGCCCGCTTCTCCGGCCCCATCCGGCGGCAGGGCGAAGGCTGGGTGGTGGATGGCAGGCTCACGCTGAAAGGGGTCTCGGCGCCGCTCGCCCTGCCCTTCTCGCTGGCCATCGAGGGCGACACCGCCCGGGCCGAGGGCGCCGCGCGGCTGGAGCGGCTGACGTGGGGTATCGGCCCCAACTACCCCGACGCCGCCACCGTGGGGCTGGAGGTCGAGGTGGCGGTGCGCCTGACCGCCGTCCGCCGCTGAGCGGGCGACCTTGCGCGCCCGCGCGCGATGTGTATAAGGCCGCATCCTTCCGCATTCACGCGAACCGGCGCAGCCTCTCGTGGACGGGCCGCGGAAGGGCCTCGGGCCCCGTCCTATGAAATGCGCCCCGACACAAGGAAATCTCATGCCGTTCTACGAGCATGTCTTCATCTCGCGCCAGGATCTGTCCAGCGCGCAGGCCGAGGGCCTGGTGGACCACTTCTCGACCGTCCTCTCCGACAACGGCGGCCATGTCGTCGACAAGGAGTACTGGGGCGTCAAGACGATGGCCTACAAGATCAACAAGAACCGCAAGGGCCACTATGCCTTCCTGAAGTCCGACGCCCCCGCGGCGGCGGTGCAGGAGATGGAGCGCCTGATGCGCCTGCACGACGACGTGATGCGCGTCTTGACCATCCGGGTCGAGAAGCACGGCGAGGGCCCCTCGATCCAGATGCAGAAGCGCGACGACCGCGACGGCGAGCGCGGGGATCGCGGCGACCGGGGCGATCGCGGCGACCGCGGCCCGCGGCCCGAGCGCAGCTTTGGCGGCGGCGACCGGGGCGGTTTCGACCGCGGCCCGCGGCGCACGTGAAGAAAGGATCGTAACCCATGGCTACCAAACCGTTTTTCCGTCGCCGCAAGGTCTGCCCCTTCTCGGGCGCCAATGCCCCCGCGATCGACTACAAGGACACGCGCCTGCTGCAACGCTATATCTCCGAGCGCGGCAAGATCGTGCCGGCGCGGATCACCGCCGTCTCGGCCAAGAAGCAGCGCGAACTGGCCGCGGCCATCAAGCGCGCCCGCTTCCTGGCGCTGCTTCCCTATGCCGTGAAGTGAGGGCCCGACCATGCAAGTCATCCTGCTGGAACGCGTGGCCAAGCTGGGCCAGATGGGCGAGGTCGTGAACGTCAAGGACGGTTACGCCCGCAACTTCCTGCTGCCCCAGGGCAAGGCGCTGCGCGCCACCGAGGGCAACCTGAAGTCCTTCGAGACCCGCAAGGCCCAGCTCGAGGCGCAGAACCTCGAGACCCGCAAGGAAGCCGAGGCGGTCGGCGCCAAGATCGACGGCCAGTCCTTCGTGGTGATCCGCTCGGCCTCGGACGCCGGGGCGCTCTACGGTTCGGTCACCACCCGCGACGCGGCCGATGCGGCCACGGCGGCGGGCTTCACCCTCGGCCGCGGCCAGGTGGTGCTGGACCGGCCGATCAAGGAACTGGGGCTGCACACGGTCTCCGTGGTGCTGCACCCCGAGGTCACGGTGAAGATCACCCTGAACGTGGCCCGCTCGCCGGAAGAGGCCGAGCTGCAGGCCTCGGGCAAGTCGATCCAGGACCTGGCCGCCGAAGCGGAAGCCGCCGCCGAGTTCGAGATCGCCGAACTGTTCGACGACATCGGCGGCGCGGCCTCGGACGAGGGCTGAGTCTTTTCAAGGCGTTACGGAAACCGCGCGGGGGGCGACCTCCGCGCGGTTTTTTTTCATGGGCAGGCGTGTACTACAAGAATTGTATTTGTAGTACACGGAGGCATGTACTACAAAAATCAAAAATGTAGTACACGGCCATGGACCGCCACAGCACTCTCGCTCACAGCGCCTATCACGACCTGCTGCGCAGCCTGAAAAGCGAACGTGCCGCCATCTCGGGCTCGCCTTCGCGCGAACAACGGGGCGAGCGCGCCTATTGGTACGAGACCATCCGCATCGGCACCACGGTGCGCCGTCGCTATATCGGCGAGGATACGCCGGAGCTTGCCGCCGACCTCGCACGCCGGGCTGAACTGACGGCTGATGCCAAGGCGCGTGCCGCGCATCGCACGCGGCTTGTCCGGCTCTTGCGCGGCGAGGATTTCCTGGCGCTGGACGGTGCGACCGGATCGTTGCTCAAGGCCATGGCCGATGCCGGGGTGTTCCGGCTGGGCGGCACCATCGTGGGCACTCACGCCTTTCGGCTCTACGAGGGCGAATTGGGGGTGCGCTACGGTCTAGAGCAGATGGTTCAGACGGGCGATCTCGACATCGCACAGTTCGAGCGCCTGTCGCTCGCGCTCGGCGACAAGGTGGAAGAGCGGCTGGCCGACACCTTCCGCAATCTCGACTTCACTCCCGTCCCTGCCATGGGCACCGGCGTCTGGCGCTGGAAACAGACGCGATCCGACACACTCGTCGAATTCCTCACCCCCTCCTTCCGCCCGGAGGAGGACATCCGGCCCCTGCCCGCCCTGGGCGTCTCGGCGCAGTCGCTGCATTTCATGAACTACCTGATCGCCGAGCCGGTCAAGGCCGCCGCGCTCTACCGTTCCGGGGTGCTGGTGCAGGTGCCCCGGCCCGAGCGGTTCGCGATCCACAAGCTGATCGTGGCCGACCGGCGGCAGGGGGGGCCGGACGCCATCAAGGCGGTGAAGGACCGGGCACAGGCCGCCTTCCTGATCGGGGTTCTGGCCGAAGACCGCCCCGACGAGCTGCGCGAGGCCTACGAGGACGCACTGGCCCGCGGCCCGCAATGGCGGGCGCGGATCGCCCGCAGCCTGGCCCGGATGCCGCAGACAGAGGCCCGCCTCGCCGCGCTGGAATGAAAAGGGGGCAAGCCTCGCGGCCCGCCCCCCGTCGACCCCGCGAGGGGAGCCTTACATCTCGTCCAGCGCCTCGACGGCCTTTTGCAGGTCGTCCTTGCCGACTTCCTTCTCGGTGACCTTGGCGCCGGCCACGATGTGGTCGACCACCTTGTCCTCGAACAAGGGCGCGCGCAGCTGCTGCTGCATCTGCGGGTTCTTCTGCACGAATTCGAAGAACGCCCGCTCCTGCCCCGGGTATTGCCGCGCGGCCTGGATCACCGCCTGGGTCATCTCGGCGTCGGTCACCGCGATCTCGGCCTTGCGGCCGATCTCGGCCAGGAGCAGCCCCAGCCGCACCCGGCGCTCGGCGAGCTTCCTGTGCTCCTCGGTGGCCTCGATGGCGCCGTGGTCGTGGCCGTGGTGGTCGGGGTTCTCCTCGTGCCACAGCTGGTGGGCGATCTGGTTGGCCTCGGCCTCGACCAGCTGCGCGGGCAGGTCGAACTTCACCATGTCGTCCAGCCGGTCCAGCAGCGCCCGCTTCATCACCGCGCGCGAGGCGCCCTTGTACTCGGCCTCCAGCCGCTCGGCGATCTGGGCCTTCAGCGCATCGAGCGACTCGGCCCCGAACTTCTTGGCCAGCTCGTCGTCGATCTCGGCCGCCTTGGGCGCCTTCACCGCCTTCACCGTGGTGGCGAAGACCGCCTCCTTGCCCGCCAGGTGCTTGGCGCCGTAGTTTTCCGGGAAGGTCACCTTGACCTCCACCTCGTCGCCCGCCTTGGCGCCGACCAGCTGGTCCTCGAAGCCGGGGATGAAGCTTTTCGAGCCCAGCACCAGCGGATAGTCCTCGGCCGTGCCGCCCTCGAAGACCTCGCCGTCGACCGAGCCCTTGAAGTCGATCACCACCTGGTCGCCGTCCTTGGCCTTGGAACCCTTCTTGCGGTCCTCGAAGCCCTTGGCGGTGTCGGCGAGGTTGCCCAGCGCCTCGGCCACCGCGGCCTCGTCGGCCTTGACCACCAGCCGGTCCAGCGCGATGGCGCCCGCGTCGATCTCGGGGATCGGCGGCAGGGTCTCGTAGCTCATCTCGACCACGACGTCCTGGCCCTCGGTCCATTCGCCGCCGTTGACCATCTTGACCTCGGGCTGCAGCGCGGGGCGGTCGCCGGTGGCCTCGAAATGGTCCTTCATCGCGCCGTCGATGGCCTCCTGCATCGCGTCGCCCATCAGCCGCTGGCCGAACTGGCGCTTGAGGATGGCCAGCGGAACCTTGCCCTTGCGAAAGCCCTTCAGCTCGATGTCGGGCTGCGCCTCGACCAGCTTTTCCTGGACCTTGGCGTCCAGTTCGGCGGCGGTGACGGTGATCGTGACCGCGCGCTTCAGACCTTCGTTCAGGGTCTCGGTGACCTGCATCTGTCGTCCTTCCCGCGTGTTTTCCCCGAGTGGCGGGACCCCCCGCCGGGATGCAAAGGCTGGCCCCCCGGATGGCGCCGGTGGCAGCGTTCGGCCGGCCTTCTAGCAAAGGATGCCGGGGGACGCGAGGGGGAAAACGAGGCCCTCCCTACCGCCCGAAGCGGCCCTTCAGCGCGTCGGAGAAGGCATTGCCGGCGGTGCGGGCCTCGGGGGCGGCGGACCGGGGGCGGCCCTTCGGCGGGGGCGCGCCGCGGGGGCCGGGCGCCTCGCCGCCCTCGCGCTTCATCGACAGGCCGATGCGCTTGCGGGCGGGGTCGACCTCCACCACCCGCACCTTCACCACGTCGCCGGCCTTCACCACCTCGCGCGGGTCCTTGACGAAGCGGTCGGCCAGCTGGCTCACATGCACCAGCCCGTCCTGGTGCACCCCGATATCGACGAAGGCGCCGAAGGCCGCGACGTTGGTCACCGTGCCCTCCAGCCACATGCCGGGCTTCAGGTCGGCGATCTCGTTCACCCCCTCGGCGAAGCTGGCGGTGCGGAAGGCGGGGCGGGGGTCGCGGCCGGGTTTCTCCAGTTCGGCCAGGATGTCCCTGACCGTGGGCAGGCCGAAGCGGTCGTCCACGAAGGCGCGGGGGTCCAGCCGGCGGATCGCCGCGCTGTCGCCCATCAGCGCGCGCAGGTCACGGCCGCAGGCGGCCACGATGCGGCGGGCCACGTCATAGGCCTCGGGATGGACCGAGGAGGCGTCGAGCGGCTCCCTGCCCCCCGGGATGCGCAGGAAGCCCGCGGCCTGTTCGAAGGCCTTGGGCCCCAGCCGGGCCACCTTCAGCAGCTCCCGCCGGGTGCCGAAGGGGCCGTTCATGTCGCGATGCGCCACGATGCCCTCGGCAAGGCTGGCGCCCAGGCCGGAGACCCGGGCCAGCAGCGGGGCCGAGGCGGTGTTCAGATCCACCCCCACCGCGTTCACCGCATCCTCCACCACCGCGTCCAGCGCCCGCGCCAGCCGGCCCTGGTCCACGTCGTGCTGGTACTGGCCGACGCCGATCGCCTTGGGCTCGATCTTCACCAGTTCGGCCAGCGGATCCTGCAATCGGCGGGCGATGGAGACCGCACCCCTCAGCGAGACATCCAGCCCCGGAAACTCCCGCGCCGCCAGTTCGCTGGCGGAATAGACCGAGGCGCCGGCCTCGCTGACGATCACCTTCACCGGCTTTTTCGCCCCCGGCAGCCGTTTCAGCAGGTCCGCCACCAGCCCTTCCGTCTCGCGGCTGGCGGTGCCGTTGCCGATGGCGATCAGCTCCACCCCATGCGCGGCGATCAGCCGGGCGAGGCTCGCCTGCGCGCCGCCCACATCCATGCGGGGCTGGAAGGGATAGACGGTATCGGTCGCCACCAGTTTCCCCGTGGCATCGACCACCGCGACCTTCACGCCCGTGCGGATGCCGGGGTCGAGGCCCATGGTGGCGCGGCCGCCGGCGGGGGCGGCCAGCAGCAGGTCCTTCAGGTTGGCGGCGAAGACGCGGATCGCCTCGGCCTCGGCCGCCTCGCGCAGGTCGGCCATCAGGTCGAGCGTCAGCGAGGGGCGCAGCTTCACCCGCCAGGCCCAGGCCGCGGCCTCGCGCAGCCAGCGGTCGCCTGCGCCCTGCCCCGCGGTGCCCAGCACGGCGGCGCAGGCCGCCTCCCCCGGGCTCTGGCCGCGGGGGGCATCGTCGTCCACGGCCAGGTCGACGGTCAGCACTCCCTCGTTGCGGCCACGCAGCATGGCCAGCACCCGGTGCGAGGGGGCGGTGGCGAAGGGCTCGTCATGCGCGAAGTAGTCGGCGAATTTCTGGCCCGCGGCCTCCTTGCCCTCCACCACCTTGGCGGTCAGCCGGCCTGCCTTGCGCATGTGCTGGCGCAGCCGGCCCAGCAGCTCGGCGCGTTCGGACAGCGCCTCGGCCAGGATGTCGCGCGCGCCTTCCAGCGCGGCCTTGGTGTCGGGCACGCTTTCGGTAACGTATCCCGCCGCGGTGACGGCGGGATCGGCATTGCGGTCGGCCAGGATGGCGTCCAGCAGGGGGGCCAACCCGTTCTCCCGCGCGATCTGCGCCCGCGTGCGGCGCTTCGGGCGGTAGGGGAGATAGAGGTCCTCCAGTTCCGCCTTGGTGGGCGCGGCGGAAAGCGCGGCCTCCAGCGCCGGGGTCAGCTTGCCCTGCTCGCGCACCGAGGCCAGCACCGCGGCGCGGCGCGCCTCCAGCTCGCGCAGATAGGCCAGCCGCTCGGCCAAAAGCCGCAGCTGGGTGTCGTCCAGCCCCCCCGTCGCCTCCTTGCGGTAGCGGGCGACGAAGGGCACCGTGGCGCCGCCATCCAGCAGTTCCACCGCCGCGCGGACCTGCCCGGGCGCGGCCCCGATTTCCGAGGCGATGCGGGATTCGATCGGGGGCAGGGTCATGCGGCGGCTCCGAGTCAGGGGGCCGCGACCATAGGGCGCGCCGGGCGGCAAGGAAAGCCGCCGGCCGGCGGATCACCCCCGCCAGAAGCCGCGCATGAACAGCACGAAGACCGCCATCAGCTCCAGCCGGCCCACGATCATGCCGCCCATCATCACCCACTTGGCCGCGGCCGGAAACCCGTCCACCGCGCCGGTCGGCCCCACCTCGGGCCCGAACACCGGCCCCACATTGGCGATCGAGGACCAGGCGGCCGAGAGCGCGGCCCGGGTGGAAAGCCCGGTCAGCGACAGCGCCACCGACAGCAGCCCGAAGGTCAGGATGAACAGGGTGAAGAACACGATGACCGAATCGATCACCTCCCGCCCCACCCGCCGCCCCTCGTAGCGCACCGCCACCACCGCCGAGGGGTTCATCAGCCGGGCGATCTGCGCCTTGACCGCCTCGAACAGGATCAGGAAGCGGAACACCTTGATCGCGCAGCCGGTCGAGGAGGTGCAGCCCCCGATCAGCCCCACCGCGATCAGCACCACGAAGGGAAAGGGCCCCCAGCCCGCCAGATCCGTGCTGGCGAAGCCGGTGCCCGAGAAGGTGGAGACCACGTTGAACGCGCCTTCCCGCAGCATCTCGGCCGGCGGCACCCCGCGGCGGCCCATCTCGTAGGCCGTGACCGCGACCACCGCGTACAGGTTCCAGCGCAGATAGGCCCGCACCTGCGCATCGCGCCAGAGCGGCCCCAGCGTGCCCTGCATCGCCTGCACGAAGCGGATGAAGGGCATCGAGGCCAAGAGCATGAACACCACCGCCGCCCATTCCGCCGCCCCCCGATGCGGCGCGAAGGAGGCGTCGTGCGGCGCGAAACCCCCGGTGGAAACGGTGGAAAGCGCCAGCACCACCGCCTCGAACCCGCTCATCCCCAGGCCGAAGAACACCAGCACGCAGGCGACGGTCAGCGTCAGATAGACCCGGATCAGCGCCGCGGCGATGTCGAGCGCGCGGGGCAGGATCTTGCCCAGCGTGTCGAAGCCCTCGGAGCGGAAGAACTGCATCCCCCCCACCCGCATCACCGGCAGGAAGATCATCGCCACCACCACGATCCCCAGGCCCCCCAGCCATTGCAGGATCCCGCGCCACAGCAGCGTGCCGGGCGGCAGGTCCTCCAGCCCCAGGAACACCGTGGTGCCGGTGGTGGTCATGCCCGAGACGGCCTCGAAAAGGGCATCGAGCGGCCCGGCATGGGGCGCGCCCAGCAGGAAGGGCAGCGCGCCGAAGACCGGCAGCGCCACCCAGGTGCCGGTGGTCAGCAGGAAGGACTGCTGCAGGCTCAGCGCCCGCAGGTTGCGGCTGGTGCAGGCCAGCGCGGTCAGCGTGCCTGTCAGCCCGCTGATCACCGCGGCCTCCAGAAAGGCGGTCCAGTTGCGGTGGCCCGCCATGAGGTCCAGCGCCATGGGAAACAGCATCGTGGCGCCCAGCGCGGCGACCAGGAGGCCGATGACGTATCCGACGGGGCGCGGGTCGATCATGCAGGGCAGGCTTGGCCCCGCGGCCCCGGCCTGTCAATCGGCCGCGCTCAGCCCCGCCGCAGCACCTGCGTCACCTCGGCCATGATCGAGACCGCGATCTCGGCCGGGCTGCGCGCCCCGATGTCCAGCCCCACGGGGGCGTGGATGCGGGCGATCCCGGCCTCCGGCACGCCCGCCGCGCGCAGCCGCTCCAGCCGCTTGGCATGGGTGCGGGGCGAGCCGAGGCAGCCGAGATAGAAGCAGGGAAAGCCCAGCGCGGCGCGGATCGCGGGGTCGTCCAGCTTGGGGTCGTGGGTCAGGGTCACCACCGCGGTGCGGGCATCCGGCGCCAGCGCCGCCATCGCCTCGTCCGGCCAGTCGTCGCGGATCGCCACGCCGGGGAAGCGTTCGGCCGAGCCGAAGGAGCTGCGCGGGTCGATCAGCACCGGGTCGTAGCCGCAGAGCCGGGCCATGGCGACCAGCGGCTGGGCCACATGCACCGCCCCCACCACGATCATCCGCAGGGCCGGGTTGTGGATGGCTATGAGCCGCCCGTCCTCCTCGACCCCCGAGCGGTCCGACCGGAAGCGGGCATCCACCGCCGGGTCCTGCCCGGGGCCGAGCAGCGCCCGCGCCCAGCCCTCGGGGTTCACCGCATAGGCGACCGGCCGGCCGGCGGCGCGGGCCTCCACCAGCCCCGCCAGCACCGGCTCGGGCAGGCCCTGCCCCACCGGCTCGACCAGCACCCGGATGGTGCCGCCGCAGGCCAGCCCCACCGCGAAGGCGTCCTCGTCGCTGACCCCATAGGTCAGGAGCCGCGGCTGGCCGTCGGCCAGCGCCTCCAGCGCCTCGGCCACCACCGCGCCCTCGACGCAGCCGCCCGAGACCGAGCCCATGATCTCGCCCGCGCCCGAGACCACCAGCTGGCTGCCCGCGGGCCGGGGCGCCGAGCCCCAGGTCTGCACCACGGTCGCCAGCGCCGCCCCCCGGCCCTGCCGGTGCCAGTCGAGCGCGATCTCCGGGATCCGGTCGTGTTCCATGGCAGCCCCCCTTTCGCAGGGGACTATGGCGCGCGGCAAACCTCCGCGCCACAGGGAAAAGGCCCTGTCGGGCGACAGGCCGGGGCGGGCTGGCCGTCAGTTCCTGATGAAGTTCATCATCGCGTCGGCCTGCTTGCGGGCGCTGCTGAGCCTGCCCCGCGCATCCTCGGCCGCCTTGGCGAGATCCTTGTTGTCGCCGGCCTCCTTGGAAATCTTGGCAATCTCCTTGTCCTGCTCGTCCAGCGACTTCTGTACCTTCTCGATGCGCTTCTTCAGATCCTTCGCATCCGGCATCTTGGCCATGAAATCACCCTGGGGCAGAATGTTGCAATGGCGGCAGCCTAGCACGGTTTCCGGGGCCTGTCCCGCCTCTCCGCGGTGAACCGACGCGCCCCCGGTGACAAAGCCGCCCGCCCCGGGTAAGGAGCCGCCGAACCCATCACGCGAAGGCTTCCCCATGACCATCAAGGTTTTCGGCCACAAGTCGCCCGATACCGATTCCACCGGCTCGCCGCTCATCTGGGCCTGGTATCTGACCGAAGTGAAAGGCACCCCGGCCGAGGCGGTGCTGCTGGGCGAGCCCAATACCGAGGCCGCCTTCGTGCTGCGCCACTGGGGGCTGGAGAAGCCCGCGATCATTTCGGACGTGAGCCCGGGCGAGCAGGTGGTGATCGTGGACACCAACAACCCCGCCGAACTGCCCGCCGGGATCGGCGAGGCCGCGGTGCAGGGGATCGTCGACCACCACATGCTGGTGGGCGGGCTGAAGACCAGGACCCCCATCGAGATCACCATCCGCCCGCTGGCCTGCACCGCCACCATCATGCACGACCTGATCGGGGGCGATCTGGCCAAGGCCCCGCGGGGGATCAGGGGGGCGATGCTGTCCTGCATCCTCTCCGACACGCTCGCCTTCCGCTCGCCCACCACCACCCCGCACGACAAGGCGGTGGCGGAGAGGCTGGCGGCGGATCTGGGGGTGAAGATCGCGGATCTGGCCGACGAGATGTTCGCCGCGAAGTCCGACGTCTCGGCCTTCTCGGACGCCGAACTGCTGCGGATGGATTCGAAGGAATATACCGTCGGCGGCAAGGAACTGCGCGTCTCGGTGCTGGAAACCACCGCGCCGCGGGTGCTGCTGGACCGCAAGGCCAGCCTGATGGCGGCGATGCCCGGCGTGGCGGCCGAGGACGGGGCCGACCAGGTGCTGCTCTTCATCGTGGACATCATCCGCGAGGAGGCGACGCTGCTGGTGCCCAACGACTTCGTGAAGGCCGTGGCCGAGGCCTCCTTCGGCTGCACCGTGACCGGCGACACCGTGGTCCTGCCCGGCATCCTCAGCCGCAAGAAGCAGATCCTGCCGGCGCTGAAGGTGTGATCGCGGGGGGATGTTCCAGAGTGGCGGGATGAATCCCGCCCTACGCCGGCCCCCTTCCCGTCCCCTCCCGCCCGGGGTAGAGCCGGGGCCACGCCGAAGGAAAGGCCCGCCATGACCCGGATCATCGCCTCGCTGGCCGAGATCGCCGACCGTTACGACGCGCTGTTCTGCGACCTCTGGGGCTGCGTGCACAACGGGATCGCGGCCTGGCCCGCGGCGGTGGCGGCCTTGCAGGCGTTCCGGGCCGGGGGCGGGCGGGTGATCCTGCTGACCAACGCGCCGCGCCCCAACCCGGCGGTGGTGCGCGGCTTTGCCCGGCTGGGGATCCCGGCCGACGCCTGGGACGCGGTGGTCAGCTCGGGCGATGCGGCGCAATATGCGCTGCTGGTGGGGGCGGCGGGCCGGCGGGTCTATCACATCGGGCCGGAGCGGGACCTGAGCTTCTTCACCGACTTCAGCCCCGAGCTGGCCGCCCTCGCCGCCGGCCAGCCCCCCATCGAGCGGGTGGGGCTGGCGGAGGCCGAGGGGATCGTCTGCACCGGCCCCTTCGACGACCGCGTGGAGACGCCCGAGGACTATCGCGCCACGCTGCTGGAGGCCAGGGCGCGGGGGCTGAAGATGCTCTGCACCAACCCCGACCTGGTGGTGGACGTGGGCGAGACCCGCATCTACTGCGCCGGCGCCATCGCCGAACTCTACGAACAGATGGGGGGAACCGCGCTCTATTTCGGCAAGCCGCATCCGCCGATCTACGACCTGGCCCGCCGCCGGCTGGCCGAGGTGGCCGAGGTGGCCGAGGACCGCATCCTCTGCCTGGGCGACGGGATCGGCACCGACGTGCAGGGCGGGCTGGCCGAGGGGCTCGACACGCTCTTCATCACCGGCGGGCTGGCGGCCGGCCTCTTCGGCCCCGACCCCGAGACGCCCGACCCCGCGCTGCTGCAAGCCTGGCTGGACGCCCGCCAGACGCCCGCCACCTGGGCCATCGGCCGGCTGCGCTGACAACGGCCCCGCAAGATAGTTGCGGGATTTTGCCGCATCGTCGCATGAAAATTACCCGGCGAACTTGCGCTGCACCGCGGCATCTCCTACCCTGCGCCGCATGGACAGGGAGGATTCGCCCATGCTCGACAACGCTCCCCGCGGGACGATCTGCATCGAGGATCTGGAGATCGGCATGACGCGCTCCCTGCGCAAGACCGTGACCGACCGCGACATCGAGCTGTTCGCCGAGGTCTCGACCGACCGCAACCCGGTGCACCTGGACGACGCCTATGCCCGCGACACCATCTTCCAGGGCCGCATCGCCCACGGGATGCTGACCGCGGGGCTGGTCTCGGCGGTGATCGGGGAACAGCTGCCCGGCCACGGCACCGTCTACCTGGGCCAGAGCCTGAAATTCCTGGCCCCGGTGCGCCCCGGCGACTGCGTTCTGGCCGAGGTCTCGGTCACCGCCATCGACCATGCCCGCCGCCGGGTGACCCTTGAAACCCGCTGCGCCGTGGGCGATACGGTGGTGCTCAGGGGCGAGGCGCTGGTTCTGGCGCCCAGCCGCAAGTTCGACTGACGGGATGCGCGGGCCCCGCCCGCCGGGGGCTGATGCGGATCTTCAGGCACTGGCAGGGGCTTGAGCCCGGCGCACGCGGCGCCTCGGTGGCGATGGGCAATTTCGACGGCGTGCATCTGGGCCATGCCGCGGTGATCGACGCCGCCCGCGGCAGGGGGCCGCTGGGGGTGGTGACCTTCGAGCCGCATCCGCGCCAGTTCTTCGCCCCCTCCGCCCCGCCCTTCCGGCTGATGAACGCCGTGGCGCGGGCCAACCGGCTGGCCCGGCTGGGGGTGGAACGGCTCTACGAGCTGCCCTTCGACGCCAGGCTGGCGGGCCTCGGCCCCGAGGACTTCGTGGCCGAAGTGCTGGCCGATGGGCTGGGCATCGCCCATGTCGCGGTGGGAGAGGACTTCCGCTTCGGCAGGGGCCGCACCGGCACCGCCGGGGAACTCGCCCGGCTCTGCGCCGAACGGGGGATCGCGGCCACGCTGGTGCCGCTGGTGGCCGCGGCGGGGGGCGAGGTGCCCTCCTCCACCGCGATCCGCGAGGCGCTGGGGGCGGGGGAGCCGGCGCGCGCGGCGCGGATGCTGGGCCACTGGCACCGCATCGAGGGCGAGGTGATCCACGGCGAGAAGCGGGGGCGGGACCTGGGCTTTCCCACCGCCAACACGTCGGTCGAGGGGCTGCACCTGCCCCGGCTGGGGGTCTATGCGGTCTGGGTGGACGTGCTGACCGGGCCGCACAGGGGGACCTACCGCGGCGCGGCCAGCCTGGGCGTGCGGCCGATGTTCGGCCGGAACGCGCCCAACCTGGAAACCTACCTCATCGACTTCGCCGGCGAGCTCTACGGCGAGCAGCTGTCGGTGGCGCTGGTCGACTACCTGCGCCCCGAGGCCAGCTTCGCCGGCCTGCCCGAACTGACCGACCAGATCGCCCGCGACGTGGAGCGCGCCCGGGCGGTGCTGGTCGAGGGCTGAACCCCCGGCGCCGGTTCTGGTGGAGAGCGCCGGGGGGCCGTCTGCCCCCCGGACCCCCCGAGGATATTTATCGACAGAAGAAGGACAGTTTGAGTCAAATTGTCCCCCAGCCGGCGAGGATCAGGCCGCCGGGAAGAACCGGCTCTCGGGCAGCCAGGCGGCCAGGCCCGCGGCGGCGGCCCAGTCGGCCTCGGCCTCCCAGGCGCCCACCAGGATGGTGCGGTCGGAAGGCGTGCGGGCCAGCGCGGCGCGCAGAGCGGCGCGGGCCACGCCCCAGGGCGCCCAGGGGGCGGGCGCGGGGGCGGCGGCGTCGAGCCTGCCCTGGGCCGCTTGCAGCAGCGCGGGGGCGGCGAGCGGCC
>JBBCJM010000231.1:0-32706 GCA_037190175.1 Paracoccaceae bacterium | reverse complement strand
CCCGGGATATTTGGGACACCAAAGAAAACGGGCTCGGGCCGGGGGGAAACCTCAACCGGCTTCTCTTTTGAGTCACAAGCATCCCGCGGTGGGTCCGGGGGGGCGCGAAGCCCCCCGGGGGCTTGCCGCTAAACCAACGCCTGAGCGTCAGGGCGCCGGGGTCGGGGTGCCGTCGTCGTCGGGCGAGATCGCCGGGGCCACGTCGGTCTGCGGCGGCTCGGTCGGCCCGCCCGGGGCGGGTTCGGCCGGCGCGGGGGCCGCGGCGTCTTCCCCGGCCGGGGCGGCGGTCTCGGCCTCGGCGGTCACCCGGTCGGTCGGGATCGGCTCGGGCGTCACCGAACCGTCCGCCGCCGCCACCCGCCAGACCGTGTTGCCGGCGTCGTCGGCGATCAGCAGCGCGCCGGTGCCGTCGATGGCCAGCCCCACCGGGCGGCCGCGGGCCTGGTCGCCCTCCAGGAAGCCGGTCACCACGTCCTGCGCCATGCCCGCGGGCATTCCGTTCTCGAAGGGGATGTAGATCACCTTGTAGCCGTTGAAGGCGCTGCGGTTCCAGCTGCCGCGGTTGCCGACGAAGGCGCCGTCGCGATACGCCTCGGGCAGCGCGCTGTCATGGGTGAAGGCCATGCCCAGCGCCGCCACGTGGCTGGACAGCGCATAGTCGGGCGAGATCGCCGTCTCCACCAGATCGGGCCGCGGCGGATGCACGCGTTCGTCCACATGCTGGCCGTAATAGCTCCAGGGCCAGCCGTAGAACCCGTCCTCCTGCACCGAGGTCATGGAGTCGGGCACCAGGTTCGGGCCCAGTTCGTCGCGCTCGTTCACCACGGTCCAGAGCACTCCGGTCTCGGGGTGGAAGGTCAGCCCGTTGGGGTTGCGCAGGCCCGAGGCGAAGACGCGGGCCATCCCCGTCTCGCGGTCCACCTGCCAGATCGCCGCGCGGCCCTTCTCGGCCTCCATCCCCCGCTCGCCCGCGTTGGAGTTGGAGCCGACCGAGGCATAGAGGAACCGCCCGTCCGGGCTCAAGGCCAGGTCCTTGGTCCAGTGGTGGTTGATCGGGCCGCCGGGCAGTGGCGCCAGCACCGTGGGCTCGGCGTCGATCGCGGTCGCGCCCAGTTCGTAGGGATAGCTGAGGATCGCATCCGCCGCCGCGACGTAGAGCGTGCCGTCGTGCCAGGCCACCCCGAAGGGCGAGTTGAGCCCGGTCAAGAGGTCGGCGCGTTCGTCCACCACCCCGTCGCGGTCGGTGTCGCGCAGGAGGGTGATGAGGTTGGTCTCCTCCTCGCCCCCGCCGCCGCCGCCCGCGGCCATCGACATGATCCATTCGCGGATGATGTCCTTGGGCCGTTCCAGCGGCTTGCCCGGCGGCTCGCGCGACTGCACCACCAGCACGTCGCCATTCGGCAGCGTATGGACGGTGCGCGGGTTCACCAGATCCTGCGCATAGGGGGCGATGACCAGCCCCTCGGGCACGGCCGGGGCCTGCCCCTCCTGCCAGCCCACCACCTCGGCCACCTTCAGGTCGGGCAGCAGGCTCTGCGAGGGGGCCGGCAGCACGGGGTCGGGGCCGATCTGCTGGGTGGTGTCAAACTCGTCCTCGCCGCAGCCGGCCAGCACGAGGGCGCCGGCAAGGAAGGTATGGGGCGCGATCCTAGACATGGTGCACCCCCCGGCCGGCCAGCCATGCGGTGACGATCATCGCGAGGATGGTGACGACCGACAGGGTAAGCCCCCAGGGCACCACCGCGGTCCAGCCGTCGGCGGTGTGCACCAGGCTGTTCACCGTGGCCAGCACCAGCACCACCACCGCCCCCAGCACCGCCCACCAGGAATGCCGGACGCGGCGCACCAGCCAGTCCACCGCCCGCACGATCAGCGCCAGGGCCCCCATGACCACCCCGGCGAAGAGCAGCCATTCCGAAAAATGCAGCCACAGCAGGTTCGAGGTCTGCCAGTAGGCGATGTCGGTCAGCAGGGTCAGGCTGAAGCAGGCGATGGGAAAGGCGCCCAGCGTGGCATGGACGGCATCGATGGGATGATGGGTCAGGGCCGGTGCCCGCAGCGGATAATGCGTCATGGATAGGCTCTCGCGAAATGGGACGGATCCCTTCATCGCGGCCGGGCGGGATTTGTTCCCAGTGGGGCGGATTTCGCGGCCCCGGGGGAACATCCCCGCGGCCCTGCCGGTTGATGGCGGGAACGCAGGCAGAAGGAGAAACCCATGGCCCAGGCAAGCCACAAGAAATTCGGCGCCGGCCAGCAGGACCGCGGCAAGGGCGACGGCAGCGGCGGGATGGCCCCGGCCGAGGTCGACACGCCCCTGCCCGGCGAGGTGCTGTCCAACCGCGACACCTCGCGCCATTCCGAGCAGCGCGGGCTCGATTCGCGCCATGTGCAGGGCGAGCAGCTGCGCGAGCATGTAGGCAGCCGGATCCCGCGCGGGAAGCGGCCGCTGGCCGACGACGCCCCCGACGACACCCGGGGGCCGGGGCGGGTGGAGGACGAACCCTGATGTCCGCGCCCAAGCACCCCAAGACCCGCAAGCCCAGCGACGCCGACCTGAAGGGCGACCCGGGCATCGGCCGCTCCAAGGGCGCGGATCGCGACGACGAGCCCATCGGCGGCGAGAACACCTTCGAGGGCGACGTGATGAACGACACCACCCCGCAGGGCGGCATCGACCCCCGCCAGCGCGGCCGCACCAACAAGTGAGGCAGGGCCATGGCCGGCAACAAGACCCATGAGCAGCAGCGCCGGATCCTCGAGCGCCGGGTGGACACCAGCAACGCCGACAAGGACTTCGACCCCCGACCCTACCTCTCCACCCCGAAGCGGGTGCGCGACCGCATCACCGAGACCGACCTGCCCGACGACCCCGCGCCGCTGGCCGAGGACGACGGCGACCCCACCCCGCGCGGCGAACACCAGGAGAGCCGGCACCACAAGAACCGCGGCCGGCCAGAGGACCAGGAGAAGGGCTGAGAAGCCCTCTTGACCTTGCAAGCGCCGAAGTTGTTATCGGCGGAGAGCGCCGGTACTGACAGAGGGGCGCAGTTCGAGATGCCGGCCGTCGCGCGCAACATCCCGCCTGCCCGCTGGAGCCCGCCAGTTCTGGCGGCTGAGACCGACCTCTGACTCCGCCCCATTCCCTCACCTGAGCGGCCTTCGTCACCGGGGATGCCGGTGTCTCTTGCAGTCTCGCATAAGTGATGTAATAACATCTCATATATTGAGCGAATGCGGCAGCCTCTTGCAGCCACCGCACCGCCTACCTTCAAAAGGAGATGACGCATGAGAACCCCTGCCCTCGGAAGTTCCGTCCTTGCGCTGGGCCTGGCGCTTGCCGCCACGGCCCGGGCCGATGAGGACGTCGCCGCCTGGCGCCTGTTCGTGGCCGACCACGGCGAGCCGGTGGTCAGCGTCATCGACGCGGTGGACGGCGGCCTGATCGACCGCTTCCGGGTCGCCGGCCCCGCCGTCCTGCATCGCAGCGCCAATGGCGAGGCGGTCTATGCCGTGCAGGGCGCGGCGGGGCTGGTGACCGCCATCGCCAGCGGCATCGCCTTCGACGATCACGGCGACCATGCCGACATCGACCTGACCCCGCCCCGGCTGACCGGGGCCGAGTTCGCCGGCCAGAGCCCTTCGCATTTCGTGGAGCACGATGGCCATTGGGCGGCCTTCTTCGACGGCGAGGGGGTGGCCCGCGTCTTCGACGAGCGCGAGGCGCTGGAGGGCCGCGCCGGGTTCCGCGAGGTCGCCGCGGGCGCGCCGCACCACGGCGTGGTGATCCCCTTCGGCGACCACGATCTGGTCTCGGTGCCCGACCCGGAGGATCCCTCCAAGGCGCCCGTGGGGCTCAAGGTGCTGGACCGCAGCGGCAACCAGTTGGGCGAGACGGCGGAATGCGTGGGCCTGCATGGCGAGGCGAGTTCGGGCAATCTGGTGGCATTGGGCGGCTGCGCCGACGGCATCCTGGTGATCCGCGCCGGCGCGGGCGGGCCGGTGGTCGAGCGCCTGCCCTTCACCGCCGGCCTGCCCGAGGGGCGCACCTCGACCCTGATCGGCGGCCGCGGGCTGCAGTATTTCCTGGGCAACCACGGGCCGCAGGCCATCGTGCTGATCGACCCCAACGAGGCGCAGAGCTTCCGCCGCATCGACCTGCCCACCCGGCGGGTGCATTTCGCGGTCGATCCGGTGCGGGCCCGCTATGCCTGGGTCTTCACCGAGGACGGCCAGCTGCACCGCATCGACGTGATCGCCGGGGCGATCGACGGGTCGGTACGGCTGACCGGGCCCTATTCGATGGACGGGCACTGGAGCGATCCGCGCCCGCGGCTGGCGGTGGCCGGCGACAGCGTCTATGTCACCGATCCGCTGGAGGGCAGGATCCTGCGGGTGAACGCCGAGACGCTGGAACCCGCAGGCACGATCCCGGCCGAGGGCCGGCCCTTCAACATCGTCGCCGTCGGCGGCGCGGCCAAGGCGCACGACTGAGGCGGCCGCCGTCCAACGCGCCCATGCCGGCTGCTGCCGCCGGCATGGGCCTGACACGCGGGCGCGGAGCCGGGGCAGACGGCCCCCCGGCTCTCTCCGCCGGCCGCAACGCGGGGGTGCTGCGACACCGGCGCGGCGGCTGGCGGCTTGACACCCGGGGGGGGGCCGGCCCATGGCGGGCGGGAACCGGAGGATGCCATGACCCGACCCGCCCCCAAGACCATCCTGCGCGCGCTTTCCGGCGAGCGGCTGGCCGTTCCCCCGGTCTGGATGATGCGGCAGGCGGGGCGATATCTGCCCGAGTACCGGGCGACGCGGGCCAAGGCGGGGGACTTCCTGTCGCTCTGCTACACCCCCGACCTGGCCGCCGAGGTGACGCTTCAGCCGATCCGCCGCTATGGCTTCGACGCGGCGATCCTCTTTGCCGACATCCTGCTCATCGCCCAGGCGCTGGGCTCGGACCTGTGGTTCGCCGAGGGCGAGGGGCCACGGCTCTCCACCGTCACCGATGCCGCCGGGGTCGCGGGCCTGCGGCCGGTGGAGGAGATCCATGCCACCCTCGCCCCGGTCTACGACACCGTCCGCATCCTCTCGCGCGAGCTGCCGGCCGAGACCGCGCTGATCGGCTTCGCCGGCGCGCCCTGGACGGTGGCGAGCTACATGGTCGCCGGCCGCGGCACGCCCGGGCAGGAGCCGGCGCACGCCTTCAAGGCCGCCGACCGCGCGGCCTTCGCCGCCCTGATCGCCCGGCTGGAGGCGGCGACGGTGGAGTACCTTTCGGCGCAGGTCGCGGCGGGGGCCGAGGTGGTGAAGCTGTTCGACAGCTGGGCCGGCAGCCTGCAGGGCGCGGATTTCGACGACTTCGCGGTGGCCCCGGCGCGGCGGATCACCGCGGCGCTGAAGGCGCGCCACCCCGGCCTGCCGGTGATCGCCTTTCCCCGCGGCGCCGGCCCCCGCTATGCCGGGATGCACAAGGCCACCGGGGCGGACGGGGTGGCGCTGGACCAGTCGGTCGGCGCGGAATGGGCGGCCGAGCATGTGCAGCCCGGCGGCTGCGTGCAGGGCAACCTCGACCCCGGGCTGCTGGTGACGGGGGGCCCGGCGCTGGTCGAGGGCACCCGCGCGGTGGTGCGCGCCTTCTCGCGCGGCCCCCACATCTTCAACCTCGGCCACGGCATCACCCCGGACGCCGACCCCGACAACGTGTCGCGGATGCTGGAGGCTGTGCGGGGCGGGTAAAGCCCGGCCTCAGCAGAAGGTCGCCGGGTCCGGCCCCGTCCGCTCGCCGGCCTCCAGCCCTTCCATGGCGGCCAGTTCCTGCGCCGTCAGCGGCGGGGCCTCCAGCGCCGCGAGGTTCTCGGCCAGCCCCTCGGGCCGGGTGGAGCGGGGGATGACCGAGAGGCCGAGATCGAGGTGCCAGCGCAGGATCGCCTGCGCCGGGGTGATCCCCCGCGCCGCGGCGATGCCCTGCACCACCGGGTCGGCGAAGCTTCGGCCGCGGCCCAAGGGCGTCCAGCTCTGCACCACGACCCCGCGCTCCTGCAGTGCCGCGCGCAGGCCGGCCTGCTGCATCCGCGGGTGCAGTTCCACCTGGTTCAGCACCGGGGCCACCCCGGTTTCCTCCACCAGCCGGGCGATCTGCGCGGCGTCGAAGTTCGACACGCCGATGGAGCCGACCGCCCCCTCCTCGCGCAGCGCGATCAGCGCCCGCCAGGTGTCGACGTAGAGGCCCCGCGCCGCGCAGGGCCAGTGGATCAGCACCAGATCCACCCGGTCCAGCCGCAGGCGGTCCAGGCTCTCGCCCACCGCCGCCCGTGCCGCGTCGAACCCGTGGCGGTCGTTCCAGACCTTGGTGGTGACGAAGACCTGCTCGCGCGGCACGCCGGAGGCGCGCAGCCCCTGCCCCAGCCCCGCCTCGTTGCCATAGATCGCCGCCCCGTCCACCAGCCGGTAGCCAAGGCCCAGCGCCGTCTCGGTCACCCGCGCGGCCTCGGCCACCTGCCACAGGCCGAAGCCCAGGGCGGGGATGGCGCGGCCGTCGGACAGCGCGATCATGGTCATCACAACACCCCCGGCACCACCAGATCCGGCGGGCGGTGGCCGTCGGCGAAGGTCTTGATGTTCAGGATCACCTTCTCGCCCATCTCCACCCGCCCCTCCACCGTGGCCGAGCCCATGTGCGGCAGCAGCACCACGTTCGGCAGTTCTCGCAGCCGCGGGTTCACCTCGGCCCCGCGGGAGAAGACGTCGAGCCCCGCGCCGGCGATCTCGCCCGCCTCCAGCCCGCGGACCAGCGCGTTCTCGTCGATCACCTCGCCGCGCGAGGTGTTCACGATCACCGCGGTGGGCTTCAGCAGCTTCAGCCGCCGCGCGTTCAGCAGGTGATAGGTGGCCGGCGTATGCGGGCAGTTGATGCTGATCACGTCCATCCGCGCCAGCATCTGGTCCAGGCTGTCCCACCAGGTGGCTTCCAGTTCGGCCTCCACCTCGGGCCGCAGCCGGCGGCGGTTGTGGTAGTGCACCTGCATCCCGAAGGCGCGGGCGCGCCGCGCCACCGCCTGCCCGATCCGGCCCATCCCGAGGATGCCCAGCCTTTTGCCGCCGATCCGCCCGCCCAGATGCGCCAAGGGCTCCCACCCCGTCCAGTTGCCGGCCTGCATCTGCGCCAGCCCCTCGGGGATGCGACGGGTCACCGCCAGGATCAGCGCGATCACCATGTCGGCGGTGTCGTCGGTCACCGCGCCGGGGGTGTTCGAGACCAGGATCCCCCGCCGCCGGGCGCTTTCCACGTCGATATGGTCCACCCCCGCGCCATAGCTGGCGATCAGCCGCAGCCTTTCGCCCGCCTGCGCCAGCAGGCCCGCGTCGATCTGGTCGGTGATCGTGGGCACCAGCACGTCGGCGCGGCCCACCGCCTCGGCCAGTTCCTCGCGCGTCATCGGCCCGTCGGGGTCGCGCAGGTCCACGTCGAAGAGTTCCTTCAGCCGGGTCTCCACCGGCGCCGGCAGGCGTCGCGTCACGACAACACTCAGGCGCTTGTCGGCCATATGATCTCCCCCGGGGCCTTCCCATGCCTTGTTCGGACTGGCATGTTGGGGCCAAGCGGGGCGCGGCACAAGCCCCGCAGCAATCGGGCAGGCGGCCCCCAGGCGGGCCGGGGACGGGCAGGATGAGACAGCAGGGCAGGATGGCGATCCTCGCCGCCGTGGCCTTCATCGCGGCAAGCGGCGCCCGGGCGCAGGAGGAGGGCGGGCTTTCCGCCATCGCCCCCACGGTGGCCGCGCCGGCCGCGGTCGCGGTCGAGCTTCCCGAGGCCGCGCCCCCCGCGCAACGCGACCCCGCGCGCGGGGCGGTGACCAACCTGCCGCTGCCGCGCTTCGTGACCTTGAAGACCGGCGAGGGCAACGCCCGGCGCGGCCCCAGCCTGACCCACCGGGTGGACTGGGTGTTCACCCGCGCCGGAATGCCGCTGAAGGTGACCGCCGAGCACGAGAACTGGCGCCGGGTCGAGGATGCCGAGGGCGCGGGCGGCTGGGTGCACTATGCGCTCTTGTCCGGCACCCGCTCGGTGCTGGTGACCGAGGACATGGCCGAATTCCGCAGCGCCCCGCAGGAGAGCGCCCCGGTGGTGATGCAGGCCGAGGCCGGGGTGGTCGCGCGGCTGCTGGAATGCGGCCCCGACTGGTGCCGGGTTTCCACCGAGGGGATGCGCGGCTGGGTGCACAAGCACTCGATCTGGGGCGTGGAAGCCGGCGAGATCGTGGACTAGGCTGGCGTTCCCCCGCCGGGAGCCCCCGCGTGAATCACGACTGCACCCTCCGCGAACCCGGCCCCGCCGATCCGGCGCTTTTCGGCGCGGTGCAGGCGCGGGCGTTCGCTGGCACGGCCCCCCCACCCCATCCCTCCCCCACGAGGGGGGAGGGAGGTGCCTCGGCCGTGGAGTTGCGCCCCGCTGCAATCGGTACCTGCCCCCCGCCGGTAGGCGCCCCTCGGCGACCCGTCCCGCCGGGTGCCGGCAGCGTGCCTCCCCTCCCCCTGGTGGGGAGGAGATGGGGGAGGGGGGTGCCCAGCCCCTGGTGCCCGAGATGACCGCCGACGATCCCCGCCGCCGGTTGCGGCTGAACCTCTCGGCCGGGATCGCCTCGGTCACGGTGGCGAGCCTGCTGGTGGGGCTGAAGCTCTGGGCGCTGGGGGCGACCGGGGCCCTTTCGGTGGCGGCCTCGCTGGCCGACAGCGCGCTGGACCTGATGGTCTCGCTGGCCGCCATGGCCGCGATCCTCTATGCCGCCAAGCCCGCGGACGAGGACCATGCCTTCGGCCATAGCTCGGCCGAGGATCTGGCGGCGCTGGGCCAGGCGGTGCTGGTCATGGTCTCGGCCGGGGTGATCGGCTGGCTGGCGGTCGCCCGGCTGATCGCGCGCGAACCCGCGGTGCTGGCCTCCGAGGGGCGGGGGATGATCGCCATGGGCCTGTCGGTGGCGCTGACGCTGGGGCTGGTGATCTGGCAGGGCCGGGTGGCGGCCCGCACCGGCAACAGGGTGGTGGCGGCGGACCGGCTGCACTACCTCGGCGACCTCCTGCCCAATATCGGGGCCATAGTCTCGCTCTGGGCCTCGGCGCAGTTCGGGCTCTGGGCGATCGACGCCATCGTGGCGCTGGCCGCGGCGGCGGTGCTGGCGGCGGGCGCGGCGAAGATCGGCAAGGGCGCCTGGGACGCGCTGATGGATCGCGCCGCCGATCCGGCGGTGGTGGAGGGGATCGCGGCCATCGCGCGGGGCTGGCCGGGGGTGCGGGGGTTCCACGACCTCAAGACCCGCACCGCCGGCAGCAAGGTCTTCGTGCACCTGCATATCGAGCTGGACGGCGAGCTGCCGCTGCGGCAGGCCCATGACATCGGCGCCGCGCTGCGCCGGGCGATCCTGGACGCCTATCCGCAGGCCGACGTGATCATCCACAAGGACGTGGCGCAGTAGGGCGCGAATTCCGCCTCAGCGCCCCAGCGCGGCCAGCCGTTCCAGCACCTGCGGGGTCAGGCGGAAATGGCCGGTCAGGGGCCAGTCGGCGATCCGGTCCTCCTCCCGCGTCCCCGCTCCCACGTTGTGGATCACCAAGGGCCGGCCCGAAGGTCCGGCGCGGTCTGAGACGATCATCAGGTGCGGCAGGTTGCCCGGCAGGGTGACGGTCAGGATGTCGCCCGGCTGCGGCGCGCCCTCCACCGCCGCCCCCGCGCGGCGCAAGAGGGTGGCGAGGTTGCCGACCCGCCGGTGGTCGATGTTGCGGTCGGGGCGGGTCAGGCCCCAGGTGCGGGGATAGGCCGCGAATTCGGCCTTCATGTCGCGGTTGACCGCCAGTTGCAGATCCACCCCCAGCGCATCCCGCAAGGCCCGGATCAGCACGTCGGTGCAGACCCCGCGCGAACGGTCGATGTCGCCGCCGGGGAAGGCGAGGCTGGCATAGGCCGGGTCGTAGACCACCGTCACCCCCACCTGCCCCCGCGCCGCCGCGATCACAGCTGAAGGGTCGGCCGCGGCCGGAAAGGGGAGGAGGAGCAGGAGGGCGAGGAGGAACCGCATGGCCGCAGACTGCCCTTGCGCCCGCGCCCTGTCCATCACCGCCTTCGCCGCAGGCCCCGCAAGGCAACCCCCGCCAGCGCCTGCCCCAGCGCGCCGGCCAGCGCGATCAGCGCCCCGGCGATCCCCGCGGCCAGTTGCAGCCCGGCATTTCCCACCCGCACCGTGGCACGGAACAGCCGGCCCTTGCCCAGCACCTCGGCCCGCCCCACCACCCGCGGCCCCAGCGCCGTGGCGGCGTCGGCCAGTTGTCGCGCCTCGGCCCCGCTGTCGGCCAGCCGGATCAGGTGCAGCGTGCCGGAAACCCCCGCCGCCTCGCCGATCCGCCCCACGTCGGCGGCCAGCCGCGCCACCGGGGCCAGCGCCTCGCCCCGCACCGCCGCGCGCAGGTCGGCCATGCTGCGCACGCCGCGCAGCGCCGCCAGATCGACCGAGGCGCGGAAGGCCGCCACGATCTCGTCGGTCAGCCGCGCCGAGAGCCGTCCCATCCCCCGCGCCGCCTTGATCGCCGCGGTGCCGGCCTTGACGCTGGCCGAGGATCCGCCGCTGACCACCACCGCCCCGGTGGCCGCCAGCCCGGCGACCGAGAGCGCGAGGTCCAGCTCGTCCACCTCGCCCTCCCCCAGGGCCGCCGTGGCGGCGCGGCCCAGCCCCAGCACGTCCTCGACCGGGGTCAGCAGGATCGGCCCCTTGCAGACCAGCACGTTGGTCATGCTGCATTGCGCGATGTCGATGGCGCAGGCGCCGCAGGCCCCGGCGCGGGCCAGCAGGCCGTTGTCCTCGTCCCACGCCGCTTGATAGCTGTCGGGCAGCACCACCCCGCGCTCCGCGAACACCTCCGCCAGAGCCTCCAGCGCCACCCAGTTGCGCGGCTCCTCGGCCAGCCGGGCGGCCAGCAGCGCCTCCAGCCGCTCCGGCGTCGCCGCAGATGCCATGGCGCGGCCGGTGGCCGCCACGATCTCCTCCGCCGAGGCCACCCGCAGGATCGTCAGCGCCGGGTCGCGGGCGAATGTCGCCCAGCCCTGCCAGACCAGCGCCAGCGACCCCGCCAGAAGCCCGGCCCGCCACAGCAGGCCGACCAGCCCTGCGACAAGGGCCGCCGCCCGCCTCACCTGCGCCGCGAGCGGATCATGCCCACGATGTCATAGACCTGTTCCAGGATCGGGCGCGAGATCGCCTCGGCCCGGTCGGCGCCGCGGGCGAGGATGCGGTCGATCTCCGCCGGGTCGGCCATCAGCCGGTTCATCTCGGTGGTGATCGGCGCCAGCCGCTCCACCGCCAGATCCGCGAGCCTCGGCTTGAAGGTGCCGAACTGCGCACCTGCGAACTCGGCCACCACCGCAGCCGGGGTGGTCCCCGCCAAGGCAGCATAGATGTTGACCAGATTGCGCGCCTCGGGCCGGTCCTTCAGCCCCTCCATGGTCTCCGGCAAGGGCTCCGGGTCGGTGCGGGCCTTGCGGATCTTGGCGGCGATGGTCTGGGCATCATCGGTCAGGTTGATGCGGCTCTGGTCCGAGGGGTCGGACTTCGACATCTTCTTCGTCCCGTCGCGCAGACTCATCACCCGCGTCGCCGCCCCCTCGATCAGCGGCTCGGTGACCGGGAAGAAGTTCACCCCGTAGTCGTTGTTGAACTTGATGGCGATGTCGCGGGTCAGCTCCAGATGCTGCTTCTGGTCCTCGCCCACCGGCACATGGGTGGCCTTGTAGGCCAAGATGTCGGCCGCCATCAGGGAAGGGTAGGCCAGGAGCCCCAGCGAGGAGTTTTCGGAATTCTTCCCCGCCTTGTCCTTGAACTGGGTCATGCGGAACATCCAGCCGATCCGCGCCACGCAGTTGAATATCCACGCCAGTTCGGCATGGGTCGAGACCTGGCTCTGGTTGAAGAGGATCGACCGCTCCGGGTCCACCCCCGCGGCGATGAAGGCCGCCGCGGCCTCGCGCGTGGCGTGGCGCAGCTTGTCGGGGTCCTGCCAGACGGTGATCGCGTGCAGGTCCACCAGGCAATAGACCGTCTCGATCCCCTCGTCCTGCTTTTCCGCGAACCGCTTCAGCGCGCCGAGATAGTTGCCGAGCGTCAGCCCGCCCGAGGGCTGGATGCCCGAGAAGATGCGGGTGGTGAAAGCCTGCGGCGTCTGGACCGGATCGGCCATGGCGGGGCTCCGACTGGAAATTGCGACCGCGACGGCTTATCGCTGCACCCCGGGGGCGTCAATGCGCCCTACCCCCTGCCCGGAGACCCGCATGGACGAGATGGAAGAGCGCCCGTCGCCGCTGAACCCGCTGCCGCCGGTGGTCTGGCTGCTGGCGCTGCCGGTGATCGCGATGGAACTGGTGCTGGCGGCGGGGGGGTCGGGGCTGCTGAACGACCCCGGCGCCATCGGCTGGCGGCAGGAGGCGGCGCAACGCTTCGGCCTGCCGCCGGGGCTTCTGCAGGCGATGTGGGAGGCCGGGGTCTGGACGCCCGACTATGCCATGCGGTTCGTGACCTATGTGCTGGTGCAGCCCGGCACCCTGCCCGCGGTCTTCGTGGCGGCCTTCCTGCTGGCGCTGGGCAAGTTCGTGGGCGAGGTGTTCCGCTGGTGGGCGGTGCTGGCGGTGGTGCTGGCCGGCACCCTGGCGGGCGCGCTGGCCTGGCAGGCGCTGCCCATCGCGCAGGGCTGGCTGGTGGGCGGCTATCCCGCGGTCTACGGGTTGATCGGGGCCTTCACCTTCATCCTCTGGGTGAACCTGGGCCGGGTGGGGGCCAACCGCGCCCGCGCCTTCGTGCTGATCGGGATGCTCTTGCTGTTCCAGCTGGTCTTCGGGCTGCTGTTCGGCGGCGGTTACGGCTGGGTGGCCGAGATCGCCGGCTTCGCCGCGGGGTTCCTGACCTCCTTCGTGGTGGCGCCCGGCGGCTGGCAGGCGGTGGTGGCGCGGCTCAAGGTGCGCTGAGTCGGCAGGTTGAAACCGCACGCCCCTGCGGCTAAGCCTGCCGGCATGAGCCCCGACCTGCCCTCCCCCGCCCGTCCCCTGCGCATCGGCACCCGCGGCTCGGTGCTGGCGCTGTGGCAGGCGCATGAGGTGCGCCGCTCTCTGATGGCGGCGCACGGCCTGCCCGAGGCGGCGTTCCAGACGGTGGAGATCAAGGTCACCGGCGACACGATCCAGGACCGCTCCCTGCGCGAGGCCGGGGGCAAGGGGCTCTTCACCCGCGAGATCGAGGAGGCGCTGCTGGACGGCGGCATCGACATCGCGGTGCATTCGATGAAGGACATGCCGACCCTGCAACCGCCGGGGCTGGTCATCGACTGCCTGCTGCCGCGCGCCGATCCCCGCGACGGCTTCGTCTCGCCGGCGGCGGCGCGGCTGGCGGATCTGCCGGCGGGGGCGGTGATCGGCACCTCCTCGCTGCGCCGGCAGGCGCAGGTGCGGCTGCGCCGGCCCGACCTGCGGATCGTCGAGTTCCGCGGCAACGTGCAGACCCGGCTGCGCAAGCTGGAGGAGGGGGTGGCGATGGCCACCTTCCTCGCCATGGCCGGGCTCACCCGGCTGGGGATGGCCCATGTCGCCCGCTCGGCCATCGAGCCCGAGGAGATGCTGCCCGCCGTGGCGCAGGGCGCGATCGGGGTGGAGCGGCGGGCCGGGGACGCCCGGGTGGCCGCGCTGCTGGCCCCCATCCACGACCGCGACACCGGGCTGCGGCTGGCGGCGGAACGGGCGTTCCTGGCCCGGCTCGACGGCTCCTGCCAGACCCCCATCGCCGGGCTGGCGGTGCTGGAGGGAGATGGCCTGTGGCTGCGGGGCGAGATCCTGCGGCCCGACGGGTCCGAGGCCATCGCCGGGGAACGCCGGGGCCCGGCGCAGGACGGCGCGGCGCTGGGCGCGGCATTGGCCGAGGATCTGCTGGCCCGCGCGCCGGAGGGGTTCCTCGCCGGCCACTGACGGGCGCTTTTGCATTTCCGTCATCCATCCCTTACATTTCCGTCATGATCTCGCCCGCGCATCCCCGGGGCGGCGCATGACGCCCGCCTGGCCCGCCCTTCCCCCCGCCATCGCCGAGGCGCTGGAGGGCCCGCTGCGCCGGTTGCAGGCCATCGACCTGCCCGACGGCCGGGTCTGGCTGAAACGCGCCGAGGAGCTGGGCTTCCTCGGCCGGTTGCAGAAGGGCGATCCCCGCCGCAGCCTGGAGGCCGAGCGCACCGCGCTGCACCTGCTGGGCGACCGCGGGCTGCCGGTGCCGCCGCTGCTGGCCGAGGGGCCGGACTGGCTGGTGCTGCCGCACCTGGGCGCGAGCCTCGCCACGGTGATGGCCGACCCCGCCCGGCCGCAGGCCGAGCGCAGCGCCGCCATGGCCGCCGCCGGGCGGGCGCTCGCGCGGCTGCATCTGGCGGGCTTCGCCCATGGCCGGCCCGCGCTGCGCGACATCTGCTGGAACGGGGCCGAGGCGGTGCTGATCGACTTCGAGCAGTTCCGCCCCCGCCCCGCCTCGGCTGCCCGGCAAGGGCTGGACCTGATGCTGCTGGCGCAGACCTGGTTCACCCGCTTTCCCGAGGACAGCGCCGGGCTCGCCGCCGCGATGGCCGCCTATCGGCAGGCGGCGGGCGAGGCTGCCCCGGCGGCGGCGCGGCGGCTGGCCCGCCGGCTGGGCTGGCTGGCCCCGCTGGCCTCCGCCCTGCTGCGGCTGCGGCCGGGCTCGCGCGAGTTGCGGGCGGCGCCGCTGACGCTGGGCTGGCTGCGGGGGCAACAGCCGCCCGGTTGACAGTCCGGCGCGGCGCGCTTTACTTAGCCATCCTGTAAAGTGATGGAGCCGGCGATGCGACGGATCGGATGGGTGCTGGCGCTGCTGGCCGGGCCGGCCATGGCGCAGGAGGCGATGGAAGGCCCGCTGCCCGCCGGCACCTACTGGGCCGACCGCTCGCATACCCGGGTGCTGCTGGACATCGACCATCTGTCCTTCAGCAGGTTCCTGCTCCTGCTCACCTCGGTCGAGGCGCGGCTGGAGCTGGACCCCGGGGCCCCCGAGGCGGCGCGGATCGAGGCCCGCGTGGACATGGCCGCCTTCGACAGCTTCGTGCGCGAGCCCGGGTTCGATTTCAACGCCATGCTGCGCAGCCCCGACTTCCTGGACACCGACGCCCATCCGGTGGCGAGCTTCGCCAGCACCGCGGTGCGCCGCACGGGCGAGGCGACGGCCGAGGGCGCCGGCGACCTGACCCTGCGCGGCGTGCCCCGGCCGGTCACGCTCTCGGTGCGGTTCAACGGCGGCTATCCCGGCCATCCGCTGGACCCCGGCGGGGCGCGCATCGGGTTTTCCGCCGAAGGGGCGATCCTGCGCTCGGAATTCGGCATGGTGGCCGGGATCCCGGCGCCCGGCACCACGCTGGGCGTGGCCGACGAGGTGCGCTTCCGCATCGAGGCGGAGTTCACCAGCAACCGGGGGGAGTGAGGGCCAAATTCCTTGAAACAAGGAATTTGCAAGTTTCTTGCTTCAAGAAACTTGGCGCCTACCCCCCGGCCTCCGCCAGCAGGTCCAGCACCTGCGGCCCCAGCCCCTCGACGATCAGCCGCACCCCCTCGGCGCTGGGGTGGATGCCGTCGGCCTGCATCATCGCCCCCGGATCGGCCAGCGTGGCCCCACCGGCGGTCAGGGGCGCGAAGAAATCCGGCACCAGCGCCGCGCCGTATTCCGCCGCCAGTTCCGCATACATCGCGTCGAAGTCGCGCTTGTAGGCGGGGCCATAGTTGCCCGGCGCCTGCATCCCCACCAGCAGCACCGGCACCCCCTGCGCCTGCGCCGCCTTCAGGATGGCGGCCAGGCTGGCGCGGCTCGCCGCCGGGTCGATCCCGCGCAGCAGGTCGTTGCCCCCCAGCGCCACGATCATCGCATCCGCCCCGCCGGCCAGCGTCCATTCCACCCGCGCGGCCCCCCCGGCGGTGGTGTCGCCCGAGACGCCGGCGTTGACCACCGTCACCTCCGCCCCCTGCGCCGTCAGCCAGTCCTGCAGCTGCGGCACCAGCCCCTGCTCGGGCGGCAGGCCGTAGCCCTGCGTCAGGCTGTCGCCCAGGGCGACCAGCGTCAACGGTTGCGCCATCGCCGCTGCGCCGCCGAAAAATGCCGCCAATGCCACGGCAAGGCCGCCCATGCGGTTGCGCCGGCCCCGCCCTGCCCCATATGCCGGGGACAGGCGACGAATGGCGGATTTCATGGCTGACCCGATCCTTGCGCTGACCGAGGCGCGACTGACGCTGATGGGCAACGCGGGCCCGGTGGAGATCCTCAAGGGCATCACGCTCACCGTGGCGCGGGGGGAGACTTTGGGCCTGGTCGGTCCTTCGGGCTCGGGCAAGTCGTCGCTCCTGATGCTGATGGGGGGCCTGGAGCGCGCCACCGGCGGCCGGGTCACGGCGCTGGGCCAGGACCTGACGGCGATGGACGAGGACGCGCTGGCCCGCTTTCGCCGCACCAATATGGGCGTGGTGTTCCAGTCTTTCCACCTGATCCCCACCATGACCGCGCTGGAAAACGTGGCGGTGCCGATGGAACTGGCCGGCCGGGCGGATGCCTTCGCGGCGGCGGAGGCCGAGCTGCGCGCCGTGGGGCTGGGGGCGCGGCTCGACCATTATCCCGGCCAGCTCTCGGGCGGCGAGCAGCAAAGGGTGGCGCTGGCCCGCGCCGCGGCGCCCCGCCCGGCGATCCTGCTGGCCGACGAGCCCACCGGCAACCTCGACGGCGCCAACGGGCGGGCGATCATGGACCTGCTGTTCGGCCTGCGCGACCGGCACGGGGCCACGCTGGTGCTGGTCACGCACGCCCCGGAACTCGCCGAACGCTGCGACCGGGTGGTGCGGCTGGCCGACGGGCTGGTCGAGGGGCAGGCGCTGCGCGCCGAGGCCGCGGAATGAGGCTCGCCTGGCGCCTGGCCCGGCGCGAGCTGCGCGGCGGCCTGGCCGGGTTCCGCGTGTTCCTGGCCTGCCTCGCCTTGGGCGTGGCCGCCATCGCCGCGGTGGGCATGGTGCGCGGCGCCATCTCGGCGGGGCTGGAATCCGAGGGCGCGGTGATCCTGGGCGGCGACGCGCAGATGGAATTCACCTATCGCTATGCCTCGCCCGAGGAACGGGCCTGGATGGACGCGAACTTCGCCGCGGTGTCCGAGATCGTGGACTTCCGCTCGATGGCCGTTTCCGGGCCGGAGGGCGCCGAGGAACGCGCGCTGACGCAGGTGAAGGCGGTGGACGGTGCCTATCCGCTGACCGGCGCGGTGGTGCTGGACCCCGCGATGCCGCTGGCCGAGGCCCTGGCCGACCGCGGCGCGGTGATGGACCGGGTGCTGGCCGACCGCATGGGCCTGACCCCCGGCGACAGCTTCCGGCTGGGCCTGACCGAGTTCCGCCTGAGCGCCATCCTGGCCAAGGAGCCCGACAGCGCCAACGGCGGCTTCGGCCTCGGCCCCCGCACCCTGGTGCGCAGCGCCGATCTGGCCGACAGCGGGCTGATCGCCCCCGGCACCCTCTTCGACACCGAATACCGGCTGCTGCTGCGCCCCGGCGCCGACCTCGACACCCTGCGGGCACAGGCTCAGGCCGCCTTCCGCGACCACGGGATGCGCTGGCAGGACCGCCGCCGCGCCGCCCCGGGGGTGGAACGCTTCGTGGACCGGATGGGCGCCTTCCTGGTGCTGGTGGGGCTGGCCGGGCTGGCCGTGGGCGGCGTGGGCATCCAGGCCGCGGTGCGGGCGTACCTGGAGGGCAAGACCGCCACCATCGCCACCCTGAAGACTTTGGGCGCCACGGGCGACACCATCTTCCGCACCTATCTGATGCAGATCGGGGTGCTGACCGCGCTGGGGGTGGCCCTGGGGCTGGTGCTGGGGGCCGGGGTGCCGCTGGCGCTCGCCCCCGTGCTGACCGCGGCGCTGCCGGTGCCGGTGGTCTTCGCGCTCTACCCGCTGCCGCTGGCCGAGGCGGCGTTCTACGGCATCCTGACCGCGCTGATCTTCACCCTCTGGCCGCTGGCCCGCACCGAGCGGGTCCGCGCCGCGGCTTTGTACCGCGGGGGGGATGAGGGCCATGCCCGGCCGAAGGGGCGGCATCTCGCCGTGCTGGCGGGGCTGGTGGTCCTGCTGGTGGGCGGCGCGGCCTGGCTCTCCGGCGTGCCGGATCTGGCGCTGGGCGCGGCGGCCGGGGTGGTGGCGGCGCTGGGCGTGCTGTGGCTCTCGGCCCGCGGGGTGCGCCGGCTGGCCGCCAAGGCCGCCCGCCGGCCCTTCGCCCGCGGCCGCACCGGCCTGCGGCTGGCGCTCGCCGCCATCGGCGGGCCGCGGGACGAGGCGACGGCGGTGATCCTGTCGCTGGGCCTCGGGCTCTCGGTCCTCGCCGCGGTGGGGCAGATCGACGCCAACCTGCGCGCCGCCATCGCCCGCGACCTGCCCGACCGCGCGCCCAGCTTCTTCTTCGTCGACATCCAGCCCGACCAGATCGGGGGTTTCCTCGACCGGGTGGAGGGCGACCCCGCGGTCAGCCAGGTGGACAGCGCGCCGATGCTGCGCGGCATCGTCACCCGCATCAACGGGCAGGAGGCCCGCGCGGTCGCCGGCGACCACTGGGTGCTGCGCGGCGACCGCGGGGTGACCTATTCCGCCGCGCCGCCGCGCAACACCACGGTGACCGAAGGCGAGTGGTGGCCCGAGGACCATGCCGGCGCGCCGCAGGTCAGCTTCGCCGCCGAGGAGGGCGCGGAGCTGGGGCTGAAGCTGGGCGACCGGATCACCGTCAACATCCTGGGCCGCGACATCGAGGCCACCATCACCAGCTTCCGCGTGGTGAACTTCCAGTCGGCCGGGATCGGCTTCGTCATGGCGCTGAACCCGGCCGCGCTGATGGGCGCCCCGCATACCCATATCGCCACCGTCTATGCCGAGGAGGCGGCGGAACCGGCGATCCTGCGCGACCTGGCCCGCGCCTATCCCAATATCACCGCGATCCGGGTGCGCGACGCGGTGGCGCAGGTGTCCGAGGCGCTGGATACCCTGGCCACAGCCACCGCCTGGGCCGCGGCGGCCACGCTGATCACCGGCTTCGTGGTGCTGATCGGCGCCGCGGCGGCGGGCGAGCGCGGCCGGGTGTTCGAGGCCGCGGTGCTGAAGGTGCTGGGGGCGACCCGCGGCCGCATCCTCGGCAGTTTCGCCCTGCGCGCGGCGCTGACCGGAGCCGCGGCCGGGGTGGTGGCCATCGTCGCGGGCGGCGTGGCGGGCTGGGCCGTCATGACCTTCGTGATGGAGGCGTCCTATCGGTTCGAGCCGGTCTCGGCCCTGGCCATCGTGGCCGGCGGCGTGGCGGCCACGCTGCTGGCCGGGCTGATGTTCGCGCTGCGACCGCTGGCGGCGCGGCCGGCGCAGGTGCTGCGTTCGGCGGAATAGCGCCCGGCGGGTGACAGCCGCGCCCCGCGCAGCCCATATTGGCCGGGCAACCCCGAGGGAGGGCCCGATATGACCACGATCCCCGGCATCCACCACGTCACCGCCATCGCCGGCCCGGCGCAGGCCAATGTGGACTTCTACGCCGGCCGGCTGCGGCGGCGGCTGATCAAGCGCACGGTGAACTTCGACGCGCCCGAGGTCTATCACCTCTACTACGGCGACCACACCGGCCGGCCCGGCAGCATCCTGACCTTCTTCCCCCACCCCGAGGCCGCGCCGGGCCAGCCCGGCCCCGGCATGGCGGCGGGTTTCGCCTATGCCGTGCCGCCGGCGGAGTTCGAGGCGCTGGCGGCGGATCTCGCCGGGGTGGCGCAGGGGGTAGAGTCGCGCCGCTTCGGCGAGCGGGTGCTGACCCTGCGCGACCCCGACGGCGCGGCGGTGGAACTGATCGCCACCGAGGGGGCGGCGGACGGCCAGGCCTTCCACTCGGTCACGCTGTGGGAGGACGACCCCGACCCCACCCTGCGCCTCTTGACCGAGGTCTTCGGCTATGCGGTGCAGGGGCAGGAGCGGGAGGGGGCGACCGAGCGCACCCGCCTCGTCGCCCCCGGCGGGGCCGAGGCCAGCATCCTCGACGTGATCCGCCGCGAGGGCGCCACGCCGGGCCGGGCGGGCCCCGGCACCATCCACCACATCGCCTTCCGCACCGGGTCGGACCAGGAGCAGAAGGAATGGCAGGCACGGCTGGCCGACTGGGGCCGGCCCACCACCGAGGTGAGGGACCGGCAGTACTTCAAGTCGATCTATTTCCGCGAGCCGGGCGGGATATTGTTCGAAATCGCCACGGATCCCCCGGGATTCACCGTGGATGAGCCTTTGGAAAGGTTGGGAAACGACCTGAAGCTGCCGCCGCAGCACGAGCCCCTGCGCGCCCGGCTGGAGCAGAGCCTGCCGCCGCTGCGGGTGCCCCCGGCCTAGCCTTCGGCCAAGAGCGCCGGCATCAGACCGCGCAAGGCGTTGCCGACCCAGAGCCGCGCCCGGGGCAGGTCCTCTGGCGCGAGAACCTCCTCGCGGCAGTCCCCCGCCAGCAGTTCCGCCCGCAGCACCCCGGGCAGCAGGCCGGAGGCCAGGGGGGGCGTGCAGAGCCCCTGCCCGCGGTCGAAGAACAGGGTGGTGATGGTGCCCTCGCAGACCTCGCCGCGGGAATTGATGAACAGCACCTCGTCGAGGCCGGGGGCCATGGCGGCCCGGGCGGTGTCGTGGGCCGCACGGCGGGTGGACTTCACCGTCAGCCAGATGTCGGCGGGGTCGAGCCTTTCGAACGCCAGCCCCAGCCGCCAGACCCCGGGCGAGGGCGGCAGGGGCGCGGCGGTGACCTCGGGCCGGCCTTGCGCATCCAAGGTCAGCCGTACCCGGGCCGGGGCCGGACCCATCCCCGCCAGTGCCGCCGTCACCGCCTCGGGGTCGCAGGGCCAGCCGAAGCGCGCCGCCGACCGCTCCAGCCGCGCCAGATGGCCGGGCAGCCGGGGGAAACCCCTGCCGTTCCACAGCATCGTCTCGATCAGCCGCAGGCCGGGGTCGGTCAGATCGGCGCGGCGAAACGGGCCTTCCACAGCGCCTCCTCCCACTCGCCCCCTTCGGTCGAATCGGCCACCACCCCGCCGCCCACGCCAAAGCGCACCTCGCCGTCGGGCCAGACCGAGAGGGTGCGGATCGCCACGCTGAACGCCGCCTCGCCGTCCGGGGCCATCCAGCCCACCGCGCCGCAATAGGCGCCGCGGGGGAAGGGCTCGACCTCGGCGATGATCTCCATCGCCCGGATCTTCGGCGCCCCGGTGATCGAGCCGCAGGGGAACAGCGCCCGCATCAGGCCCGCGAGCCCCGGCGCGCCCGCCAGCCGGCCGGTGACGGTGGAGGACATCTGGTGCACGGTGGGGAACGCCTCCACCTTGAAAAGCTCGGGCACCTTGACGCTGCCGATCCGGGCCAGCCTGGAGATATCGTTCCGCAGCAGGTCCACGATCATCAGGTTCTCGGCCCGCGCCTTATCGGATTCGAACAAATCCACAGAAAACCGGGCATCCTCCGCCGGATCGGCCGAGCGCGGCGCGGTGCCCTTCATCGGCCGGGCGCGCAGCACCCCCCGCTCCACCGCGAAGAACAGTTCCGGCGAGCGGCAGACGATGGCCGGCCCCTCGCCCAGGTCGATCAGCGCGCCGTGCCCCACCTGCCCCCGCGCCGCCAGGGCGGTGTGCAGCGCCCCCGCCCCGCCCTCGCAGCGCGCCGCCATCGGGAAGGTCAGGTTCACCTGATAGCAGTCGCCGGCGGCGATATAGTCCTGCACCTGCGCGAAGCCGCGGGCGTACTCTGCCCGCGTCACAACCGGCTCGGCGGCCGTCAGCCGCGCCTCGCCCCCGGGCAGCCGGTAGTCGCCGGGCCCGTCGAACACGCCGAACACCAGATGCGGCCCCTGCCCTCGCATCAGGCGTTCCAGCCGCGGCTCCAGCATCAGCCCGGCCTCGTAGCCGATCCAGCCCGCCACCCAGAGCCCCGCGGCCCGGGCGGCGTCCAGCCGGGCGAGCGCCGGCACCACATCCTCGCCGCGGCGGGCCACCACCACCTCCTGCGGCGCGGCAAAGCCCGCCGGGCGGCCGCCGGGGCCGTTCTCGATCAGGATTTCCGCGCGCCGGGCCATCCCGCGCATCTGGCACGCAAGCGCCCCAGCGGCAAGGCGTCAGAACGGCCGCTGCACGTTGCCGGTGTAGAAGAACATGCCGAGCCCAAGCGCGAAGACCATCTGTCCCGCCAGCGCGTGCATCGCCAGCGCCAGCAGGAAGGAGCGCCGCCGCGCATAGGCCCAGGCGAAGGCCAGCCCGCCGACGAAGGTCATCACGCCGACCACCCAGCTCCAGTACATCAGATGCGCGGTGGCAAAGAGCCCAGCGTTCAGCAGGATCGCCGCATTGCCCCGCGGCAGCAGCGCCCGGTAGCGGCGGAAGAACAGCGCGCGGAACACGATCTCCTGCGGCAGGGCGGAGAGCAGCGGGTAGAGCAGCAGGATCATCGCCAGCAGTTCGGGGTTGCGGCCGGCGAAGGCGAAGGGCCGGCCCCCGGTGGCCCACCAGCTGACCGCCAGCACCGCGGCCAGCGTCACCGCGGCGAAGCCCAGCAGCGGCAGCGCGGAAAGGCTGCCGGCCAGAAGCGAGCGCCAGCGGAAGCCCGGCGTGGTGTGCAACAGCACCACCCCCAGCGCGGTGGCTGCAAACAAAGCGGGAAACATCATCCGCGCCGGCAGGAAGAGGGCGATCCCCAAGGGCAGGAGCAGGAAGAAGGCCCAGAACTCGGCCCTCAGCCGCCACCGCCGCGCCTCGACTGTCATCACCCGCCCCTTGAACCCGAACCCTCCCCACATAGCGCGCCGCGGGCCGACCACAAGCCGGGGGCCCCTTGCGCCCCCGCCCCCCGTCTCTATAAGGCGGGCAATTTGCCGACAGCCAAGGGCGCCCCCATGCCGAAACGCACCGACATCCGCTCGATCATGATCATCGGCGCGGGGCCCATCGTGATCGGCCAGGCCTGCGAGTTCGACTACTCGGGCGCCCAGGCCTGCAAGGCGCTGCGGGAAGAGGGCTACCGGGTGGTGCTGGTCAACTCGAACCCCGCCACGATCATGACCGACCCGGGGCTGGCCGACGCCACCTATATCGAGCCGATCACGCCCGAGGTGGTGGCCAAGATCATCGAGAAGGAACGGCCCGACGCGCTGCTGCCGACCATGGGCGGGCAGACCGCGCTCAATACCTCGCTGGCGCTGGCCGACATGGGGGTGCTGGAACGCTTCGGCGTGCGGATGATCGGCGCCAACCGGCAGGCCATCGAGATGGCCGAGGACCGCAAGCTGTTCCGCGAGGCGATGGACCGGATCGGGCTGGAAAACCCCAAGGCCGCCATCGTGGCCGCGCCGAAGCGGGCGGACGGCAAGTACGACATCGCCACCGGCGTGGCCGAGGCGATGCGGGTGCTGGAGGAGGTGGGGCTGCCGGCGATCATCCGGCCCGCGTTTACTTTGGGCGGCACCGGCGGCGGCGTGGCCTACAACCGCGACGACTATGCGGCCATCGTCAAGTCGGGGCTTGAGGCGAGCCCGGTCGCGCAGGTGCTGGTGGACGAAAGCCTGCTGGGCTGGAAGGAATACGAGATGGAGGTGGTGCGCGACCGCGCCGACAATGCCATCATCGTCTGTTCCATCGAGAACGTGGATCCGATGGGAGTGCATACCGGCGACAGCATCACCGTGGCCCCGGCGCTGACCCTGACCGACAAGGAATACCAGATCATGCGCAACGGCAGTATCGCCGTCCTGCGCGAGATCGGGGTGGAGACGGGCGGCTCCAACGTGCAATGGGCGATCAACCCGCGCGACGGGCGCATGGTGGTGATCGAGATGAACCCGCGGGTGTCGCGGTCCTCGGCGCTGGCGTCCAAGGCCACCGGCTTTCCCATCGCCAAGATCGCGGCCAAGCTGGCGGTCGGCTATACGCTGGACGAGCTCGACAACGACATCACCCGGGTGACGCCCGCGTCGTTCGAGCCCTCGATCGACTATGTGGTCACCAAGATCCCCCGCTTCGCCTTCGAGAAGTTTCCCGGGTCCGAGCCCAACCTGACCACGGCGATGAAGTCGGTGGGCGAGGCGATGGCCATCGGCCGCAGCTTCCACGAATCGGTGCAGAAGGCCCTGGCCTCGCTGGAAACCGGCCTGACCGGCTTCGACGAGATCGCCATCCCGGGCGCGCCCGACAAGGCCGCCGTGGTCAAGGCGCTGACCCAGGCCACCCCTGACCGGCTGCGGGTGATCGCGCAGGCGATGCGCCACGGCCTGACCGACGACGAGATCCAGGCGGCCACCGCGTTCGACCCCTGGTTCCTGGCCCGCATCCGCGAGATCGTCGAAACCGAGGCGCGGATCGCCGCCGAGGGGCTGCCGGCCACGCCCGAGGGGCTGCGGGAACTGAAGATGCTGGGCTTCACCGATGCCCGGCTGGCCCGGCTGACGGGCACGCCCGAGGCCGGGATCCGCCGGCTGCGCCGCGCGCAGGGCATCCAGGCGGTGTTCAAGCGCATCGACACCTGCGCCGCCGAGTTCGAGGCACAGACGCCCTACATGTATTCCACCTACGAACTGCCGGCGATGGGCGAGGTGGAATGCGAATCCCGCCCCTCGGACCGCAGGAAGGTGGTGATCCTGGGCGGCGGCCCCAACCGGATCGGCCAGGGGATCGAGTTCGACTATTGCTGCTGCCACGCCTGTTTCGCGCTGACCGCGGCGGGCTACGAGACCATCATGGTCAACTGCAACCCCGAGACGGTCAGTACCGACTACGACACCTCGGACCGGCTCTATTTCGAGCCGCTGACGCTGGAGCACGTGCTGGAGATCCTGCGGGTCGAGCAGGACAACGGCACGCTGCACGGGGTGATCGTGCAGTTCGGCGGCCAGACGCCCCTGAAGCTCGCCAATGCCCTGGCCGAGGAGGGGATCCCGATCCTGGGCACCAGCCCCGACGCCATCGACCTGGCCGAGGACCGCGAGCGGTTCCAGCACCTGCTGCAGGACCTGGGCCTGCGCCAGCCGGTGAACGGCACCGCGCGGAGCCGCGAGGAGGCTTTCGCGGTGGCGGCCGAGGTGGGCTATCCGCTGGTGATCCGGCCTTCCTTCGTCTTGGGCGGCAGGGCGATGGAGATCGTGCGCGACGATGCGCAGCTGGATCGCTATATCGCCACCGCGGTGCAAGTCTCGGGCCAGAACCCGGTGCTGCTGGACAGCTATCTCTCCGGCGCGGTCGAGGTGGACGTGGACGCGCTCTGCGACGGGCAGTCGGTGCATGTCGCGGGAATCATGGAACATATCGAGGAGGCCGGGGTGCATTCCGGCGACAGCGCCTGCTGCCTGCCGCCGCACCAGCTGTCGGCGGAGACGGTCGAGGAGTTGAAACGCCAGACGGTGCAGATGGCTTTGGCTCTGGGCGTCGTGGGCCTGATGAACGTGCAGTTCGCCATCAAGGACGGGCTGATCTACGTGCTGGAGGTGAACCCGCGCGCCTCGCGCACCGTGCCCTTCGTGGCCAAGGCGACCGACAGCGCCATCGCCTCCATCGCCGCCCGGCTGATGGCGGGGGAGCCGCTGTCGAGCTTCCCCCTGCGCCCGCCCTACCCCGCCGGGGTCGGCCCCGACACCGACCTGCCGCTGGCCGACCCGCTGACCCTGGCCGACCCGCTGACGCCCTGGTTCTCGGTGAAGGAGGCGGTGCTGCCCTTTGCGCGGTTCCCCGGGGTGGACCCGCTGCTGGGCCCCGAGATGCGCTCGACCGGCGAGGTCATGGGCTGGGACCGCACCTTCCCGCTGGCCTTCCTGAAGGCGCAGATGGGGGCGGGCATGGTGCTGCCGGAAACGGGCCGGGTGTTCCTCTCGGTCAAGGATGCCGACAAGACCGATGCGCTGGCCGAAGCCGCGCGCGGTCTGGTGGCCATGGGGTTCGAGATCGTGGCCACCCGCGGCACGGCGAAATGGCTGGAGGGCGCCGGCGTGCGCCCGGTGCCGGTCAACAAGGTCTACGAGGGCCGGCCCAACATCGTGGACATGCTGAAGGACGGCGCGATCGCGCTGGTGATGAACACCACCGAGGGCAGCCAGTCGATCTCCGACAGCCGCGACATTCGGAGGGTCGCGCTGATGGACCGCATCCCCTACTTCACCACCGCCGCGGCGAGCGTGGCCGCGGTGGCGGCGATGAAGGCGCGGGGGGAGGGGTACGGGGTGCGGACGTTGCAGGGGTGAGGCGTAGAGAGCGCGGTTGGGCGGGATGAATCCCGCCCTACGGTGCGCCGCGTTGCCGGAGTCGTAGTGTGGCGGGATGAATCCCGCCCTACGGCGAGCCGCGTTGCCGGAGTCGTAGGGCGGGGGTCACCCCGCCACTACCCCAAGCTGCCCGCTACCCTCAGGGCCGCTCGTCCGTGATGCGGATCGTGCCGCCGCTGTTGAGATAGGTCGCCAGGTCCTCGGCGGAGCGGCCGTTGAAGCCGCCGGGGCCGGCGCTGAGCGTGATGTTGCCGCGGGTGATGGCGCCGTGCAGGTGGGGGGCCATGATCAGGTCGTTCTCCACGAAGACGAAGACCTGCCGGCCCACCCGCGCCGCGGTGAAGAGGGCGAAGGCGTCCCAGATGTTGCCGTCGAGGATCACGTCCACCCGCGCGGAGGCGCCGAACATCGGCTCGGCCACCTCGGCCTTGGCCACCCGCATGTCCATGCTCTCGGCCCAGGCCGCCTGCGAAAGCCCGGTCAGGGCGGCTGTGAGAAGCATGGTCTTGCGCATGGCTGGTCTCTCCCCTCGGCACAGCGGGCCTGGCGGAGGCCCCTGCCCTTTTCGCTGCCACGAACCGGGCCGCAAGACAACCGTTGTGTGGCCCGCGACGTTCACCCTTTGGCGAAACCGGCCCCGTCAGAGCTGCGCCGCGACCTCTTCCGGCACGTCGAAGTTGTGGGTGACGGCCTGCACGTCGTCATCCTCTTCCAGCAGGTCGATCAGCTTCATCAGCTTGGTCGCGGTGTCCAGGTCCACCTCGGTGCGGGTCTGCGGGCGCCAGACCAGCTTGGCCTCGGTGGCCTCGCCCAGCCGGGCCTCCAGCGCCTCGCTGACCTCGGACAGGTTCTCCACCGCGCAAGTGATCCAGTGGCCGTCCTCGTCGCTCTCCACGTCGTCGGCGCCGGCCTCCAGCGCCGCCTCCAGCATCTCGTCGGCCGTGCCCGCCGAGACGGGGTAGGAGATCTCCCCCACCCTGTCGAAGCTGTGCGAGACCGAGCCGGTCTGGCCCAGGTTGCCGCCCGCCTTGGTGAAATAGCTGCGCACGTTGGACGCGGTGCGGTTCAGGTTGTCGGTCAGCGCCTCGACGATGATGGCGATGCCGCCGGCGCCATAGCCCTCATAGCGGATCTCGGTATAGTCGGCGGCGTCGCCGGCCTGCGATTTCTTGATCGCCCGGTCGATCACGTCCTTGGGCATGGACTGCGCCTTGGCGGCCTTGACCGCCAGCCGCAGGCGCGGGTTCTTCTCGGGGTCGGGGTCGCCCATCTTGGCCGAGACCGTGATCTCCTTGGCCAGTTTCGAGAACATCCGCGACCGTATGGCGTCCTGCTTGCCCTTGCGGTGCTGGATGTTGGCCCATTTGGAATGGCCTGCCATGGCGTGCCCCTCACCCCTGCCTGCGACGAGGGCGGTCCTTACACCGCCGCGAGCGCCGCCCGCAACCCCCGCCTCACAGCGGCCAGATCACCGGGATCAGCAGCGAACAGGCCAGCGCCGCCAGCAGGTTCAAGGGCAGGCCCACCCGCATGAAGTCCGAGAACCGATAGCCCCCCGGGCCATAGACCATCAGGTTGGTCTGGTAGCCCACCGGGGTGGCGAAGGCGACGGTGGCCGAGAACATCACGGCGACCACGAAGGGCCGCGGGTCGGCATTCAGCGCCTGCGCCAGTTCGATGGCCACGGGGGTATAGATCACCGCCACCGCGTTGTTCGACAGGAATTCGGTCATCACCATGCCCAGCAGATAGACCGCCAGGATCATCCAGAAGGGCGAAAGCTCCCGCAGCCAGGGCTCGGCCCCCTGCACCACCAGTTCCACCGCGCCGGAATGGTCGAGCCCCTGCCCCACCGCCAGCATGGCGAAGATCATCGCCAGCAGCCGGCCGTCCACGAAGGAAAACGCCTCGTCGCTGTCGATGCACCGGGTGACGAGGATCAGCACCACGCCGAAGAACCCCAGCACCAGGATCGAGGCCACCTCGAAGGCCGCCAGCCCCACCACCAGCGCCAGCGCGGCGATGGCGATGGGCGCCTTCTTGCGGCGGAAGGCGCGGGTGGAGGGCAGCGAGATGTCCACCAGGTTCATGTCGGCCGCCAGCCGCTGGATGTCCTCCGCCGCGCCTTCCAGCAGCAGTGTGTCGCCGATCTGCACCTCCAGGTCGTCCAGCTTGCGGCCGATGTTCTGGTCGCGCCGGTGGGCGGCCAGGACATAGACGCCGTAGCGCCGGCGCAGGCGCAGGTCGCCCAGGCGCACCCCCTCCATCCGGCAGCCGGGGCCGATCAGCACCTCGACCGTCTCGGTCTTGACCGAGGACAGCCGGTCGACCAGCCGCACGTCGGTGCGGTCCTGCAGGCCCATCAGCTCGGCCATCTCGGTGCGCAGCACCACCCGGTCCAGCGCCTGCAACCGCACCGGCGCCATGTCGCGGCGCAGCGAGGCGTCGCCGCGCAGCACGTCGATCACCCGCACCCCGGCGCGCTTGAAGATGTCCACCTCCAGCGGCGGCTTGCCGATGAGGGGCGAGCCCTCGGGCACCACGACCTCGGTGAAGTATTTCATCGACTTGCGGTCCTGCAAGAGCACCCCCATCGACTGCCGGTCGGGCAGCAGGTAGCGCCCCGCGGTGGCCAGGTAGATGCCGCCGATCAGGGTCAGCGCCAGCCCCAGCGGCGCGATCTCGAACAGGTGGAAGGGCTCCATCCCCCTGGCCCGCGCCACCCCGTCGACCAAGAGGTTGGTCGAGGTGCCGATCAGCGAGATCATGCCGCCCAGCACGGTCATGAAGCTGAGCGGGATCAGCAGCTTGGAGGGCGAGAGCCCTAGCCGCGGCGCCAGCCGGATCATCACCGGGATCATCACCGCCACCAGCGGCGTGTTGTTCATGATCGAGGAAAGCAGCGCCACCACGGCGAACAGCACCACCAGCGTGGCGGCCGGATGCGCCTCGGCGCGCACCCCGGCCAGCGAGACCACCATCTCCACCGCCCCGGTGCGCACCAGCCCGCCCATGATGAGAAACAGCATGGCGATGGTCCAGGGCGCCTCGTTCTTCAGCACGTTGACGGCCTCGGCCACCGGGGCCAGCCCGGTCAGGATCATGATCGCCGCGCCCCCCATCGCGGTGACCTCGACCGGCAGCCGTTCCCACAGGAACATGGCGAACATGACGGCGATGATGACCAGCGCGACGATGGGCTGATGGCTGGCGGCGATCTCGAAACCGAACATTTCTTCTCCGAAAGTCCGGTATCTTGGTAGAGATTTTCTTTCCGCTGTCAAACGCCGCGGCGCGGCGCCCGCGGCTGCACCAGCGCCAGCCCGCCCAGCATCACCGCCAGCGCCGCCCAGACCCATGGCGAGAACCGTTCGCCCAGGATCGCCATGGCCCAGAGCACGCCGGTGCCGGTGACGATGTAAGAACATTGCGACGCGAAGACCGCGCCGGCGCGGGCGGCCAGCCAGACATAGGCCGAATAGGCCAGCGCATGGGTGGCGGACCCGGTCAGGATCGCCCATTCGGCGATGCCCCAGGGCCGGATGGGGTCGATGAACTGCCCGGTGGCCAGGGCGAGCGGCAACGCCATCAGCGCCCCCACCACCGAGACCAGCGCCATCGCCTGCACGGCGCCCATGCCGCCGGTGCCGAAGCGGGCGACGAAGTTGCCCTCCAGCGCATAGAACAGCGGGCCGATCAGCGCCACGGGCAGGAAGGCCGCCATCGCCGGGTCGGGCAGGCTGGCCTCCGGCAGCGCGATCAGCGCCACGCCGGCGAGGCCCAGCGCCAGCCCCACCAGCCGCCCGGCATCCATCCGGTCCATCCCCAGCGCCAGCGCGATGGGAAAGGCCAGCATCGGCACGATGGCGATCAGGATCGACATCACCCCGGCCGGCAGCCGGGCCACCGAGATGTAGAAGGTGGTGTTGGGCACCAGCGTCCCGACCACCGCCACCACCAGCGCGAAGGTCAGCGCCCGGCGGGTCAGCCGCACCGGCCTCAGCACCGCCGCCGGCCCCAGCAGCAGGGCGCCGATGACCAGCTGCCAGAAGATGATGCCGAAATGCCCGTGCCCGGTGGAAACCGCCAGCTTGCCCAGCGGCTGGCTCAGGCCCCAGGTCATGCCGGTGGCCAGCAGGATCAGCGGATAGAGCAGCCGGGGGCCTGTCAGGGCAGCGACTCCGCCAGCCGCCCGCCGGTGCGCAGCGGCACCACCCTCAGCGCCCGGCCGGTGGCGTCGTCGGTCTCCACGAACACCCCCGACAGCGTGGCCTCGCCGCCCGCGGGCTCGAACCGGCCCTGCCCCATGCCGGTGACGAAGCGGCGCATGGGCTCCAGCGGATCCATGCCGATCACCGACAGATAGTCGCCGCACATCCCGGCATCGGTCAGATAGGCGGTGCCCTTGGGCAGGATCTGCGCGTCGGCGGTGGGCACATGGGTATGGGTGCCGACGACCAGAGAGGCGCGCCCGTCGCACCAGTGGCCCATCCCCATCTTCTCGGATGTGGCCTCGGCGTGGATGTCCACGATGGCCGCCTGCACCAGCCCGCCCAGCGGATGGGCCCGCAGCACCGCGTCCAGCGCCGAGAACGGGTCGTCGAAGGGCCGCTTCATGAACACCTGCCCCAGCGCCTGCGCCACCAGCACCTTGCGCCCGCCCGCGGCGGTGAAGACCCGCGCGCCGCGGCCCGGCGCGATGCGGGCATAGTTCAGGGGCCGCAGGATGCGCGGCTCGGTCTCGATGAAGGACAGCATCTCCTTCTGGTCGAAGGCATGGTCGCCCAGGGTCAGGCAATCCGCCCCGGCGGCCAGAAGGCCCTTCGCGTGGTCGGCGGTCAGCCCGGCGCCGGAGGAGGCGTTCTCGCCGTTGACCACCACGAAATCCAGCCGCAGGTCCGCCCGCAGCCCCGGCAGCCGCGCCGCCACCGCCGTCCGGCCCGCCCGGCCCATCACATCGCCCAGAAACAGAATCCGCATGACGCGAGGGTTAGGCCGCGGCGACGGGGGCGGCAAGGGGTCTTGCCTTCCGCCGGATTGCAACACGGCGCGCAGGTTTCCGCCGGCCGGCCGCTATGCCACCGCAGCGGGATATGTTGGCATCCCCGGCCGATTCCGGTAAGACTGCGGCGCAACGAGGGCCGGAAAACGGCCATGCAACCCGAGCAGGCACTGAGACATGGACACCGGAACCCTAGCCGCCACGGCGCAGGATATTGATTTCTCGCTGTTTGCGCTCTTCATGCGGGCGACCTTCACGGTCAAGATCGTGATGCTGCTCCTGCTCTTCATGTCGTTCTGGTCCTGGGCGATCATCGTGCAGAAGTACATCGCCTTCCGCCTGGCCCGCCGCGAGGCCGAGGTCTTCGACCGCGCCTTCTGGTCGGGCGAGCCCCTGGACGAGCTTTACGAGCGCATCGGGCCCGAGCCGCGGGGGGCCTCGGAAAAGGTCTTCGCCGCCGGGATGCTGGAATGGCGGCGCAGCCACCGGCAGGACGGGGTGCTGATCGCCGGCGCGCAGGCGCGCATCGACCGGGCGATGGACGTGGCGATCGGGCGCGAGGGCGAGCGGCTGAACGGCGGCCTCGGGTTCCTGGCCACCACCGGCTCGACCGCGCCCTTCATCGGGCTCTTCGGCACGGTCTGGGGCATCAAGCACGCCTTCGAGCAGATCGCCATCAGCCAGAACACCAACCTGGCCGTGGTGGCCCCGGGCATCGCCGAGGCGCTGCTGGCCACCGGGATCGGCCTGGTCGCCGCCATCCCGGCCGTGGTGTTCTACAACAAGCTGAACGCGGATGCCGACCGGATCCTCGGCGGCTACGAGGCCTTCGCCGACGAATTCGCGACCATCCTGTCGCGCCAGCTCGACGCGGCGGCCTGAGATGGGCGCCGCGGTCGCGAAATCGGGCCGGGCGGGGGGCGGCCGGCGCGGGGGCCGGCGGGGCCGCGGCCGCGCCGCCGCGATGTCCGAGATCAACGTCACCCCCTTCGTGGACGTCATGCTGGTGCTGCTGATCATCTTCATGGTGGCTGCGCCGCTGCTGACCGTGGGCGTGCCGGTGGAACTGCCGCGCACCGCGGCGACCGCGCTGCCCTCGGAACAGGAAGAGCCGCTGACCATCACCATGACCTCGGACGGCCGCACCCTGATCCAGACCACCGAGGTGGACCCGGCCGAGCTGATCCCCCGCCTGCGCGCCATCGCCGCGGAACGGTCCTCGGACAAGGTGTTCCTGCGCGCCGACGGGGCCATTCCCTATGAGCGGGTGGCCCAGATCATGGGGGCGCTGAACGCGGGCGGGTTCCGCAACATCGGGCTCGTCACCGATACCGACGGTCCGCGCTTCGACGGCGGCTGAGGGCGATGGCCACCGGGCATGTCATAT
>JBBCJM010000230.1:0-9218 GCA_037190175.1 Paracoccaceae bacterium | reverse complement strand
GCCCCCCGGACCCCCCGGGATATTTGGAACACCAAAGAAAGCAGGAGGGCGACAATTTGAATCAAATGCCCCTTCTTCTGTCCTTAAATATCTCACGGGGGGTCCGGGGGGTGTGAAACCCCCCGGCTTCGGTTGGTCAGGGCGATGCGCCTGCCTCATGCTCACGACCCCAGCAATATCGCCGCCTGCGGCTCGAACGACAGCCAGACGTCCTCGGCCCAGTCGGGGCGGCCCTCGCCGGTGCGGCGCGCGTTGACGGCGTGGACCAGCAGGAGGCCCCCCGCGGGCAGGATCACGCGGTAGAGGCTGTCCTTGCCGAAATAGGCCAGATCCTTCACCCGGCCGGGCAGGGCGTTGGGGCCGGCGGGGCGGTCGCGGTGGATGGTGATCTTCTCGGGGCGCAGGGCCAGCGTCACGCTGTCGCCGGCCGCCAGCCCCGGCACCGCCACCGCCTGCACCGGGCCGCCGAAGGCGGGAACCTCGACCTGCGCGCTCTCGCCCTCCACCGCCGCCACCCGCGCCTCGAACTGCGAGACGGTGCCCAGGAAATTGGCCACGAAGCGCGAGGCGGGGTGTTCGTAGACCTCGGCCGGCGGGCCGATCTGGCGCACCTGCCCCTTGTCCATCACCGCGATGCGGTCGGAAAGCGTCATCGCCTCTTCCTGGTCGTGGGTGACCACGATGAAGGTGACGCCGGTGCGTTCCTGCACCGCCATCAGCTCGAACTGGGTATGTTCGCGCAGCTTCTTGTCCAGCGCCGCCAGCGGCTCGTCCAGCAGCAGGAGCTTCGGCTGCCGCGCCAGGGCGCGGGCCAGCGCCACCCGCTGCCGCTGGCCGCCCGAGATCTGGTGCGGCTTGCGCTCTGCCAGGGGGGAAAGCTGCACCAGCGCCAGCATCTGCGCCACCCGCTCGGTGCGCTCGGCCTTGCTCATCGCCTCGTACTTGAGGCCGTAGCCCACGTTGGCCGCGACGGTCATGTGGGGGAACAGCGCATAGGACTGGAACATCATGTGGATCGGCCGTTCCCAGGCCGGCACCCCGGTGATCTCCTGCCCGTCCAGCCAGATGCGCCCGGCGGTGGGCGTCTCGAACCCCGCCAGCATCCGCAGGAGCGTGGTCTTGCCGCAGCCCGAGCCGCCCAAGAGCGAGAAGATCTCGCCCTTGCGGATGGTCAGGTCCACCTCGCGCACCGCCTGCACCGGGCCGAAGGACTTCGAGACTCCCTCGATGCGCAGGAACGGCTCGGCCGCCGCCGCGGTCATCTCAGCCGCCGGCCTTGATCTGGGTCCAGATCCGGGTCAGCTCGCGGTCCTGTTCCTCGGTCTGCGGCGCGGGGGTGTACATGCGCGCCAGGGTCTCGGCATCCGGGTAGATCGCGGGGTCGCCCGCGATCTCGGGGTCCAGGAACTCGGTCGCCGCCTTGTTGGCGTTGGCATAGCCGGTGAAGTTGGTGCAGTCGGCGATCACCTCGGGCCGCAGCAGGTAGTCGATGAAGCGGTAGGCATTCTCCACGTTCGGCGCGTCGGCGGGCAGGCACCACAGGTCGAACCAGGCCGGCGCCCCGGTCTTCGGCACGAAATAGGCCAGATCCATCTCGATCCCCGCCTCGGCCGCCCGCGCCTTGGCCACGCCGTAGTCGCCCGACCAGTTGTTGATCGCGCAGACCTCGCCGTTCGGGATCGCGGTCAGGTAGTTGGCGTTGTCGAAGGTGGCGATGTAGCGGCGGATCGGCGCGAAGGCCTCGGCCATCCGGGCGTATTCGGCCGGGCCGGCGGTGTTGGGGTCGATGCCCAGCCAGCTCATCACCATCATCCCGATGTCGGTGGGGCTGTCGAGGATGGAGATCCCGCAGTCGGCCAGTTTCGCGGCGTTCTCGGGGTCGAAGATCGTGTCCAGCGAGGCGAGGTCGGCGTCGGGCAGGCGGGCGCGCACCATCTCCATGTTGTAGGTGAAGCCCACCGAGCCCCACATGTAGGGTACGCCATATTCGTTGCCGGGATCGAACCCTTCCACGATCTTCAGGATCTCGGGGTCCAGGTTGCCCCAGCCGGTGAGCTTCGACCTGTCCAGCTTCTGGTACACCCCGGCGGTGACGAACTGGTTCAGCGAGATGCCGGCCATCAGCACCACGTCGTATCCGGTGGAGCCCGCCAGCATCTTGGCCTGCATCTCCTCGGAACTGGCGTAGAGGTCGTAGACCACGCGGATCCCGGTCTCGGATTCGAAATCCTCGATGGTGGTCTCGCCGATATAGTCAGACCAGTTGTAGACGTTGACCGAGCCCGACTGCGCCCAGGAGGGGCGGACCCAGGGCGTGGCGAGGGCGGCCCCGCCGAGGGTGAGCAGCGAACGACGGCGTGTCAGTCTCATGGCGGTCTCCCTGTCGGTTGGCGGCCGGTGTCGCCCGGCCTTGTCTGTTCCGGGTTCAGGCTATGCCAGCATCCCCCTCGGCTCCAAGCATTTCCGCATTGAGCGCGGCGATGCGGTCCTCGGGCGGGGGCTCCTCCTCGGTCATCACCGGGACGAGGCTGCGCAAGGCGTCATGGTGCCGGCGAAGGCCCCATTCCAGATCCGACAGGTGGAACCCGTCGAAGGCCGAGGAGACCATGGATTCGTTCGACCATATCGACAGTTGCCGGTCCTCGGCCGAGGTGTCGCGGTCGATCCTTTGCGCCAGATAGCGGGCGAGGCGCTGCTGCCGGTCCTCGTCCGCGCGGCGGTAGGTGCGCCCGGTGAGGCGGGTGAGGCCGGGCGAGATCGGCAGGTCGTGGTAGAACTGCGCGCCCTCCGGCGTGAAGGCGAAGACGATGTTGGGGAAGAGGCCGTAATAGGTCCAGGTGTTGCGCAGGTGGTCGGGCAGGCCGGGGTTCGGCCGGGTGGTCTTGATGTAGTGCCGCACCGACCAGCGCCGCCCGGGCTTGTCGCCGAACCGGCCGGTGGACAGGTGCAGCCCGCCCGGCAGGTGGATGTCGCGGTAGTCGCGGCCGTAAAGCTCCTGCAACGCCGGGTGGGCCAGCGGCACGTGATACCCCTCGTTGTCCACGTCGCGCACCGATTTCCAGTTGACCGGCAGGTCGGTGGTCCAGTGCGGGGTGGAGACCGGCAGGAGGTCGGCCGCGGCATAGGCCGCGAAGTCCTCGGCATAGGGGGCCAGCAGGTCGGTGATGGCGGGCTGCGGGCCGGGGTGGAAGCGCAGGAAGATGAATCCGTGGAACAGCGCCAGTTCCACCGGCTTCAGCCCGAACTCGCGCCGGTCCATCTGCCCGAAGCTGGAGGGCTGCGCGGCGCCGCGCAGCGAGCCGTCCAGATTGTAGACCCAGCCGTGGAACGGGCAGACGATCGCGCCCCGGCAATGCCCCGCCGCGCCGTCCACCACCCGCGCCCCGCGATGACGGCAAAGGTTGTGGAAGGCGCGCACCACCCCGTCCTGCCCCCGCATCACCACCGCGCGCTCGCCCAGCAGGTCGAAGGACAGCCAGTCGCCCGGGGCGGGGATGTCGTTCTCGTGCCCCGCCACCTGCCAGTGGTTCAGGAACACGTGCTGCGCCTCCAGCGCGAAGAGTGCGGGCGAATGGTAGGTCCAGCCGGGCAGGCCGCGGCGGTCCCAGTCGTTCGGTACGGGCAATGAGTTCAGGGGGTGTTTCATCATGGTCCCTCCGTGGTCTCCATCTCCCTCAGGAGCCAGGTGTGAAAGCGGTGGATCTCGTATTCCTCGGGCATCAGCCGGGCGCGGGCGAAGGCGGGGGAGTTGATCCCGCGCTGGTTCATTTCCGACGCCTCGCCGTCCTGCTGCATCACCAGGATGGGGAAGGCGGCCACAGTGGCGGGGTCGAAGCCCGGTTGCGCCAGCGTTTCGGCCGGGAAGTACCATTCGGCGGTCAGCCGGGTGCGTTCCGGCGCGAGCGGCTCGATCCTGACCGCGCGGACGTAGTCGACATGCGCCACCACATAGGCGCTGGGCCAGAGGGTGACGAAGGTGTGCCCGGCATTGCGCTCGGCCTCGGTGAGGGTGGCGAAGACCGGCCCGCAGGGGGCGCCGCTGGGGGTCCAGGTGGTGGCGCCTTGCTTGAGCGGTGGCGTCGGGGGTGTTTCGGGCGTCCAGTCGGGGGCTTCCGAGGGCGCCATGATCCCGCGGGCATAGACCGGCACCATCTCGCACAGCTCCGGGTGGATGCCGGGGCAGTGGAGGCATTCGGAATAGTTCTCCCAGAACACCTTCCAGTTGCAGGCGATCTCGGTGGTCCAGCGGTGGCCGGTGGTCAGGCTGTCGATGGGCCAGTTGTCCAGCGTGGAGAGCGGCACGTCGGCGGTAAGCTCCGGGGGCGCGGCGGCGGCGGAGAGGAAGACGAAGCCGTTCCAGTGCCGTACCGCGCAGGGGATCAGGCCGTGGGCGGCCTTGTCGAAATCCGGCGTGGGTCGGGCGAAGGCGGTGGAGACCAGCCTTCCGTCCTCGGCCGCATAGGCCCAGGCGTGATAGGGGCAGGTGATCAGCCGCCCGAGCGCCCCGTCCTGCCGGCAAAGCTCCGCCCCCCGGTGGCGGCAGGTGTTGTGGAAGGCCGAGACCTTCCCCCCGGCCGTGCGGCACAGGATCGCCTCGGCATGGCCCAGCCGGATCCGCCGCATGGTTCCCGGCGGCAGGTCGACCAGCCGGCCGGCGAAGGTCCAGTTGCGGGCGAAGACGCTGGCCATCTCGCGCGCGAACCAGTCGGGCGACAGGTAAGCCTCGCGCGGCAGCCCCTCGGGGCAATGGTCCAGCCGGGGCGACAGGGGATGCGCCATCAGAACGCCCCCGGCGGGGTGGCGCGGCGGCGGGCGGGGTTGAAGAACGGCCGCGCCACCACCCGCGCCCGCATCATCAGCTTGGCGTAGTGCAGCTCGCGCAGGGCGTAGATCTCGGCCCAGAGGTCGGCTCCGCGCGCATGGCGGCGGTGGACCTGGGCCAAGGCGATGCTCTTCTTCAGTGTGGGCGACCAGCAGGCGGAGGTCACCACGCCGGCCTCGCTTTTCCGCCTGTGATAGAGGATCGCCCCCTCGGCCGCCACGTTGCCGTCGATCTCCAGCCCCACGAAGGCCCAGCGCGAGCCCCGTTCCCGCTCGGCCAGCAAGGCCCGGCGGCCGGTGAAGGGCCCCTTGTCCCAGGCGATCATCCAGTCCAGCCCCATGTCGAAGGGCGAGCGCGCGCGGTCCTCGCGCACCGCCTGCTGCACGGGGGTGAAGTCGGCGTTGGTGATGATCAGCCCGGCCTCGATCCGGGCGATGTTCAATGCCTCGGTCCCCACCGCGCGGATGCCGAAGGGCTCGCCGGCGGCGAACAGCCGGTCCCACAGCGGCAGGGCGAGGTCGGGGGCGGTCCACAGCTCATAGCCCAGGTCGCCGGTGAAGCCGGTGCGGGAGACCGTCAGTTCCCCCTGCTCGAAGGGGAAGCGCGCCATGCGGAAGGGTTTCAGCCCGGAAACATCGAACCCCGCCGCGCCAAGGACTGCCGCCGAGGTCGGCCCCTGCAAGGACAGCGCGGCGATCTCGGCCGTCTCGTCGCGCACCGCCACCTCGAAGCCGAAGGCGCTGTCGGCCAGCCAGGGCAGGTGCCGTTCCTGGCAGCAGAGGCGGAAGTCCTGCGGGTCCAGCCGGAACAGGGTGCCGTCGTCGATCAGCCTGCCGTCGTCGTCCACCCAGGCGGTGTAGTGCACCTGCCCCACCTGCAACCGCGCCGCGTCCCGCAGGGTCAGGCGGTTCAGGAACTCCGCCGCCTGCGGCCCCGTCACCCGGTACTTGATCATCGGGCAGAGGTCATAGACCGAGGCGGCGGAGCGGATCGCCGCGTGTTCCATCGCCGTGTCGTCGTAGCTGAGCACCGTGGCGTGGCCGGCCCAGGGCCCCCAGCGGTGGGTGCGGTTCAGCGCCGCGGTGCGGGGGTGGAAGGGGGTGGGCTCCAGCGGCGTCTCGTAATGGCGCAGGTTCATCGGCCGGCCTCCAGCATCGCGCCGGCGGCGTTCCAGCCGGCCGAACCGCCGATCCCCCCGCCCGGATGGCTGCCGGCCGAGGCCAGCCACAGGCCCCGGATCGGGGTGCGGTAGCGGGCGAGGTCGGGCGTGGGGCGCAGGAACAGCATCTGCTCGGCCGAAAGCTCCAGATGGTGCCACTGGACCAGGCCCCAGCGCGCCGCGATGTCCTGCGGCAGCAGGGTTTCGGTGTGCTCTATCGCGGCCTTGAGCCCCGGCGCATGGGCTTCCAGCCGCTCCACCACCCCTTGCAGCAGGGCGCGGCGGGCGGCCTCGGGGTCCGCTGGCGCATGGGGGGCGTATTGGGCCACGATGGACAGCCGCGGGGTGCCGCCGGCGAAGGCCGAGGGGATCAGCACCTCCATCACCGGCGCCGCCGGCACCTGCCCGTATTTCACCGCGTTGAAGGCGCGTTCGATGGCCTCGGGCGAAGGGGCGATCACCAGCCGGCTGCGCGGGTCGGCACCGCGGAAATCCACCTCGCGGGCCAAGGTCAGGTTCAGCCGTGCCGCCGCCCCCCGCGCCCGGCGGTGGCGCAGTGCGGTGACCAGCCCGGCGTCCAGCCAGCGCGGACCCACCAGCCGCAGCAGCGTGGCCTGCGGCGCGATGGCCGAGACCACCAGCGGCACCTCCACCTCCTCGCCGGTCGAAAGCGTCACGCCCTGCACCGCATCGCCGTCGGTGCGGATCGCGGTCACCGCCACGCCGGTGCGCAGGGTCGCCCCCGCGGCCACCGCCGAACGCGCCATGGCGTCGGCCAGTGCCGGAGGTCCGCCGGCCGGCAGCCCCAGTGCTCCCTGCCGGCCGGCGGTCTGCCCCGCCAGCCTGTCCAGCAGGGGCAGAAGCGAATTGGGCGAGCACGGGCCGAGCCATGAGCCCAGCACCGCATCGAAGGCGATCACGCCGCGCAAGAGCGGCGAGGAGATCTCGTCGGTCACCGCGTCATGCACGTTGGTCAGCAGCATCCGCAGCATCTCGCGCAGAGCCTCGCGGCCCTGCATCCGGGCCTTGAGCCCGATCCGCGCCAGCGCCAGCCAGTCGTTGCCCTGGCGCGAGAGCCGCGGCGGCGGCATCTGCCGCAGGGGCGCCAGCACCGCGGCGATCCCCATCAGCCGGGCGCGCAGGGCGGCGAAGGCGGCGCGGTCCCCGGCGCTCGCCCCCTGCAACCGTTCACCGAAGGACCCTTCCAGCCGGATGTGGTCGCCGGTCTCGGACAGCGCGGTGGTGGCCAAAGCGGGTTCCTGCCAGACGAGGCCATGGCGGGCCAGATGCATCCCCCGCTCCACGCGGGGATCGAGGTTGTAGACCAGATGTGCCAAGGGCGCGCCCTCGCCCAGCCCCGGGCCGGCGCCTCCTCCGGCCAAGGGCGCGCGTTCCAGGATCAGCACCCGCAGCCCCTTGCCCGCCAGCCGGGCGGCGGCGGCTAGCCCGTTCGGCCCCGCCCCGATCACGGCCACGTCAAAGGACGGCATAGGCATCGCTCATGTCCTGCGCCGGCAGCCGCATGTCGCGCAGGATCTCGGCCGCCGCGTTGCGCCCCGGCGCGCCCATCACCCCGCCGCCCGGATGGGTGGAGGAGCCGCAGAGCCACAGGCCCCTGACCGGCGTGCGATACCCCGCCCAGCCCGGGACGGGGCGGTTGAAGAACATCTGGTCGAAGGTCAGCTCGCCCTGGAAGATGTTGCCCTCGGTCAGCCCCACCTCGGCCTCCAGCTCGCGCGGGGTGCGCACCTCCACATGCAGGATCAGGTCGCGGAACCCCGGGGCGAAGCGTTCGATCTGGTCGATGCACGCCTTGCCGAAGGCATCGCGGTCGGCGTCCGTCCAGTCGCGCCCCTCGATCTGCGGCGGGGCGTATTGCACGAAGCAGGACATGAAGTGCTTGCCCGGCGGGGTCATCGTGGGGTCGATCAGGGTCGGGATCATCATGTCCTGGAAGGGATCGCGGCTGAACCGGCCCTCCTTCCAGTCGTCATAGGCGCGCTCCATCTTCTCGATGGAATCGGTGAAATGCAGGTCGCCTTTGATATTGGGCGCGCCCTCGGGCAACGCGGTGAAGCGCGGCAGCCCGTCCAGCGCGATGTTCAGCTTGCCGGAGGAGCCGCGGGTCTTGAACTTGCGGACGCGGTTCAGGAAGGGCTCGGGCACCTCGCCGGCGGGGACATGGTGAAGGAAGGTGCGGCGGACATCCATGTTGGAGACAACGCGGGCCGCGCGGATTTCTTCCCCGCTGTCCAGCACCACCCCGCAGGCCCGGCCATTGCGGACCAGCACCTCGGCCACGCCGCTGCCGGTGCGGATTTCCCCGCCCGAGGCCCGCAGCGAGGACGCCAGAGCCCGGGTGATCGCCCCCATGCCGCCGCGCGCATAGCCCCAGGCGCCCACGTTGCCGTCCACCTCGCCCATGGCGTGGTGCAGGAGGATATAGGCGGTGCCGGGCGACATGGGGCCAAGGGCGGTGCCGATGATGGAGCCCACGGCCTGATAGGCCTTCACCGCCGGGTTCTCGAAATACTCGTCCAGAAAGTCGGCGATCGACATGCACCAGAACCGCACCGTCTCGGCCATCTGCCGTTCGGAGAGGTCGAACAGCTTCCGCCCCAGCCAGATCAGTTCCCCGAGGTCGCGAGGGGCCAGCGACGTGGGGTCCGGGGGCCGGCGCATCAATAGAGGCCGGATGAACCGGCAATGCCGCAGCACGTCGCGGGAATAGCGGTCATAGGCTTCGGCGTCGCGCGGCGAGTGCCGGGCCATCTCGCGCCGGTTGGCCTCGTGGTCGCGGTGCATCCCCAGGTATCCGCCACCCTCGGTGAACAGCGCCCCGCCCTCATAGGGCAGCACCTGCAGCCCGTGCCGCGGCAAATCGAGATCCCGCATGATCTCGGGCCGGAACAGCGAGCAGACGTAGGAGCAGTTGGAATAGGTGAAGCCGGGGTACAGCTCGCGACTGACCGCGGCGCCGCCGATCCAGTCGTTCTTCTCCACCACGCAGACCTTCAGCCCGGCGCGCGCCAGATAGCAGGCGGTCACCAGCCCGTTGTGCCCCGCGCCGATGACCACCGCGTCGAACATCACTCGGCCTTACCCCATTTTCTTGCGCCCGATGCGGTGAGAAGCTGCGGGGGCGCAGGCAAGGCGGGTATGGTTGTCATTCGTGCTGTCCTCGCTGGCTCTGGCGGCTGAGCCGCCCGCCTTGCCGCCCTTGAACGACCGCTGATT
>JBBCJM010000229.1:0-9581 GCA_037190175.1 Paracoccaceae bacterium | reverse complement strand
GATGCGCACCCGAGCTGCCGTGGCGGTTGCCGCGGGGAGACCGCTGGAGATCATGGAGGTTGAGCTGGAGGACCCGCGGGAGGGCGAGGTCCTGGTGGAGGTGAAGGCGACGGGGCTGTGCCATACCGACGACTTCACGCTCTCGGGCGCGGATCCCGAGGGGCTGTTCCCCTGCATCCTGGGCCACGAGGGCGCCGGCGTGGTGGTGAAGGTGGGCCCGGGGGTGAAGACCCTGAAGCCCGGCGACCACGTGATCCCGCTCTATACCCCCGAATGCCGCGAATGCCCCTCCTGCCTCAGCCGCAAGACCAACCTCTGCACCGCGATCCGCGAGACGCAGGGCAAGGGGCTGATGCCCGACGGGACCACCCGGTTCTCGATGCCCGACGGCACGCCGATCTTCCACTACATGGGCTGCTCGACCTTCGCCAACCACACGGTGCTGCCCGAGATCGCCCTGGCCAGGGTGCGCGAGGACGCGCCCTTCGAGAAGATCTGCTACATCGGCTGCGGGGTCACCACCGGGATCGGCGCGGTGATCAACACCGCCAAGGTCGAGGTGGGCGCGACCGCGGCGGTCTTCGGCCTGGGGGGCATCGGGCTCAACGTGATCCAGGGCCTGCGGCTGGCCGGGGCCGACATGATCATCGGGGTCGACATCAACGACGGCAAGCGCGAATGGGGCGAACGCTTCGGGATGACCCATTTCGTCAACCCGACCGAGATCGAGGGAGATATCGTCAGCCATATCGTCGGCATGACCCGCACGCCCTTCGACCGGATCGGCGGGGTGGACTACAGCTTCGACTGCACCGGCAACGTGAAGGTGATGCGGGCGGCGCTGGAATGCACGCACCGCGGCTGGGGCCAGTCGGTGGTGATCGGGGTGGCGCCGGCCGGCGCGGTCATCGAGACGCGGCCCTTCCAGCTGGTCACCGGGCGGGTTTGGAAGGGCACGGCCTTCGGCGGCGCCCGCGGCCGCACCGACGTGCCCGGGATCGTGGACTGGTACATGCAGGGCAAGATCGAGATCGACCCGATGATCACCCACGTCCTGCCGCTGGAGCGCATCAACGAGGGCTTCGAACTGATGCACAGGGGGGAAAGCATCCGCTCGGTCGTGGTGTTCTGACCCCCGGACGTTGCGCGGATGGAAAGCGCCGGGGGTTTTGCACCCCCGGACCCCCGCAGGATACTTGAGACACCAAAGAAAGCAGATGAGGGACAATTTGCATCAAACTGTCCCTCATCTTGGAGAAATACTCCACGGGGGGTCCGGGGGGTGTGAAACCCCCCGGCGCTCTCCGCCCGCGCAGCGCCCGCAATCCCTACCGCCGGCTGCGCCGCACCCCGCGCGCGGGGACGGTTCCCCTGCGGCCCTTGCCGCGGGGGCCGGGGCGGCGGCCGGGGGGCAGGGGGCGGTCCTCGAGTTCCAGCAGTTCCAGGATCAGCCCGCCCGAGGTCGGCACCGCCTCGGCCAGCCGCACCCGGACCCGCTGGCCGATGCCGATCGCCGTGCCGCTGTCCGCCCCCACCAGCGCCTGCGCGTCGGGGTCGAAGTGGAAGTACTCGCGCCCCACCTCGCGGATCGGCACCAGCCCGTCCGCCCCGCTCTCGTCCAGCTTCACGAAGAGCCCGAACCGCTGCACGCCCGAGATGCGGCCGGTGAACTCCTGCCCCACCCGTTCCGACAGCCAGGCGGCCAGGTAGCGGTCGGTCGTGTCGCGCTCGGCCGCCATCGAGCGGCGCTCGGCCTCGGAGATCTGCTTGGCGGTCTCCTCCAGCAAGCCGATGTCCTCGGCCGAGAGCCCGTCGTCGCCCCAGCCATGCCCGGCGATCAGCGCCCGGTGCACGATCAGGTCGGAATAGCGCCGGATCGGCGAGGTGAAATGCGCATAGTTCCGCAGCGCCAGCCCGAAATGGCCGAAGTTCTGCGGCGCGTAATAGGCCTGCGTCATCGACCGCAGGGTGGCGAGGTTGATCAGTTCGTCGAAATCCGTCCCCTGCGCCTGCGCCAGCAGCCGGTTGAGGTGTTGCGTCTTCAGCACCTGCCCCTTGGCCAGCACCAGCCCCGAAGCCTGGGCCACCTCGCGCAGCGCGTCGAGCTTCTCGGGCGAGGGCTCCTCGTGCACGCGGTAGAGCAGCGGCCGGCGCAGGCGCTGCAGTTCCTCGGCCGCGGCGACGTTGGCCAGCACCATGAACTCCTCGATCAGCCGGTGCGCCTCCAGCCGGTCCTTGAAGGCCACGGACAGCACGCGGCCCTCCTCGTCCAGCACGATCCGGCGTTCGGGCAGGTCGAGGTCCAGCGGCTGGCGGATCGCCCGCGCCCGGGCGGCGGCGTGATAGGCGGCATAGAGCGGCCGGATCACCCGCTCCATCAAGGGCGCGGTGGCCTCGTCCGCCGCGCCGTCCATCGCCGCCTGCACCTGCCCGTAGCTGAGCGAGGCGACCGACCGCATCATCCCCCGCACGAAACGGGCGGAGATCAGCTCGCCGGAGGACGACAGCCGCATCCGCACCGCCAGGCAGGGCCGGTCCACATCCGCGTGCAGCGAGCAGAGGTCGCCCGACAGCCGGTCGGGCAGCATCGGCACCACCCGGTCGGGGAAATAGGTGGAATTGCCGCGCTTCCGCGCCTCGCGGTCCAGCGCCGTCTGCGGGCGCACGTAATGCGCCACATCGGCGATGGCGACCCAGACCACATGCCCCTCGGGGTTGTCGGTGGCATGGTCGGGTTCCGCGAAGACCGCATCGTCACGGTCGCGGGCATCCTCGGGGTCGATGGTGATGAGCGGCAGGTCGCGCAGGTCGGTCCTTTGTCCCATCGGGGCCTCGGTCGCCGCCTCGGCCTCCAGCAGCACTGCGTCGGGAAAGCGGTCGGGGATGCCGTGTTGGTGGATGGCGATCAGGCTGACCGCCTTCGGCGCCCCGGGATCGCCCAGCCGGGCGACGATGCGGGCGCGGGGCAGGCCCAGGCGGCGGGGGCCCGCAGGCTCGGCCTCCACCAGTTCGCCGTCGCGGGCGCCCATGGTGTCGGCGCCGGCGACCTGCCACTCGCGCCCCTCGCCCTTGTCCACCGGCAGGATGCGGCCGCCCTCGGCCCCCTTGCGGAAGATGCCCAGCACCCGGCTGGCCGGCGCGTCCAGCCGGCGGATGAGGCGGGCCTGATGGCCCTCGCCCGCGGGGTCGATATGGGCGAGGATGCGGTCGCCCGCGCCCAGCGCCGGCCCGCCCTTGCGGGGGATCACCGCGATCAGCGGGCCGTCCTCGGCCCCCTCCGGCCGGGCGAAGAGGTCGCCGCTTTCGTCCGGCGGCAGCACCCGCAGGATGCCCACGGGCGGCAGGCCCCTGCGCTCCCGCCGTTTGCGGGGGGCGATGCCGTCCTCCTCCTCCATCTCGCGCAGCAGGCGCTTGAGGTCCGCCTTCGCCCCCGCCCCGCGGATGCCGAAGGCGCGGGCGATGTCGCGCCGGGTGGTGAGCCCGGGGTTCTCGGCCAGAAAGGCGCGGATCGCGGTCTTGTCGGGAAGCTGCTCCATGCGCCCGCCCTACCACGGAGCGACTGCCCTGCCCAAGGGGGATTGGTAGGCCCGGAGGGACTCGAACCCCCAACCAAGGCGTTATGAGCGCCCTGCTCTGACCAATTGAGCTACAGGCCCCCCTCGCAGGCGCGGAAGGCCGCTTCGGGTTAGGGCGTGGGCGGCGGGCGGTCAAGCCTCGTTGCGCGGCTGCGGGGTTTGGCGTAAGGCGCCGGGCGTGGCGACAGGAGGGCCGGCGATGGCGGAAGGGAACGGGCTGACCTATGCCCAGGCCGGGGTGGACATCGACGCGGGCAATGCGCTGGTGGAGCGGATCAAGCCCGCGGCGAAGGCCACCGACCGGCCGGGGGTGATGGGGGGGCTGGGCGGCTTCGGCGCGCTGTTCGACCTGAAGGCCGCGGGCTATTCCGACCCGGTGCTGGTGGCGGCGACCGACGGCGTTGGCACCAAGCTGCGCATCGCCATCGACACCGGGATCCTGGACGGGATCGGCACCGACCTGGTGGCCATGTGCGTGAACGACCTGGTCTGCCAGGGGGCGGAGCCGCTGTTCTTCCTGGACTATTTCGCCACCGGCCGGCTGGACGTGGATCAGGCCGCCCGGGTGGTGGAGGGGATCGCCCGGGGCTGCGCGGCCTCGGGCTGCGCGCTGGTGGGGGGCGAGACCGCCGAGATGCCGGGGATGTACCACGGCGGCGACTTCGACCTGGCCGGCTTCGCGGTGGGGGCGATGGAGCGGGGGGCGCATCTGCCGCAGGGGGTGGCGGAGGGCGACGTGCTGCTGGGCCTCGCCTCGGACGGGGTGCATTCCAACGGCTATTCCTTCGTGCGCAAGGTGGTGGATCTGGCGGGGCTCGACTGGGCCTCGCCCAGCCCCTTCGGCCCGGGCACCCTCGGCGAGGCGCTGCTGGTGCCGACGCGGCTTTACGTCAGGCAGGTGCTGGCGGCGATCCGGGCCGGCGGGGTGCATGGGCTGGCCCATGTCACCGGCGGCGGGCTGGCCGAGAACCCGCCGCGGTTCTGTCCCGAAGGCCTGGGCTGCGTGATCGACCTGACGGCCTGGCAACTGCCCCCGGTGTTCCGCTGGCTGCGCGATACCGCGGGGATGGCGGAGGGGGAACTGCTGAAGACCTTCAACTGCGGCATCGGCATGGTGCTGGCGGTGGCGCCCGAGCGCGCCGAGGCCCTGGCCGGCCTGCTGCGGGCCGAGGGGGAGACCGTATCCCTCATCGGCCGGATCGAGCCCGGGCGGGGCGCCCGCTTCGAGGGCCGGCTGGCGTGAGGCGGGTGGCCATCCTGATCTCGGGTGGCGGATCGAACATGCGGGCGCTGGTGGGCTCGATGACCGGCGACCATCCGGGGCGGCCGGTGCTGGTGCTGTCGAACGACCCCGCGGCGGCGGGGCTCGGCTGGGCGGCGGCGCAGGGGATCCCCACGGCGGCGGTGGACCACCGCCCCTTCGGCCGCGACCGGGCGGGGTTCGAGGCGGCGCTCTCGCAGCCCCTGCGCGACAGCGGGGCGGATCTGCTCTGCCTCGCCGGCTTCATGCGCATCCTGACCCCGGGCTTCGTGCGGGAATGGGAAGGGCGGATGCTGAACATCCACCCCTCGCTGCTGCCGAAATACCCGGGCCTGCACACCCACAGCCGCGCGCTGGAGGCCGGCGATACCGAGGCCGGCTGCACCGTGCACGAGGTGACCGGCGATCTGGACAATGGCCCGATCCTCGGCCAGGCCCGGGTGCCGGTGGAGCCGGGGGATACCCCCGAGACGCTGGCCCAAAGGGTGCTGGCGATGGAGCATCGGCTCTATCCCGCGGTGCTGCGGCGCTATGCGGCGGGCGACAGGACCCCGGTCTGGTTGTAAGGCGCCGGAATTTTTGAAAATTCCGGGACGGAGCCTTCAAAGGCTCCGAGCCGATTTCTTCAAAGAAATCGCTTTCAGGGCCCCGAGGGCCGGGTCAGGATCCAGCCGCCCACGGCCAGCAGCACCGCCGCCTGCACCGCCACCACCCGGCCCGGCACCCCCAGCACCAGGCTGAGCGCGAGGGTCGCGGCCATCGCGGTGACCGCCGCTGCCTTGGCCCGCGGCGAGATCGCGCGGTGCTCGCGCCAGGCGCGGATCGGCGGGCCGAAGATGCGGTGTTCCACCAGCCAGCGGTGCAGCCGGCCGGAGGACCGCGCGAAACAGGCGGCGGCCAGCAGCAGGAAGGGCGTGGTGGGGAGGATCGGCAGCAGCACCCCCAGCAGCCCCAGCGCCACGAATGCCAGCCCCAGCCCGACCCACAGGGCGCGCATCAGGCACCTTCCCGCATCAGTTCCGCCTCGCACCCGGTCAGCATCCGGCTGGCGGCGCGCACCGGCAGGCCCCGGGCCAGTTCGGGAAAGATCGCCTTGATCTCCCGCCGCGCCGCCGCCGGCAGCGCCGCCATCGCCATCGGCCCGGGATAGAGGCTTTCGGTCAGCATCCCCTCGGCGCAGAGGATCTCGTGCCGGTCGAAGGCGATGTGCACATAGTCCACCCGCGCCTGCGGCGCCACCCGCACCCGGTGCCCGTCCACCAGATGCACCGCGGGCGCCAGCACCTCGGCCTCGCCGAAGTAGAGCTCCGCCCGCCAGCCGGTCAGCAGGATGCGGTGCTGGGGCGAGACCATCACCGCCCGGTCGTTGCCGAAGACCCCGGGCGCGATCCGCACCGGCGCCAGCTCGCCCCGGCCCGCGACCTGCCGCCGGCCGATCCAGCGCAAGGGCTGCATCCCGTTGTCGCGGGTCCAGACCGGATCGCCGGGCCGCAGCGCCTCGATCCGCCGCAGCCCGCGGGCGGTCAGCACCCGCGTGCCGGCCACGAAGCAGATCACGATCTGGTCGGGCGAGGTGGCGAAGGGGGCGAAGGGCAGCCGGGCGTTCAGCGGCTCGGTGATCTCGGGCCCATAGACGCGGGTGCCGGCGGTGATGCCGTTCACGTCGATCAGCACCGGGCTGTTGTTGGTGAAGATCTGGTAGGTGGAGCCCGAGGCCTTGCCCTGGAACATGTCGTCCTGCGGGTTCAGCCAGGAATAGAGCAGCGTGCCGTCCGGGTTCTCGGGGCTGTAGCTGTAGATCGCCACCCATTGCCCGTTCTGGAAATGGGTCTGCCCGTTGTTCACCTGGTTGACGACGACGCGGAAGATGTCCTGCGCCGTGCCCAGCGGCTGCACCCCGGTCAGCGTGACCGTGGTCGCCATATCGTTGCCGTGCGACGAGATGCCGGCATAGGTGCCGATCTCGTCCCCGGTGAGATAGAGCGTGACCGCCACAGATGCCCCCGCGGCACGCCCAAGGGCGTGCCATCCAGCGACCCAGGCGCCTCCCCAAAGGCGCAGGGACAGTTCTGCAGCACCCCATCACTAGCCGAATTTGCCGCGCGTCACAAGACGATGGCGATTTCGGGGCTTTGGCGCGCGGCGACGACCAGGCGATCCCCGAGATCCGGCAGGTCTGCAAACAGGGGCGGCTAGAGCGGAATCGTCGGCAGGAAAGGCGCCTCCCCTCCCCGCGTGGGAGGGGATGGGGGAGGGGGCTTGCCCGGGCTGGAGGCCTGCCCCCCACCCCAACCCACCCCACGAGGGGGAGGGAGGTACGAGACTTCATCCGGCGGTGCCAGCGGCAGCGGCTCCACCTGAACCGATCCCGCTCTAGCGGCCAGTCCTGTTCAGGCGCCCGGTCAGCCTGGCCATGAGGTCCATGCGCTCGTGCAGGCGTCGGGCCTGGCGGTCCCCCAGGTCTCGCGGTCTCGGCAGCGCCTCCCGTCAGAACGTAGCTCCGGCTCAAGCCTTTTCCTGGGCCAGAAGGTCGGGCATCCCCTTCGACGTGACCTTTCCGGCCAGCCCCTTGCGGACCCGCGTCTCCAGCAGGCTCTGCAGCTCCTGCCAGGCCCGGCCGGCATCCTCGTCCCCCGGGAACAGCCGTTCGATCGCATACTGCTTGATCGTCTTCCCTTCCAGGGCAGCCAGGGCCTTCAGGCTCTGGTGCTGCTGTTCGGTCATGTCGATGGTAAGGCGGCTCATGCGACGATCTCCGGACTGCCCACAAACCCACATCAGCACATGGACCCGCCCCGGCCAATCATCCCGCTTCCCGGCCGATCCCGCCCTAATCCCCGCCCAGCGCCGCCACCACCCGGATCTCGACCACCGCGCCCTCGCGGCGCAGGGCGGCGACCTCGACCGCGGTCCAGGCCGGCCAGGGTTCGGTCACGTATTCGGCCCGCACCGCGCAGAACAGGTCGAAATGCTCGCGCAGGCCGATGTGATGGCTGGTCATCTCGACCACCGCGCCGAAGCCCAGGCCCGCCTCGCGCAGCACGGCGGCGATCCTGTCGAAGGCGTGGCGGAACTGCTCCTCCGGCGCCTCGGGCATGGTGCCGTCCGGCCGCCGTCCGGTCACGCCGGAGAGGAAGACATGGTTGCCCGAGACGATCCCGGGCGAGAGTCTCAGCGCCGCCGCCCCCTGCGACCCCGCCGGAAAGAGTGCCCGCCGTGCCATCCGTCGCCCCCTACCCCGCCCGGAAAGGATGACGGATGCGGGCGGCCGCGGTCAACCGCGCCGCGCGGGGGGATCTTTTCTTTTGGCCTGCCGCTGCCTATGACGGAGGATCACGGGACGAACCCGACCAGCGGATAAGGGGCCTATGCGCACCATCACCACCACCGACGACCTCGCGACCTTTTGCGAGGCGGCCAAGGCGCAGCCCTATGTCACCCTGGACACCGAGTTCCTGCGCGAGCGCACCTACTGGGCCAGGCTCTGCCTGATCCAGGCCGCGCTGCCGGGCAAGCATGGCGAGGCGGTGCTGATCGACCCGATCGAGGGCGAGGGGATGAGCCTCGACCCGCTCTATGACCTGATGCGGCACGAGGGCACGGTGAAGGTGTTCCACGCCGCGCGGCAGGATCTGGAGATCTTCTTCACCGAGGGTGGGGTCTTCCCGCAGCCGCTGTTCGACACCCAGGTGGCCGCCATGGTCTGCGGCTTCGGCGAGCAGGCGGGCTACGAGACGCTGGTGCGCAAGATCGCCCACCAGGCGCTGGACAAGACCAGCCGCTTCACCGACTGGTCGCGCCGGCCGCTGTCCGAGGCGCAGAAGGCCTATGCCCTGGCCGACGTGACCCACCTGCGGGTGATCTACGAACGGCTCTCCGAGCAGATCAGGAAATCCGGCCGCCAGCCCTGGGTGGAGGAGGAGCTGTCGCTGCTGACCGACCCCGAGACCTATATCACCCGCCCCGCCGAGGCGTGGGAGCGGATCAAGACCCGCTCGGGCTCGCCGCGGTTCCTGGCCGTGGTGCGGGAACTGGCGCGGTTCCGCGAGGAATATGCGCAGTCCCACAACATCCCGCGCTCGCGGGTGATGAAGGACGACGCGCTGCTGGAGATCGCCTCTTCGCGCCCCACCACGGCCGAGGAACTGGGCCGCTCGCGGCTCTTGCTGCGCGAGGGGCGGCGGGGGGACATCGCCGACGGCATCCTCGCCGCGGTCAAGGCGGGGCTGGAGGCGCCGGCCGAGGCGCTGCCGCGGGTGGAGACCGACCGCGAGCAGGCGCAGGTGAACCCGGCCCTGGCCGACCTGCTGCGCGTGCTGCTGAAGGCGCGGGCGGAATCGCTGGGCGTCGCGCCCCGGCTGATCGCCTCGGCCGCGGAGCTTGACGCCATCGCCGCGGGCGGGCGCGAGGTGCCGGCGCTGTCGGGCTGGCGGCGCGAGGCCTTCGGCGACGAGGCGCTGCGCCTCTGCCGCGGCGAGATCGCCCTGACCGCCAAGGGCGCCGAGGTGCGGGTGGTGCGGCTGTAGATCGGGATCGGTTCGGGTGGAAACCACGGGCCAGCCATCGCCTGACCGGGCGGGACAAGGAAACGCATTGCGTTTCCCCCGCCCGCTTCCCGCGGGTGCGGCTGGAGACCTGTCAGTCCGAGACCACCAGAGGCCAGCGCCCGCCCCGGCGGGCGAGAAGCGCCCGCCATGGGCGGGGCGGGCGCGGGCCGGGCCGCCTTTGGGCGCCCCGGCCGGCTC
>JBBCJM010000228.1:0-3972 GCA_037190175.1 Paracoccaceae bacterium | reverse complement strand
CGGTTGGGGGGGGTTCCCCCCCGCCATTCCCTCGCACGGTAGGGTGGGATTCCCCCCACCATCCCCACGTAGGGCGGGGTTCACCCCGCCTCTCCCCACCCCCCCCCCGCACCAGGCGCCCCGCTGGGGCGCCCTCGCAGGCCGGGGGGCCCGAGAGGTCTCAGGCCGAGGCGTCGGGGAGGACCTTCACCGCGTCGCCGAAGGTCTGGATGGTTTCGGCGGCATCGTCCGGGATCTCGATCCCGAATTCTTCCTCGAAGGCCATCACAAGCTCAACCGTGTCGAGGCTGTCGGCGCCCAGATCGTCGATGAACGAGGCGTTCTCGACAACCTTGTCTTCTTCGACGCCAAGGTGTTCGACAACGATCTTCTTCACGCGGTCCGCGATGTCGCTCATGGTTCTTCCTCTCTAGGGCGGGCCTTGGTCCCGCAGTCTGTCCCATATCGTCCGCAGGGCCGGCGATTGCAACTCCGGGGAGTCACCTGCGATCCGGCTGGGCTATAGCATGTTCGCAGGGCGCCGCAAACTGTTTCCGCCGCCCTGCGGCATGGTCACACCATCGCCATGCCGCCGTTGACGTGAAGTGTCGCGCCTGTAACATATCCCGCCTCCGGGCTTGCCAGATAGAGCACGGCGGCGGCGATTTCCCGCGCATCGCCCATGCGGCCGGCGGGGATCTGTTGCAGGATGCGGCCCTTCTGGTCGTCGGTCAGCTTGTCGGTCATGGCGGTGGCGATGAAGCCCGGCGCCACGCAGTTGACGGTGATCCCGCGGCTCGCCACCTCCTGCGCCAGCGATTTCGACATGCCGATCAGGCCGGCCTTCGAGGCGGCGTAGTTGCCCTGCCCCGGGTTGCCGGTGACGCCGACGATCGAGGTGACGGACACGATCCGCCCCCAGCGCGCCTTCATCATGCCGCGCATCACGCCGCGCATCAGGCGGAAGCTGGCGGTCAGGTTCACGTCCAGCACCGACTGCCATTCCTCGTCCGACATGCGCATGAACAGGTTGTCGCGGGTGATGCCGGCGTTGTTGACCAGGATGTCGACCCGGCCGCCCATCAGGGTCGCGGCCGCCTTGGGCAGCTCCTCGACCGAGGCGCTGTCCGACAGGTTGCAGGTGGCGTAATGCGCCCGCTCGCCGAGTTCGTCCTTCAGCGCCTCCAGCGGGCCGGTGCGGGTGCCCGAAAGCGTCACCGTGGCCCCGGCGGCATGCAGCGCGCGGGCCACCTCGGCACCGATGCCGCCCGAGGCGCCGGTGATCAGCGCGGTCTTGCCGGTAAGGTCGAACATGGGATCCTCCGTGGGGTTTTGCCCCGTGGTAGCGTGAAGGGCGGCGGGGCTCAACCTGTCCGGCGGGGGAAAGGGGGGCCTTCTGCCCCCCTCTTGGCGCGTTCCGCGCCAATTCACCCCCCGAGGATATTTGGGTCAAGGCGAAAGGGATCAGAAGGGGAAGAGCATCGCCGGAGGGACATGGCGGCCCGGTGGGCAGACGCGGCGGCGGAACCTGTCCGTTTTCGAGCCCCCCACCCAACGGATCCTCGCACCACCGAACCGGCGCCAGCAGGGCGGCATCGGCAGAGCGAGCCAGGTGCGGAGCGGCGCCCCCTGCGGCTCAGCCCAGATCGGGGACGGCCACGCCCAGCTTCGCGGCCAGCGCGGCAAGCGTGCGGCGGGTGGCGGGGGACCAGTCGGCGGCACGGGCGGCGAAGAGTTCCGCCTGGCTGCGCAGCACGAGGCCGTCGGACAGCACCTTGAGGTGGTTCGCCCGCAACGTCTCGCCCGAGGAGGTGATGTCGGCGATCGCCTCCGCCGTCAGGTTGCGCACGGTGCCTTCGGTGGCGCCCTGGCTGTCGACCAGACGGTATTCCGCCACCCCCGCCTCACGCAGGAAGTCGCGCACCAGGCGGTGGTATTTCGTCGCGATCCGCAGCCTTTGCCCGTGGCGCGCGCGGAACTGCGCCGCCACCGCGTCGAGGTCGTCCAGCGTGTCGACGTCGATCCAGGCCGCCGGCACCGCGACGATCAGGTCGGCGAAGCCGAAGCCCAGGGGCGCCACCCCGGCCACCTGGCTTTCCCAGTCGGCCAGCTTCTCGCGCACCAGGTCGGTGCCGGTGACGCCCAGATGGATGCGCCCCGCCGCCAGTTCGCGCGGGATCTCGCCTGCGGACAGCAGCACCAGCTGCGCGCCCTCCACCCCGGCGACACGGCCGGAATATTCCCGCTCGTCCCCCGAGCGGGTCATGGTCACGCCGCGCGCGCCGAACCACTCGAAGGTCTTGTCCATCAGCCGCCCCTTGGACGGCACGCCGATCTTGAGGCTCATGCCGCGGCCTCCTTGAGCGTGGCGACGACGCCGGGGCGGATGATGCCGCCCACCGCCGGGATCTCGCGCCCCTGCCCCAGCACGCGGGTCAGCGCATCGTAGCGCCCGCCGCTGGCGACCGGGGGCAGGCCCGGGCGGTCGGAGTGGAAGGAGAACACGAAGCCGTCGTAATATTCCATGGTGCTGCGGCCGTGGTTCGGCTCGAACGTCACCTGGCTGAGCCAGACGCCCGCGCGGTCCAGAGCGTCGAGCCTTGTGGCCAGCCGCTCCACCGCCGGGCGGATCGCCGGCATGTCGACGCCGAGGTCCATCAGCCGCTCCAGCGCGGCGGGAGCGGGGGCGGAGAGGCGCAGCAGGTCGTCGATCAGGTCGGCCTCGCGCGCCGGAATGGGCGGCGTGGCGGCATCTTCCAAGAGCGCGGTGGCGCGTTCGGCGATTTCCCAGGGCTCGCGCAGACCGATGCCGGGGCCGGCCTGCGCCATCAGCTCGGCGGCCGGCGCGGTGGCGAGCTTCTCCAGCAGCTTCAGCCGGGCGGCGGGCGCCGGCACGCAGCCCGCGTAACGGTCGAGCAGCGCGCGGAAGCGGCGGGGGCGCCAGATGTGGCGCAGCAGCGCGGCCTTGCGCCGCGGCGTGGCGGTCAGGCCATCGACCGCCGCCATCAGCAGGCCGATGTCGCCCATCGCGGCGCGCAGGCGCAGCGCGGCCAGCAGGTCGTCGAACAGGGCAAAGACCTCGGCCTCGGTGGTCTCGGGTTCCTCGCGGGCAAAGACCTCGTAGCCGACCTGCAGGTATTCGCTGGCGCGGGGGCCGGCGTGTTCCTGGCGGCGGAACACCTCGCCCATGTAGCAATAACGCGCGGGATCCGCGCCATGCGCCATGTGCATCTGCACCACGGGCACGGTGAAGTCGGGGCGCAGCATCATCTCGCCGCGCAATGGATCCCAGGTGACATAGGCGCGGCCGCGGATGTCCTCGCCGTAAAGGTCCAGCAGGATGTCGGCGGGTTGCAGAATGTCGGTTTCCACCGGCAGCGCGCCCGCCTCCTGAAAGGCGGCGAACAGGCGGGCGGCCTCGGCGCGGGCGGCGGGGCTGATCGGCATGGGCCTAGCTTTCCAGCATCCGGCGGACGGCCTGCACCAGATCGGCGCGCGCGACCTCCTGTTGCGCGGGGCGGTCCTTCCATTCCTCCAGCGTGGCGGATTGGGCGATCTTGGCGCCCAGCACCAGATCCTTGAGCACCACCACGCCGCGCTGCGCCTCGTCCGAGCCCTGGATCACCGCCACCGGGCTTTGCCGCTTGTCGGCGTATTTCAGCTGGTTGCCGAACTGCTTGGGGTTGCCGAGGTAGACTTCGGCCCGGATCCCTGCGTTGCGCAGGTCGGCGGCCATGGCGAAGTAATCCGCCATGCGATCGCGGTCCATCACCGTCACCACCACCGGACCCGCCACCTCCTGCGCCATCCGCCCCTTGGCGCGCAGCGCGGCCAAGAGCCGGTCCACCCCGATGGAGATGCCGGTGGCCGGCACCGCCTGCCCGGTGAAGCGCTTGACCAGATCGTCATAGCGCCCCCCCCAGGCGACCGAGCCGAACTGGCGTTTTTGCACCTTGTCGTCGAGGATCTCTAAGGTCAGTTCCGCCTCGAACA
>JBBCJM010000227.1:0-19851 GCA_037190175.1 Paracoccaceae bacterium | reverse complement strand
GAATTCCGCCCCCTCAGTCGCTGTCGCCCGCCACCTGCTTCAGCACCCCGTCCCGCCCGCGCATCCGCATCAGCATCGGCACGATCAGGAACAGTGCCGAGAGCGCCATCAGCGTGGCCGAGACCGGGGTGGAGACCAGCGTGGTCCAGTCGCCCTGCGCGATGGCCAGCGCCCGGCGCAGCTGCTGCTCGGCCATCGGCCCCAGGATCAGCCCCACCACCACCGGGGCGATGGGATAGCCGTAGAGCCGCATCCCGTAGCCCATCAGCCCGAACAGGATCAGCATCGCCAGCTCCACCGGCGAGGGGTTGACCCCGATGGTGCCGAGCGTGGCGAACAAAAGGATCCCGGCATAGAGCCAGGGCCGCGGGATCGCCAGCAGCCGGATCCACAGCCCGATCAGCGGCAGGTTCAGCACCACCAGCATGACGTTGGCGATCAGCAGGCTGGCGATCAGGCCCCAGACCAACTCCTTGGAGGTGATGAACAGCAGCGGGCCGGGTTGCAGCCCGAACTGCTGGAACCCCGCCAGCATGATCGCCGCGGTCGCCGTGGTGGGCAGGCCCAGCGTCAGGAGCGGCACCAGCGTTCCCGCGGCGGCGGCGTTGTTCGCGGCCTCCGGCCCCGCCACGCCCTCGATGGCGCCGTGGCCGAACTCCTCGGGATGCCTGCTCATCTTCTTTTCCGAGGCATAGGACAGGAACGAGGCCACATCGGCGCCGCCCGCCGGCATCGAGCCGATGGGAAAGCCGATGAAGGTGCCGCGCAGCCAGGCCTTCCACGACCGCGCCCAGTCCGAGGCGCTCATCCACACCCGGCCCGAGACCTTGTGCAGCTTGTCCACATCGCCGGTCTGGCCGGCGGCGGCGAAGGCCTCGCCCAGGGCGAACAGCGCCACGGCCAGGGTGGTGACCTCGATCCCGTCGCGCAGCTGCGGCACCCCGAACGAGAGCCGCGTGGCCCCGGTGAGCCCGTCGATCCCCACGCAGGCGAAGGCCAGCCCGATGAAGAGCGAGGTGAGCCCGCGCAGCCCGCTTTCCCCGAAGGCGGCCGAGACGGTGACGAAGGCCAGCACCATCAGCGCGAAATATTCCCGCGGGCCGAGGGTCAGCGCCAGCTTGACCACCTGCGGGGCCAGGAAGGCCAGCGCCAGCGTGGCGATCAGCCCGGCCACGAAGCTGCCGATGGCGGCGGTGGCCAGCGCCGGGCCGGCGCGGCCCTTCTTGGCCATCTTGTTGCCCTCGATCGCGGTGACGATCGAGGCGCTCTCGCCCGGCGTGTTGAGCAGGATCGAGGTGGTGGAGCCGCCGTACATCCCGCCGTAGTAGATCCCGGCGAACATGATCAGCGAGCCCGCGGGGTCCAGCCCGTAGGTGACCGGCAGCAGCAGCGCCACCGTCAGCGCCGGGCCGATCCCCGGCAGCACGCCCACCGCGGTGCCCAGGGTCACCCCGATCAGCGCATAGAGCAGGATCATCGGGTCCAGCGCGACCGCCAGGCCCTGCCACAGAAGACCGAAGGTTTCCATGCGCCTAGCCCCCGAAGATCAGCCGTTCCAGCGGCCCTTCCGGCAGGTTGAGCCGCAAGAGCCGGTCGAAGACCCCATAGATCGCCATCGCCAGCACCAGCCCCACCGCGGTGGTCAGCGCCAGCGGCCGCTGGCCCAGCCCCCGCGCCGCGCAGCCGAAAAGCACGGCGCCGGCGATGCAGAAGCCGGAAACCCACAAGAGCGGGGTGCAGAACGCCATCCCCTCCGCCCAGCCGCCCGGCCCGCAGTAGGAGACCGGGCGCAAGAGGATCAGCTGCGCCACCAGCCCGCCCAGCACCCAGAGCACCGGCACCGGGTTCTGCCGCGGCGGCCCGGGCAACTCGCCCCGCGCCCCGGCGATCAGGGTGAGGGCGGAGAGGATCAGCAGCCCGATGGCCACCAGCCGCGGCACGTCCGCGGGGCCCACCCCGGCATAGCCGCCGGCCTGCGGCAGCCTGGCGGCATCCCACAGCATCACCGCGCCCAGGACCGCCAGCACCGCCGCGATGACGAACGCCGCCCGCGAGGGGCGGCGTTCCGGCTGGTGTGGGCCGGTCATTGCACCAGACCGATTTCGCGCAGGATCGCGTCGGTCGCGGCGATCTCGGCCTCCAGCTGCGCCTCGAAGGCCTCGCCGGCCAGGAAGGTGTTGTCCCAGCCGCGGGTTTCCAGCGCGGTCTGCCAGCCGGCCGAGCCGTTCAGCCGCTCCATGTCGGCGATGATCGTGGCCTTCTGCTCGTCGGTGATGCCCGGCGCGGCCGCGACCATGCGCCAGTTCTGCAGCACGAGGTCATAGCCCGCCTCCTTCAGCGTCGGCGCATCCACGCCGGGCAGGCGTTCCTCGGACGACACGGCCAGCAGCCGCATGGTGCCGGCCTTCACCTGTTCGGAGAACTCGCCCACCGAGGAAATGCCCGCGGTGACCTGCGAGCCCAGGATCGCCGCCAGCGCCTCGCCGCCGCCGGAATAGGCGATGTAGTTGATCCGGGTCGGGTCGATGCCCGCGACCTTGGCCAGCAGGCCCACCGCGATATGGTCCGCGCCGCCCGCCGAGCCGCCGGCCCAGGAGACCGCGCCGGGATCGGCCTTCATCCGCTCCACCAGTTCCTGGATCGTCTGGATGTCGGAGGAGGCGGGCACCACGATGGCCTCGGTATCGCCGGTCAGCCGGGCGATGGGGGTCACGTCGGCCAGCGAAACCGGGCTCTGGTTGGTCAGGATCGCGCCCACCATCACATAGCCGCCCACGATCAGCTTGGTCGGGTCGCCCGCGGATTCGTTCACGAACTGCGCCAGCCCGATGGTGCCGCCGGCGCCGGGCACGTTGATCACCTCGGTATTGGCGATGCCCTCGGCGCGCATCACCTCCTGCATGGTGCGGGCGGTGGCGTCCCAGCCGCCGCCGGGCGCGGCGGGCGCCATGATCGTGTAGTCCTGCGCGAAGGCCGGCAGCGCCAGCGCGAACGAGACGGCAGCGCCAAGGATGGCGTGTTTCATTGGATCAGTCCTCCCTGTGGCGGGCCCCGGCCCGCCGATTCGACATGCCCGGCGGCCTCCTCAGCCGCCGGAACGGGGCGAATGGAGCATTTCTACCTGTCATCAACCTGACATGGGAAGGCTCTAATGCCCCACCGCCTTCTGCCAGCGGTCGAGCACCCGGGCGCGCCGGGCGCTGTCGAGATAGGCCAGCAGGCCGGGGCTGACCGGCACCGGGCGCAGCCGGTCGCCCAGCGCCGCCTGCATCGCCCCTGCGCTGTCGGGGCCCGAGACCTGCAGGCTGACGGCCGGCAGGCGCAGGCGTTCGGCCAGCAGCGTCTGGCCCTCGACCGACATCAGCCAGTCCAGGAAGGCCTCGCCCAGGTCCGGGCTGGCCGAGGCCGCGGGGATCAGCGCCACCCGGCTGACCACCACCACGAAGTCGCGGGGCAGGGCGAGGCCCAGGTCGGGCAGCGCCGCGGCCTGGTCGGCGGCATAGGAGCCGAGGATGTTGTAGCCGATCAGCAACTCGCCCGCGTTCACCCGGTCGATGATGTCCTGGCTGGTGGGAAAGGTCCGCACCCCCGCCCGGCCCATGGCCTCGACCAGCGCCCAGAGGTCGTTGAAATGCTCCATGTCGCGCAGGAGGAAGAGGTAGCCCACGCCGGAGCGCGCCACGTCATAGGTGCCGATCCGGCCCGGCGGCGCGGCGGCCAGCCAGGCCATCAGCGCGGTGCGGCTGTCGGGCGGCCCCTCGGGGAAGGAGGGGCGGTGATAGACAATCACCGCCGGCTCGAAGGTCAGCGCGAAGGCCATGTCGCGCCAGTTGGCCCAGCGCGGCCAGTCCTCGGCCTCGGGCACCTCGGCCGGGCGGGCGTAACCGTCGTTGGCCAGCTTCACCGCCAGGTCCATCGCCGAGGTGAAGGTGAAATCCGCCGTGGGGCCGCCGGCGCGGGTCTCGGCCACCACCCGGTCGGCGATCTCGCCCGTCAGCAGGTCCTCGTAGCGCACCGCGACGCCGGGGTGTCGGCGCTGGAACCCGGCGATCAGCGGGGCAGCGAGGCGGGCGTCCAGCGAGGAATAGACCACCAGTTCCCGCGCCGCGCCCTCGGCGGGGAAATGCGTCACCTCGGCCAGGGCGGGCCCGGCGAGGCAGAGGGCGAGGATCAGCGCGCGCATGGGGAAAGGGTGGCAGAGACGCGCCCGGTTCACAACGCGGGCGTTGGGGGCCGCTCTTCCACCCTGCCGGGTGTCATCGCTGCCGATGACGCCCGCAAGGGCGGAAGAGGACCCCGCGCGGCGGTTGAGCCCGGCAACGTCCCGCCCTAGCATGGCGTGATGCGCATCCTGCTTGTCGAGGACGACCAGCCGCTGGCCGAGGCCCTGACCGCGCTTCTGGCCGGGGCCGGCTATGCGGTCGACTGCGTGCATGACGGCGCGGCGGCGGAAAGCCTGACGGCGGCCGAGCGGTTCGACCTGGTGATCCTGGACCTGAACCTGCCGCAGATGGACGGGCTTTCGGTGCTGCGCGCGATCCGCGCCCGGCGCGACGGGGCGGCGGTGATGATCCTGACCGCCCGCGGCGCGGCGGAGGAGCGGGTGCGGGGGCTGGACCTGGGCGCCGACGACTATGTGGTGAAGCCCTTCGACGTGCGCGAGTTCGAGGCGCGGGTGCGCTCGCTCCTGCGCCGGCAGGCCGGGCTGCACGCGCGCTCGGTGCAGATCGGCCCGGTCAGCTTCGACCTGGTGGAACGGCGCTTCATGGCCGAGGGGCAGGGGATGGACCTGCCGGCGCGGGAACTGGCGCTCTTGGAGCTGTTCTTCACCCGCGCCGGGCGGGTGGTGGGCAAGGACGCCATCGTGCAGTCGCTGACCCGGCTGGACGACGGCCTCTCGGACAACGCCATCGAGCAATACGTGAGCCGGTTGCGCCGCCGCCTGGCCCCCTATGGCCTGTCGCTGCGCACCGCGCGGGGTCTGGGCTACTACCTGGAGAAACCGCGGGAATGAGCGCGGCCGGCTCCATCCGCCGCCGTCTGCTGACCTGGCTGGTGCTGGCCACGGCGCTGATCGGGGCCCTGGCGCTGATCGACACCCGGGCCGAGGCGATCCGCACCGCGCAGGGGGTGTCGGACCGCATCCTCGCCGGCTCGGCGCTGGCCATCGCCGAACGGGTGACGCTGGACGCCGAGGCGGGGCTTGACGTGGACATCCCCTTCTCGGCGCTGGAGATGCTGTCCTCCACCGCGCAGGACCGGGTGTTCTACCGGGTGGACGGGCCGGAGGGGCTGCTGACCGGCTACGACGACCTGCAGGTGGTGGAGGGCGTGCGGCCGGGCGGCATCGGCTTCGCCGATCTGGAGATGCGCGGCATACGGGTGCGCACGGCGACGCTGGTGCGCGTGCTCTCGACCGGGCAGGGGCCGGTGCAGTTCGCGGTGACCGTGGCCGAATCGACCCGCGCGCGCGAGGCGCTGGCGCAGGCGATCCTCGCCCGCTCCGCCGCGCGGATCGCGCTCTTGATCGCCGCGGCGGCGGGGGTGGCCTGGGTCGCCACCACCTGGGCGCTGCGCCCCCTGGGCCGGCTGGGGCAGGCGATCGAGGCGCGGGCGCCGAACGACCTGAGCCCGGTCGGCGCCGAGACCCCGGCCGAGGTCGCCCCGCTGGTGGGCGCGATCAACGGCTTCATGGCCCGGCTCGATTCCGCCATGGCGGCGCTGAAGACCTTTTCCGGCAACGCCAACCACCAGATCCGCACGCCGCTGACCACCGCCCGCACCCAGCTGGCGCTGGCCGCCCGGGCGCCCGACCCGGCGGAGGCGCTGGACAAGGCCGATGCCGCGCTGGTGCGGGCCGAGCGGGTGCTGGCGCAGCTGCTGCTGCTGGCGCGGGTGGAGGCCGCGGGCACCCGCCCGGTGCTGGAACGGGTGGACCTGGCGGCCGAGGCCCGCGAGATCACCCGCGAGATGATCCCCGAGGCCGCCGCCGCCGGCTGCGACCTGGGCTTCGAAGGCGGGGGCAGCCTATGGGCCGCGGCCGAGCCGGTGCTGCTGGGGGAACTGCTGCGCAACCTGATCGGCAATGCGCTGGGCCATGCCGGGCCTTGCGAGGTGACGGTGGAGGTGGGGGCAGAGGCCGGCCGCCCGGCGCTGGCGGTCGAGGACAGCGGCCCGCCCCTGCCGCCCGCCCGCCTCGCCGCCATCGCCCGGGTGCTGGAGGGCCAGCCCGCCGAGGACGGGCTGCGCGCGGGCTCGCACGGGCTGGGCCTCTTGATCGTGCGCGACATCGCGCGGGCGCTGGGCGGCGAGGTCGCGGCCTTCCCCGGTCGGGACGGCCGCGGGCTGCGGGTGCAGGTGGTGCTGCGGGCGGCGTGAGGGGGCGGACAGCCCTGTGCCGGCTGACAGCGCCGCGGGGCTTCGCGCCCCCCAGCCAGTGGTTCACTCGAACCAATGGCGTAAACCACTGGCAACCCCGCGGGATATTTTCGGACAGAAGAAGGACGGCTTGAGTCAAGTCATCCCCTTACCGCTTTTCTTTCGAGCCAAAAATATCCCGCGGGGGGTCCGGGGGGGGGGGGCGCCCCGTCCCCTTACCCCCGCGCGGGATCGCGGGCGGAGCGGCCGTCGGGCAGGCTGATGCGGGCCACCTGTTCGGCGATGGGATCGACCGAGAGCGGGTGCAGTTCGGCGCGGTGGTCGGCGGGGTCGCCGATCTCCTGCCAGCGGCCGGCCTTGTAGATCTCCAGCGCGTCGAAGCCCGACTTGTAGCCCATCTTGCGGCTGCCCGGCACCCAGTAGCCCAGATAGACGTAAGGCAGCCCCGCCTCGCGCGCGATGTCGATATGGTCGAGGATCAGGTAGGTGCCCAGCGAGCGCGGCGTCAGGTCGGGGTCGTAGAAGGAATAGACCATGCTAAGCCCGTCGTCGAACACGTCGGTCAGGCAGACCGCGGCCAGCCGCCGCCCGGCCTCGGCCCCCGCGCGGGTATATTCGATGACGCGCGAGCGGATCGGGGTTTCCTCGATCATCGCGGCGAACTCGAAGATGTCCATGTCGGCCATGCCGCCCTCGGCGTGCCGGGCGTCGAGATAGCGGCGGAACAGCGCGAACTGGTCCTCGGTGGCCCAGGGGCTGGTGGCGTTGCGCCGCAGATCCTGGTTGCGCTTCATCAGTCGGCGCTGGGTGCGCGACGGCGCGAAGTCCGCCACCCGGATCCGGGCCGAGAGGCAGGCCGAGCATTCGGCGCAGGAGGGGCGGTAGAGCACGTTCTGGCTGCGCCGGAAGCCCTGCTTGGACAGCGTGTCGTTCAGCTTCTGCGCATGTTCGCCCTGCAGCGCGGTGAACAGCTTGCGCTCCATCCGGCCGTCCAGATAGGGGCACGGCTGCGGGGCCGTGACATAGAACTGGGGCGCAAGGGGCAGGGTGTGGCGCATCGGGGAAATCGCGGGGCACTGGGGCGGGCGCGGCCAGCCTAGCAAGCCCCGCGCGGGACGCAAAGGGGGTACGGCACGTCAGGCCGGCCGGCGGATCGCCACGGTGCCCAGCGCGAGGTCGCTGAGTCCCTGGCCGCGGGCGGTCACAGCCATCAGCACCACCGACAGCGCCTGCACGGGAAAGACGATCCAGCTCAGGTGATAGCCCAGCGTGTGCAGGAAGGCGGTGCCGCCGTCGAGCCGCGCCCCGTCGAAGCGGCGCAGCTCGACCCCCGCCAGCGCCATGCCGGGCGTGGCCGACCAGGCCGACAGCGTGGCCCAGCGCATGAGGAAGGAGATGACGGCGTAGAAGGGCAGCAGCACGAAGAGCGCCAGGAACCCGGTGAAGGGCAGCGCCAGCGCGGTGAGCGCCACGGTCAGCACCATGTCCGCCACCCAGGCCAGCGCGCGGCGGCCGGGGACGCCGCGGTAGAACGCGGCATGGCGGTCGGGGTCGGGCAGGGACATGCGGGGATCCGGGGAAAAGGGCCGGCGCCCCAGGGGGACGCCGGCCGAGGGAAGGGTCGAGGGAAGTGGATCAGTAACCCGCGGCGGGGTGACCCGGTTCCCGACGCTCGGCGGGTTCCTCGCGCTCGCGGGCCTCGTCGGCCACGCCGCGGGCGCGTTCCTCCATGAAGGCGTCGAACTCGGTCTTGTCCTTCGCCGCGCGCAGGCGCTGCAGGAAGGCTTCGAAGGCCTCCTGCTCCTCGGTCAGCCGGCGCAGGGTCTCGGTCTTGTAGGCGTCGAAGGCGATGTTGCCCGAGGGCCGCATGGCGCCGCGGATGGCGTGGAAATCCTGGCGGTGGCTGTGGCGGGAGTGGCGGCAGGCACGTCCGAACATGCGGTGGCTCCAGATGGCATAGGCGAGAAGGGCGAGACCGGCGGGCCAGAAGACCACGAAGCCGGCGATGGTGGCGGCGATCCAGGCCGGGCGGCCGTAGCCGTCGAGCCAGGCCTCGCCCCGGCGCAGCCAGCCGATGGGGCCGCCGGGATAGGTTGCGGTGGTGGCGGTGGTCATGGGTGAGCCTCCGGGTGCGGGGTGAATGTTTATCGTCTTCACATGAGGCAAGATTGCCATGGTCGGGCCGGAAATCAAGAGGCAATGTTAAGGAAATTCACATTTCCGCCGATGTCGGCGCAACCCGTTGATCCGACGGGGCATCAGGCGCAGAAGGCCGCCGTTGTGGCGCCGGTGATGCGGTGGAGATCCCGCGGCGCGATGGCGAAGATGTGCCGGGGCGTGCCGGCCGCTGCCCAGACGGTGGGGAAATCGAAGAGCCGCGGGTCCATCCAGACCGGCAGGGGCGTCAGATGCCCGACCGGCGCCACCCCGCCGATGGCAAAGCCGGTGACCGCGCGCACCTGGCCGGCATCCGCCCGCCCCAGCGCCTCGCCCGCCAGCCTTGAGGCGAGCGCGGGATCGACCCGGTTGCCGCCGGCGGTCAGGAAGAGCGCGAGCCGCCCGCTGGCCGTGCCGGCGAAGAGGATCGACTTGACGATCTGGTCGAGCGCGCAGCCCGCGGCCGCGGCGGCCTGTTCGGCGGTGCGCGTCTCGCCCGGCATCTCCAGCGGCGCGACAGGCACCCCGGCGGCGGCGCAGGCGGCGGTGACGCGGGCGAGGCTTCTCATCGCTGGCGTTGCTCATCGTGGCGGTCCCCGGGGGTTTCGCACCCCCGGACCCCCGCAGGATATTTGTGACACCAAAGAAAGCAGGTGCGGGGAACCGCAAACCGTTTCGCAGGGGGAGGGGTGGCCGACATGCCGCGCAGGTTGGCCGCGCCTGCGGGCGGTTGCAAGCCCCTGCGGCTGCGGCGATGCTGCGCGGATGATGCCCTTCGCCGCCCGACTGACCCGCGCGCCCATCCCCTTCGATCCTGCCGCGGGCGAGGATGCCGCGCGGGGCTTTGCCGAGCTTTCCCCGGAACTGCGCGGGCTGATCGCCGGGGCGGCGGGGGGCAGCCCGTTCCTGAAGGGGCTGATCGGGCGCGAGGCGGAGTGGCTGCGGGTGGCGCTGGCGCTCTCGCCCGAGACCGCGCTGGCGGCGGTGCTGGCGCCGCTCGACGCGGCCGCCGACCTGCCCGCGGCGCTGCGGCAGGCCAAGGCGCGGGTGGCGCTCTTGACCGCCCTGGCCGACCTGGGCGGGGTCTGGGGGCTGGAGGAAGTGACCGGCGCGCTGACCGACCTGGCCGACCGGGCGCTCTCGCTCTCGCTCTCCCGCCTGGTGGCCGAGGAGATCCGCCGCGGCAGGCTGCCCGCCCCGCCCGAAACGGCGGCGGAGGGCGCGGGCATGGTGATCTTCGCCATGGGCAAGGGCGGTGCGCGGGAGCTCAACTATTCCTCGGACATCGACCTGATCTGCCTTTACGACGAAACCCGCTATCCCGGGCAGGAGCACGAGGCGCGCGCGGCCTTCATCCGCGTCACCCGCAGGCTCTGCGCCTGGATTTCCGACCACACCGCCGAGGGCTACGTGTTCCGCACCGACCTGCGGCTGCGCCCCGACGCCGCCGTCACCCCGGTCTGCATCTCGATGGCCGCGGCGGAGGCGTACTACGAGGCCGAGGGCCGCACCTGGGAACGCGCGGCCTGGATCAAGGCGCGGCCCTGCGCAGGCGACCTCGCCGCGGGGCAAAGGTTCCAGCGCCGGCTGGTGCCCTTCGTCTGGCGCCGGCACCTGGACTTCGCCGCGATCCAGGACGCCCACGACATGCGCCTGCGCATCCGCGACCATCGCCACCTGCACGGGCCGATCGCGGTCGAGGGCCACGACATGAAGCTGGGGCAGGGTGGGATCCGCGAGATCGAGTTCTTCACCCAGACAAGGCAGCTGATCGCCGGGGGCCGCGACCCGATGCTGCGGGATCCCACGACCGTCGGCGGCCTCGCCGCGCTGGCCGCCCGCGGCTGGGTGCCGGGCGAGGTGGCGGCGGAACTGACCGACCACTACCGCGCGCATCGCGAGATCGAGCATCGGTTGCAGATGGTGAACGACGCCCAGACCCATGCCATGCCCGCGAGCGCCGAGGGGGTGGAGCGGGTCGCGCGGCTCTGCGGCGAGGGCGACACCGCGGCCTTCCGCAGGCGCCTGCTGGAGCGGCTGGGGCGGGTGGAGCGGCTGACCGGCGGGTTCTTCGCCCCGGGCGAGGCGGAAGCCGGGCCGGAGCTTGGCGCCGAGGCGCAGGGGATCGTGGCGCAATGGCCCAGCTATCCGGCGCTGAAGTCCGACCGGGCGCAGGCCAGCTTCCGCCGGCTGCGCCCGCAGCTGCTGCGCCGGCTGGAGCGGGCGGCGAACCCGGGCGAGGCGCTGGTGGCGCTGGACGGTTTCCTGCGCGGGCTGCCCGCGGGCGCCCAGCTCTTCGCGCTGTTCGAGGCCAACCCGGTGCTGATCGACCTGATCGTCGACATCGCCGGGACCTCTCCGGCGCTGGCCCGTTACCTGTCCCGCAACGCCGCGGTGCTGGATGCGGTGATCGGCGGGTCGTTCTGGGCCGCCTGGCCGGGGGTGGCGGACCTGGCGGTGGACCTGGGCGCGGCCATGGCGGGGGCCGCCGACTACGAGCGCAAGCTGGACCGGCTGCGGGCGCGGATGAAGGAATGGCATTTCCGGGTGGGCGTGCACCACCTGCGCGGGCTGATCGACGCCTTCGAGGCGGGCAAGCTCTATGCCGACCTGGCCGAGGCGGTGCTGCTGGCGCTGTGGCCGGTGGTCTCGGCCGAGTTCGCGGGGAAACACGGGGCCGCGCCGGGCCGGGGTGCGGTGGTGGTGGGGATGGGCTCGCTGGGCGCGGGGCGGCTCAATGCGGGCTCGGACCTCGACCTCATCGTGATCTACGACGCCGCGGGGCAGGAGGCGAGCGAGGGGCCCCGCCCCTTGGCCGCGCGGCCCTATTTCGCCCGGCTGACGCAGGCGCTGGTCACCGCGGTCACCGCGCAGATGGCCGAGGGGCGGCTTTACGAGGTCGACATGCGGCTGCGCCCCTCGGGCCGGCAGGGGCCGGTGGCGACCTCCTTGCAATCCTTCACCGGCTACCAGATGACCGAGGCCTGGACCTGGGAACACCTGGCGCTGACCCGCGCCCGGGTGCTGGCGGGCGAGCGGGGGCTGGGCGCGGAGGTGGAGGCGGTGCGGCGGCAGGTGCTGGCCGCCAAGGGCGGGGCGGAGAAGGTCATCCCCGATGTCGCGGCGATGCGGGCGCGGCTGCGGGCGGCGAAGCCGGCGGAGGGGTCGTGGGAGGCCAAGAACGGCCCGGGCCGGCTGATGGACATCGAGCTGCTGGCCCAGACCTGTGCCTTGAAGGCCGGCGACCCCGCCCGGCGGGTGGAGGCGCAGCTGCGCGCCGGGCTGCGCGCGGGGTTCCTGGCCTCGCAGGACGAGGCCGCGCTGCTTTCGGCCTATCGGCTGTGCTGGCGGTTGCAGGCGGGCACGCGGCTGCTGACCGACCGGGTGCTGGAGATGGAGAAGCTGGGCGAGGGCGGCCGCGCCTTCCTGCTGCGCGAGACGGGCGAGGCCGATGCCGCGTCGCTTTCCGCCCGCGTGGCGGCGGAAACGGCGGCGGCCGCGGCGGTGATCGACGCCAGACTGCCCTCGGGTGTGGAGGCCGCGGATGGATGAGGCGCAGGACCCGGACGATCCCAAGGGGCTGATCCGCGAGGTCTATCGCATCGAGGGGATCGGCCCGCCGGAATGCCGGATGCTGCTGATCGACTGGGCCCTGAGCCTGCCGCCCGGGGCCGATGCGCAGGCCGCGCTGGGGCGGCTGCTGGGCCGATACGGCGGCGAGGACCACCCGATGACCGCGATCCTGCGCGCCGGCGTGGAGGCCGCGCCGGTGGCACGCCGGCGGGGCGGCCGGGCGGGGCGGGTGGGGTAGGGACCGCTCGGCGCTCCCTTACGGGCGATTCTCGCTGGACCAACCATGGCGACGGGCACCCGTGAGGGCCGAGGAGCGCCGCCTCTACCGCGCCAGCCGTGCCGCCTCGGCCGCCAGCGCGGTGATCCGGCCCCAGTCGCCCGCCGTCACCGCCTCCTTCGGCGCCACCCATGAGCCGCCGACGCAGAGCACGTTGGGCAGGGAAAGATAGGTGGGCGCCAGCGCGGGCGTGATCCCGCCGGTGGGGCAGAAGCGGATCTGGGGCAGGGGGGAGGACAGCGCCCTCAGGAAGGCCGCGCCGCCGGCCTGTTCCGCGGGGAAGAACTTCTGCACCGTATAGCCGGCTTCCAGCAGCCGCATCGCCTCGGATGGCGTGGCGGCCCCGGGCAGCAGCGGCAGCCCCTCGGCCTCGCAGGCGTCGAGGATCGCGGGCGTGGCGCCGGGCGAGACGCCGAACTTCGCCCCGGCCGCCTTGGCCGCCCGCACGTCCGCCGCGGTCAGCAGCGTGCCCGCGCCCACCACGCCGCCCGGCACCTCGGCCATCGCCCGGATCGCGTCCAGCGCGGCGGGGGTGCGCAGGGTGACCTCCAGCGCCGGCAGGCCGCCGGCCACCAATGCCCGGGCCAGCCCGGCGGCGGACCCGGCATCCTCCACGATCAGCACCGGGATCACCGGGGCCAGCCGGCAGAGTTCCAGCGCGGCGGCGGATTGCTCGGCGGGGGTCATGGCGGGGTCCTCCGGTGGTGTCCGGGTGGAGTTAGCGCAAACGGCGGCGGCTGTCCACGCCAAGCGCAACCCGCTGATTTCGTGACGGGCTTTGTCATTCGACGCGAAGGGGCCGGCCGCCTAGGGTCTCCCGGCGGGCCCGCATCCAGGTGCAACAGCCCCCCGCAGGGGGGCCGACAACCCGCCGCACCCGAGTGCGGCGGACGGGAAAGGACTGACCTCATGCGAACGACAGGACTTGCAGCGGCGCTTCTGGCCGCCACCGCGCTTTCCGCCTGCGGCGGCGGGGGAGGCGGCGGCGGCGGGGGAGGCGGCGGCGGAGGCGGCGGGGGTGGCGGCAGCTACCAGGCCAGCTACGACGCCGCGATGGCCGGCAAGGCGCCCACCACCGACATGCCGACCTCCGGCTCGGCCAGCTATCGCGGGCAGGCGCAGATGGATCTCTACGACGCCTCGCCGGGCGGTTCCAGCGACCCGCAGGGCAAGCTGACCGCCGACATCGACCTCGACGTCGATTTCCGCGCCGCGGGGGTGATGGACCCGGCCAACGTTTCGGGCACCGCCACGAACTTCGTGGTGGAGACCTCGGGCGGCCGCCAGAACCTGACCGGCACCCTGACCGCGGGTGCGGGCGGGCTTCCGGCCACGGTGTCGTCCGCCACCACCACTGTTCCGGGCGTGGGCACCTTCACCAACGGCGCGTTGAACATCGGGATGGGCGGCCAGCTCTCGGGCGAACTGGGTGGCGAGACGCTGACCGGCGACGTGATCCTGAATCTGGGGGGCGCGTTCTTCGGCTCCAGCGGTGCCGCCGCGACCGGCCCGGCCTCGATGGTGGGGATCGAGGCTGGCGGGTTCTCCGACATCGTGGGGGGCGGCACCTTCTACCTCCTGAAGCAGTAGCCCCTTCGCGCGGCCCCCTTCCCCGGGGGCCGCGCCCTTCCCGCGAGAGGTTCCCCCATGTTCCGCGCCCTGCTTGCCGCCCTGCTGCTGCTGGCCCTGCCGGCGGAGGCCCGCGAGGCTCCGCGCCACGGCCAGAGCTTCCTGCGCTTCGCGCTGGTGCCCGAGACCAACCCGGTGCGCCGCACCACCGCCGAGACCATCGACATCGCCGGCCTGCCCTTCACGCTCTCCGAGGATGCGCGGGCGAAGTCGGGCACCGGGCTGCGGCTGACCTTCGGCCATGTCGCGCTGCCGCCGCTCGGCCCCCGCAGCCGGGCGCGGCTGGCCTTCGTGGCGGACGGGCGGTTCTTCGAGGACCGGGCGCTGAACGAGGTGACGGTTCGCGCCGAGGCGGGGGTGGAATTCGCCCTGGGCCGCGAGGGGCGTATGGGCGCGGGGTTATTGGCGCAGGGCCGCTGGCTGGGCGACAGGCCCTATTCTTCCGGGCCGGGTGTCTATCTGACCTGGGCGCAGGGCTTCGGGCCGGATACGCTGGCCGAGGCGCGGGCGGAGATGCTCTGGCTTTCCCACCCCGGCGCGGCATGGGCGGACGGCCGCCGCACCACGCTGGCCTTCGCGCTGCGCCACCGGGCCGGGCCGCGGCTGGTGCTGGGGGCCGAGGCGGTCTTCACCCGGCAGCAGGCTGCGGCGGCGTCCGAGGCGATGCGGGGGGCGAGCCTCGCGCTCTCCGCCGACTACGCCTTCGCCGGGGGGCTGGATCTGGGGGTGACCGTCTCGCGCGGGTCGAGCCGCCGCGACGGGCCGGCGGGGCTGTTCGGCCGCACGCGCGAGGATGACCTGACCGCGGTCTCCCTGCGGTTCTCGCACCGTGCGGTGCAGGTGAAGGGGTTCCAGCCGGTGCTGGAGGTGACCCGCGAGCGCCAGTCCTCCACCATCGCGCTGCACGATTATGCCACCACGCGGGTCAGCATGGGCTTCGCGCGGCGGTTTTGATCGAAAGCGCCGGGGGGCTTCGCGCCCCTGCCGTAGGGTGGGCAATCCTGCCCACCTACCCGGGCAGTGGTGGGCAGATTGCCCACCCTACGCCCCTGCCGGATGCCTTAACACCACCACCGCCGCGCCGGTCTCGGCCGGGCCGACATGGCGGCGGAAGGCGGCGAAGAGGTCGCGGCCGAGGCCATGGGCATTGGCGGAGAGGTCGGCCGTCACGGGCGTGCGGGTCTCGAAATCCGGGGCGAGGCAGGCCAGCGTGCCGGCCGTGGCGTCCAGCCGCACCACATCGCCGTCGCGCAGCCGGGCCAGCGGGCCGCCGGCGGCGGCCTCGGGCGAGACATGGATGGCGGCGGGCACCTTGCCCGAGGCTCCCGACATCCGGCCATCGGTCACCAGCGCCACCCTCAGGCCCCGGTCCTGCAAGACCGAGAGCATGGGCGTCAGCGAGTGCAGTTCCGGCATCCCGTTGGCCTGCGGGCCCTGGAAGCGGACCACCACCACGCAGTCCGCGGTGAATTCGCCCGCCTTGAAGGCGCGCTTCACGTCCTGCTGGTCGTGGAACACCCGGGCCGGGGCCTCCACCACATGCCGTTCCGGCGCCACCGCCGAGACCTTGATCACCCCGCGGCCCAGGTTGCCCGCCAGCTGCTTCAGCCCCCCGGTGGGCTGGAAGGGCGAGGCCGCGGGGCGCAGGATGCGGTCGTTCAGGGTTTTCGCGGGCCCCGCGGCCCAGGCCAGCTTGCCGCCCACCAGCCTCGGCTCCTGCCGGTAGGGGGCCAGCCCCTCGCCCGCCACGGTGCGGGCGTCGGCATGCAAGAGGCCCGCGTCCAGCAGCTGCGCGATCAGGAACTGCAACCCCCCGGCGGCATGGAAATGGTTCACGTCGGCGAGGCCATTGGGATAGACCTTGGCCATCAGCGGCACCACGCCCGAGATCTCGTCGAAGTCGCTGAGATCCAGCACCACCCCCGCGGCCCGCGCCATGGCGGGCAGGTGCAGCACCAGGTTGGTGGAACCCCCGGTGGCCATCAGCCCGACCAGCCCGTTGACGAAGGCGCGTTCGTCCAGCACCTCGCCGGCCGGGGTATAGTCGTTGCCCAGCCGGGTGATGGCCGCCGCGCGCTCCACCGCCGCCACGGTCAGCGCCTCGCGCAGGGGCGTGCCGGGGTTCACGAAGCTGGCGCCGGGCAGGTGCAGGCCCATGAACTCCATCAGCATCTGGTTGGTGTTGGCGGTGCCGTAGAAGGTGCAGGTGCCGGGCCCGTGATAGCTGGCCATCTCGGCCGCCATCAGTTCCTCCCGCGTGGCCTTGCCCTCGGCGTAACGGTTGCGCACCGCGGCCTTCTCGTCGTTCGGGATGCCGCTGGTCATCGGCCCGGCCGGCACGAAGACCGCGGGGATGTGCCCGAAGCTTGCCGCCGCCATGATCAGCCCCGGCACGATCTTGTCGCAGACCCCCAGATACAGCGCCGCGTCGAAGGTGTTGTGGCTGAGCGCGACGCCTGCGGCCAGCGCGATCACGTCGCGGGAAAAGAGCGAAAGCTCCATCCCCGGCTGGCCTTGCGTCACCCCGTCGCACATCGCCGGCACCCCGCCGGCCACCTGCGCCGTGGCCCCGGCGCGGCGGGCGGCGGTGCGGATCAGCCGGGGGAAGTCCTCATAGGGCTGATGCGCCGAGAGCATGTCGTTATAGGCGGTGACGATCCCGATATTGGGCGCGCGCCCGGTTGCCAGCGCCGGCTTGTCCGGCCCCATCGCGGCATAGGCATGGGCCTGGTTGCCGCAGGACAGATGCGCGCGCGCCGGCCCGGCCTCGGCCGCCTTCCGCAGCCGCGCCAGATACTCCCCCCGCGTCCCTTCCGAACGGGCGCGGATGCGGTCGGTCACGCGGGCGATGGTGGGATGGAGCATGGGGTCCTCCTGCCGGGGTTGCCGGATGCGTGGCGTATATAGGCCGTTACCGCTAACATGGCAACAGAGGGCAGACCCGGCTTTGGCCTGTTCCGAACCACCGCTGCGCAGGCACAACCTGACGTTGCGGTACCAAAGCCGCGCCGGTGGCGGTATTGTTTCCACTGTTGCAAAGAAACCCCGAAAATCCTCTGCTTTATCCTTTTTTTGCCACATTCGCCCCGCATCCGTGACCCAACGGCAGGTCGGAGCGACCCGGAGGGACGGATGCGGCACTTCATGATCATGGCAGCGGCGCTGGCGCTTTCGGCCTGCGCAGGGGGCGAGAAGGTGACGCGCTCGACCGGCGGCGCCCCCCTGGGCTTTGCCGCCATCGGCACGGCGATGCCCGACCAGGCGATGCTGGTGCCGAAATACACCGTGCGCGAGGTGCGGGTGGCGGTGCCGCGGGGGCTTTCGGTCTCCGAGGCCAACATGTTCTATCCCATCGCCGATATCGTCTGGCGGGGCGAGCCCAACGGCGACCGGCACGACCAGGTGCAGCGCATCTTCACCGAGGCGCTGGGCTTCGGCACCCACGGCATGGCCAACGGCCCCGCGGTGGTGGTCGAGGCGCAGGTGCGCCGCTTCCACGCGTTGACGGAAAAGACCCGCTACACCACCGGGGGCGTGCATTCGATCCGCTTCGACCTGACGGTGCGCGACGCCGCCACCGGCGCGGTGATCGAGGGGCCGCGCCTGGTGATCGCGGATGTGAAGGCCTCCGGCGGGCGGCGGGCGATCGAGGAAGACCAGATGGGCCGCACCCAGCGGGTGGTGATCATCGAGAACCTGAGCCAGGTGATCCGGCGCGAGCTGTCCACCCGGATCGAGCCCGGCGCGACGGCCGCGCCCTCGGTCTCCAGCGGCGAGGTGCAGCCCGCGCGCGAGCCGATCACGGTGCCCGCCATGGTGCGCACGGTGCAGATGTCGCTCTGAGCCTTTCGCGCGGGGTGCGTTCCCGCTAGGGAGGGGGCATGACCGATGCCCCCCTTTCCCGCGCCCGTCCCGTGGTGCGCCTGCGCCCCAAGGCCGAGGCGCGGGCGATCCGCCACGGCTTTCCCTGGGTCTATGCCGACGAACTGGTGATGGACCGCCGCACCCAGGGCCTGGCGCCGGGCGCGCTGGCGGTGCTGGAGGATGCCGAGCGCCGGCCGCTGGGGCTGGCGACGGTGAACCCCGCCTCGCGCATCGTGGCGCGGATGCTGGATGCCGACCCCGAGGCGGAGCTGGGGCCGGAGTGGTTCGCGGCGCGGCTGGCGCGCGCCCTGGCCCTGCGCGAACGGCTCTACGACGCGCCCTTCTACCGGCTGGTCCATGCCGAGGCCGACGGCCTGCCCGGCGTGGTGATCGACCGTTTCGGCGACGTGGCCGCGGTGCAGCCCAACGCCGCCTGGGCCGAGGCGCATCTGGACCAGCTGGCCGATGCCCTGATGGCGGTGACCGGGGTCGGCACAGTGGTCAAGACCGGCGCCGGCCGCGCCCGGGCGCTGGAGGGGCTGGCGGAGGAGACTTCCGTCATCCGCGGGGCGCTGGACGGCCCGGTGCAGGTGCCGATGAACGGCGCGGTCTATCTGGCCGACCTGCTGGGCGGGCAGAAGACCGGGCTCTATTACGACCAGCGCGACAACCACGCCTTCGCCGCCCGGCTGGCCAAGGGCGCGCGGGTGCTGGACGTGTTCAGCCACGTGGGCGGCTTCGCCCTGGCCTGCCTGGCGGCGGGCGCGGGATCGGCGCTGGCGGTGGACGGCTCGGCCCCCGCGCTGGCGCTGGCGGGGCAGGGGGCGCGGGCCTCGGGCTTCGCCGACCGTTTCGCCACCCGGCAGGGCGACGCCTTCGCCACCATGGAGGCGCTGGCCGCCGAGGGCGCGCGGTTCGATCTGGTGGTCTGCGACCCGCCGGCCTTCGCGCCCGCCAAGGCGGCGCTGGAGGCGGGCCTGCGCGCCTATGAGCGGGTGGCGCGGCTGGCCGCGCCGCTGGTGGCGCCGGGGGGGTATCTGGCGCTCTGCTCCTGCTCGCACGCCGCCGATCTGGCCTCGTTCCGCAACGCCTCGGCCCGCGGGATCGGGCGGGGCGGGCGGCGCGGGCAGCTCATCCATACGGGGGCGGCCGGACCCGACCATCCGGTGCTGCCGCAACTGGCCGAGACCGGATACCTCAAGGCGCTGTTCTTCCGGCTGGACGGGTGAGATACGTCCTCGACGCCTGCGTCCTGGTGCCGGCGGTCTGCCGCGAGGCGCTGCTGGCCGTGGCGGCGGCCGGGCTTTTCAAGCCCCGCTGGTCGGCGCGGATCCTCGGCGAATGGGCCCATGCCGCCGCCCGCCACGGGCTGGACCCCGGCCCCGACATCGCGCGGGCCACCGCCCGCTTTCCCGCCGCGCTGACTGCCCCCGCCCCGGGGATCGAGGCCCGGCTCTGGCTGCCCGACGCGGGCGATCTGCACGTTCTGGCGACCGCGGTGGCGGCCTCGGCCGACGGGATCGTGACCTGGAACGCGCAGGACTTCCCCCGTGGCGTGCTGGCCGCCGAGGGGCTGACCCGCCGCGACCCCGACAGCCTGCTGTGGGAGCTGTGGTCCCACCACCCCGAGGCGGTGGCCGCCGCGCTGGAGGCGGTGCGCGCCGAGGCCGAGGCCCGCGACCGCACCCCGGTGGCCCTGCGCCCGCTGCTGAAACGCGCGCGGCTCACCCGGCTGGCCCGGGCGATGGGATGAGAGGCCGCTCACCCGCCCGCCCAGGCCAGCAGCAGGAAGGCCGCGCCCATCACCGCCAGTTCCGCCAGCGGCAGCGAGATGCGCACCGGACGGGCCACGGCGCGGGGCGGGAAAGGGCGGGGCATGGGACACTCCTGAAAGGTTCGCGATATGTTCACGATGCCCCGCATCCGTGAACAAAGGGTTCACGCCGTCCCGGGCTGCCGCATTCCCAGCGTGA
>JBBCJM010000226.1:0-9390 GCA_037190175.1 Paracoccaceae bacterium | reverse complement strand
GGCAGAGGCGATGGCCTCTGCCACCCCTGCCGGGCCGGACGGCGCGGCTCCGCCCGGTGCGCTGGACGGCTAGGACAGCGGGTTGCAGTCGCCCACGATCCCGGGGAACTGTTCGGGCGGCACCACCTCGAACTCCACGCTGTAAAGCAGGGTCGCGCCGTCCCAGGCGTCCAGCCGCCAGAGGCCGAGGACCAGTTCCTCGGGGTACTCGAAGGTATAGCCGCGGCTTTTCCGCTCGCCGGCCGCCATGTCGGAATACCAGGTGCTGGGCCGGTCGCGGCCGGGGATATGGGTCTCCATCCTGATCCGCCCGGCGGTGCGGGAGGGGACGAAGGCAAGCCCGAACGAGACGTTCAGCGCCGCGGGGACCTGCTGCTGCGGGAACCGGAAGTCCGGGTCGCCGGCCATGATGTTGACATAGCCCAGGATGGCGTCCGGCGCATCGGTCCTGCCCGCCGAGCCCCTCTGGCAATAGACGCCGTAGGCCACGATCTCGATCCCCGGCGCGGCGACGGGCGGGTGGGGCTCGGCACGGGCCGGGGTGGCCAGGGCGAGCGCGAGGCCCGCCGCGAGGATCGGGAATGCTGCCGACAAGGGCCGGTCCTTTCCGCTGTCGCCGCAGCAGACCCGCCCGCCCGCGCCGCGTCAAGCGCCGCGCGGGCCCCGTCGCCGTGGATCAGCCGATGGCCGCCGCCTTCACCGCGTCGTCGATGAAGGGCATGTACTGGCCGAAGTTGTCGGTGAACATCCGCACCAGCCGCGCCGCCTGCCGGTCATAGGCCGCCGGGTCGGCCCAGGTCGAGCGGGGGTCCAGCAGCCCCTGGTCCACGCCGGGCACCGAGACCGGCACCTCGAAGCCGAAGTTCGGGTCGCGGCGGAAGGTCACCCCGTTCAGCGAACCGTCGAGCGCGGCGGTCAGCAGCGCCCGGGTGGCCTTGATCGGCATCCGCTGGCCGGTGCCATAGGCGCCGCCGGTCCAGCCGGTGTTGACCAGCCAGCAGGTGGCGCCGTGGCGGGCGATCTTTTCCGACAACAGCTTGCCGTAGACCTCGGGCCGGCGCGGCATGAAGGGGGCGCCGAAGCAGGTGGAGAAGGTGGGCTGCGGCTCGGTGATCCCGCGCTCGGTCCCCGCGACCTTGGAGGTGAAGCCCGACAGGAAGTGATACATCGCCTGCGCGGGCGTCAGCCGGGCGATGGGCGGCAGCACCCCGAAGGCGTCGCAGGTCAGGAAGATCACGTTCCTCGGATGCCCCGCCACCCCCGTGTCGGAGGCGTTGGAGATCGCGTCCAGCGGATAGGCGCAGCGGGTGTTGTCGGTCAGGCTGTTGTCGTCGAAATCCAGCACCAGCGTCTCGGGGTCGAAGACCATGTTCTCGACCACGGTGCCGAAGCGGTGGGTGGTGTCGTAGATCTCGGGCTCGGCCTCGCGGCGCAGGTTGATGGTCTTGGCATAGCAGCCGCCCTCGAAGTTGAAGATGCCGCTGCCCGACCAGCCGTGCTCGTCGTCGCCCACCAGGGTGCGGCCCGGGTCGGCCGAGAGCGTGGTCTTGCCGGTGCCCGAGAGGCCGAAGAACACCGCCGCCTCGCCGGTGTCGCCGATGGCGTGGTTGGCCGAGCAGTGCATCGGCATCACGCCCTTCTCGGGCAGCAGGTAGTTCAGCAGGGTGAAGACCGACTTCTTGTTCTCGCCCGCATAGGCGGTATTGGCGATCAGGATCACCTTCTCGTCGAAGTTCAGCACGATGGCGGTTTCCGACCGCGTGCCGTGCCGCGCGGGGTCGGACTTGAACGAGGGGCAGTTGATGATGGTCCAGTCGGGGGAGAAGCGGTCGAGCTCCTCGCGGCCCGGCCGGCGCAGCAGGTGGCGGATGAAGAGCCCGTGCCAGGCCAGTTCCGTCACTACCCGCACGTCCAGCCGGTGCGCGGGATCTGCGCCGGCGTAGAGGTCCTGCACGAAATAGTCGCGGCCCTTCATGTGGGCCAGCATGTCGGCCTTGAGCACCGCGAAGCTCTCGGGCGAGAGCGGCGCGTTGTTCTCCCACCAGATGGTCTTTTCGGTGGTGGGGGTGCGGACCACGAACTTGTCCCTGGGCGAGCGGCCGGTGAACTGCCCGGTCGAGCACAGGAACGCCCCGCCCAGGCCCAGCGTGCCCTCGCCGCGGCGCACCGCCTCGGCGACCAGTTGCGGCTCGATCAGGTTGTAATGGACCGCGCCAAGCCCCGCGATCCCCTGATCCTCTAGGCGGCAAGACGGGTTGACACGTCCGTTCGGCATATCCAGCAGCTCCCCGATCGCGCGGCGGCGATCCTGATGATGTCCCGCAGGGCCGGCCGCAGCGGTGAAAAATGGGCGGCCGCGCCGGCGAGCAGCGCATCCCCGGCAAGAGCCCTATAACATGTCGTTTTTCGGAGGGAACAGGCCGCTCCTGTCGTTAGCGCAACCAAATGGAGGTTAGCGCAAACTGTCGCGGGACTTTGCCGACAGTCCGCCCCGGTGAGGCAAATTAGCCATTCCTTGGGGATTTTCCGGCCCTGATGCCCGGGCCGCCGCGGGTGATTCGCAGTTTGGAATTGATTCCGCGGCATGAAACCGGAATATGGTGTATAACGAAAAAGAAGATGAGCAGTATAGGGAAGAACCCCATGTCGCGGATCGCGCTGGTGGACGACGACAGGAACATCCTGACGTCCGTCTCCATGACCCTCGAGGCCGAGGGATTCGAGGTGGAAACCTACAACGACGGCCAGTCGGCGCTGGATGCCTTCAACCGCCGCCTGCCCGACATGGCGGTGCTGGACATCAAGATGCCGCGGATGGACGGGATGGACCTGCTGCAACGGCTGCGGCAGAAGACCTCGATGCCCGTCATCTTCCTGACCTCGAAGGACGACGAGATCGATGAGGTCCTGGGCCTGCGCATGGGCGCGGACGACTATGTGAAGAAGCCCTTCAGCCAGCGGCTGCTGGTCGAGCGCATCCGCGCGCTGCTGCGCCGGCAGGAGGCGATCGCCACCGGCGAGGTCGCGGTGGCGGAAGAGTCCAAGATCATGGAGCGGGGCAACCTGCGCATGGACCCCCTGCGCCACGCGGTGGCCTGGAAGGGGCAGGACGTGTCGCTGACCGTGACCGAGTTCCTGCTGTTGCAGGCGCTGGCCCAGCGCCCCGGCTTCGTGAAGAGCCGCGACCAGCTGATGGACGTGGCCTACGACGACCAGGTCTATGTCGACGACCGCACCATCGACAGCCATATCAAGCGGCTGCGCAAGAAGATGCGCGCCGTGGACCCCGACTTCTCGGCCATCGAGACGCTCTACGGCATCGGCTATCGCTACAACGAGGAGTGAGGCGCCGATGACCGCGCTGCCCCGCGTCACGGGCTACGACACCCCCCGCCGCGGCGACCTGCTGCTGGGCGAGGACTGGGTGGCGCCCGAAGGCACCGAACCGGAACTGCGCGACCGGCGCGGGCGGCGGGGGCTGGTGTCGCTGAACCGCTCGCCGCTGGCGCGCAAGATCATCATCTTCAACATGCTGGCGCTGGTGATCCTGGTCGCCGGCGTGCTGTTCATGAACCCGTTCCGCGACAGCCTGGTGCTGCAGCGCGAGGCGGCGCTGGTGACCGAGGCGCGGCTGGTGGCCGACGTGTTCGAGGCGACCCCGCCCGGCGCCGGGGGGCCGATGCTGGCCGCGCGCGAGGTGCAGGCCGTGATCGGCCAGCTGACGCTGGCGCCGGGGGTCGAGGTGCTGGTCTTCGACGCCGGCGGCCTGCTGGTGGCGCGCGGCGAGGGCAACGAGGCGGTGCCGATGCCGATGGGCGCGCCGCGCTCGACCGTCATCACCGACTTCCTGAACGGGATCTGGGAGGCGGTCTCCAGCCTGCTGGCCGGGCGCGAGGCGGGCCATGTCAAGGTGGACGCCGAGGGGCTGGCGCGCGCGTTGCTGCCCGGGGCGACCAGCGGGGCGACCGTGGTCAATACCGGGCGCGATGCCGACGGCGGCACGATCTTTTCGGTGGCCACCCCGGTCTGGCGCGACGGGCAGGTGGTGGGCGCGGTGGCGCTGACCAGCGCGGCGGGCGAGATCGACCGGCTGGTGCGCAACGAGCGCGAGCAGGTGCTGCAGATGTTCGTGATCGCGCTGCTGGTCTCCATCGGCCTCAGCCTGGTGCTGGCCTCGACCATCGCCAACCCGCTGTCCGACCTCGCCGCTGCCGCCGAGTTGGGCCGCGACCGCGACGCGCGGCGGATGGCCCCGGGCCGGGTGCGCATCCCCGACCTGACGGCCCGGCCCGACGAGATCGGCCGGCTGTCGGTGGCCATGCGGGGCATGGTCGCCGCGCTCTACGACCGGATCGAGGCCAACGAACAGTTCGCCGCCGACGTGGCGCACGAGATCAAGAACCCGCTGGCCAGCCTGCGCTCGGCCGTGGGCAGCCTGCGGATGGTGAAGAAGGAAGAGCACCGCGAGAAGCTGCTGGACGTGATCGAGCATGACGTGCGCCGGCTGGACCGGCTGGTCAGCGACATCTCCAACGCCTCCCGCCTGGACAGCGAGCTGGTGAAGGAGGAGGAGGAGGAGTTCGACCTCCTCAAGACCATCTCCAACCTCGGCGAGTTCCTGGGCAAGCAGGCGGCCGACAAGGGGGTGGATTTCATCACCGACCTGCCGCGCGAGCCGATCCTGATCCGCGGGCTGGAGGGGCGGCTGGCGCAGGTGTTCGTCAACCTCATCACCAACGCCATCTCCTTCTGCGAGGAGGGCGACGCGGTGCGGGTCTGGGCCCGGCGGCGCGAGAACCGGGTGCTGGTGGTGGTCGAGGATACCGGGCCGGGCATCCCCGAGGCCGCGCTGACCAAGGTGTTCAAGCGGTTCTACTCCGACCGTCCGCCCAACCACTTCGGCAACAACTCGGGCCTGGGCCTGTCGATCTCCAAGCAGATCGTCGAGGCGCATGGCGGGGTGATCTGGGCCGAGAACATCCGCCCCACCACCGCCGACGCCACGTCGGAGCCGCTGGGCGCGCGGTTCGTGGTGGGCCTGCCGGTGTGACCGCGGGGGGGCCGCTCGTCCTCCATGCCACCTGCGTGGCCGACGGGGAGCGCGGGCTGCTGATCCTGGGCCGGGCGGGGGCGGGGAAGTCCTCGCTGGCCCTGCGGATGATCGGGCTGGGCCTGCGGCTGGTCTCCGACGACCTGACCCGGCTGGCGCCGGAGGGCGGGGCGCTGACCGCCCGCTGCCCCAACCCCGCCGCCGCCGGGCTGATCGAGGCGCGGGGCGTGGGCATCCTGCGGGTGCCAGCCGCCGACATGGCCCGGGTGGTGCTGGCGGTCGACCTGGACCGGGCGGAGCCCGAGCGCCTGCCGCCGCGCCGCAGCCTTTCCTTCTGCGGCTGCGAAGTGCCTGTTGTCTTCGGCCCCGCGACCCCCCATCTTCCCGTGGCCCTGCTGCACCTGATCCGCAGCGGGCGACAGGATTGATCCCCCGGACAGCCATGGACCAGACCGGACACCGCATCGTCTTCGTCACCGGCCCCTCGGGCGCCGGGCGGACCACGGCGATCAACGCGCTGGAGGATCTGGGCTACGAGGTGATCGACAACCTGCCGCTCAGCCTGATCCCCCGGCTGATCGAGGGCGAGCCGCTGACCCGGCCCGTCGCCCTGGGGCTCGACGTGCGCAACCGCGACTTCGCGGCCTCGGCGGTGATCGAGCTGATCGACCGGCTGACCCGCGACCCGGCGGTGGCGCTGGAGGTGCTGTTCCTGGACTGCGCGCCGGCCGAGCTGATCCGCCGCTACAGCCAGACCCGCCGCCGCCACCCGCTGGCCCCGGTGGAACCCCCGGCCGAGGGCGTGGCGCGCGAGATCGACCTGCTGGCCCCGGTGCGGGCGCGGGCCGACCACCTGATCGACACCACCGAGATGTCGCCGCACGACCTCAAGGCCGAGCTCGGCCGCTGGTTCGGGCTGGCCGACCCCGGCCGGCGGCTGGCGATCTCGGTGCAGAGCTTCAGCTACCGCCGCGGGCTGCCGCGCGGGATGGACATGGTGTTCGACACCCGCTTCCTGCGCAACCCGCACTGGGAGCCCGCGCTGCGCGACCTCGACGGCCGCGACCCGGCGGTGGTGGCGCATGTGGAGGGCGACCCGCGCTTTGCCCCCTTCTTCGCGCGGGTTGCGGATCTGGTGAATTACCTGCTGCCCGCACAACTGGAGGAGGGCAAGGCGCATCTCTCGATCGGCTTTGGCTGCACCGGAGGGCAACACCGTTCGGTTGCCGTTGCGGAAAAACTGGGCAACTCGCTTGCAGAGGCCGGCTGGCCGGTGTCAAAACGGCATCGGGAACTCGAACGCAGGGTGGCAGGCGCGCCCCCCACGCAAAGCGGATGATCGTGGCGTGATCGGTATCGTCATCGTGGCCCATGGGGGCCTGGCGCGCGAATATCTCTCGGCGGTCGAGCATGTCGTCGGCCCGCAGCCCGGCATGGTCGCCATCGCCATCGAGGAGGATCACGACCGCACCGGCAAGCAGGACGAGATCTGCGCCGCCGCCAATGCGGTCGACCAGGGCCATGGCGTGCTGGTGGTGACCGACATGTTCGGCGGCTCGCCCTCGAACCTGTCGCTGCCGGCCTGCGTGGGCACCAACCGCCGCATCCTCTACGGCGCCAACCTGCCGATGCTGATCAAGCTGGCCAAGTCGCGCGACCTGCCGGTGGCGCAGGCGGTGGCCGCGGCGCTGGACGCGGGGCGCAAGTACATCAACAGCCTCGATCTGGGCGGCCCGCCGCCCGGCCCCGCCTGTTCATGATCCGCCGCACCCTGAACATCGTGAACGAGAAGGGCCTGCACGCGCGCGCCTCGGCCAAGTTCGTGGAATGCGCCGAACGCTTCGACGCCGCGGTGCTGGTGCATCGCGAGGGGATGACCGCCACGGGCGATTCGATCATGGGCCTGCTGATGCTGGGCGCCGCCCGGGGGACCGACATCGAGATCCTGTGCAGCGGCCCCCAGGCCGAGCAGGCCGCCGAGGCGCTGACCCAGCTCGTTGCAAACCGCTTCGACGAGGACTACTGACTGTAGGGTTGGCGCCCGCGGGGGACGGTTTGGACGACAGCGTGGAAGACCGAAGACGGACCGCCGCCGGGCGCGAGTACGACATGCGCCGCCTGTCCTATGCCGGCACCTTCCAGAACCCGTGGAAGGCCGGCACCATCCGCGCCATCGAATGGCTGACCGCCAAGGTCACGCTCTTGCGGCTGATCCGCGCCTTCGAACGCTCCGGCGCGCCCTTCGGCCCGCCCTTCTGGCCCAAGGCGATCCGCCACATGGGCATCCGCATCGACACGCCCCCCGAGGAGATCGCCCGCATCCCCAAGACCGGCCCGGTGGTGGTGGTGGCCAACCACCCGCACGGGGTGGTGGACGGCATGGTGATGGCCGAGCTCGTCAACCGGGTGCGGTCGGACTTCAAGATCCTCACCCGCTCGCTGCTGACCGGGATCCCCGAGGTCGAGGAGTTCATGATCCCCGTCCCCTTCCCGCACGAGCCCAACGCGCGGGAGGAGGGGCTGAAGATGCGGGCCGAGACCATGGCGCATCTCCAGCGCGGCGGCGTGGTGATCCTGTTCCCGGCCGGCAAGGTGGCGCATTCCGAGACCTTCTTCGGCCCGGCCATCGAGGCCGAGTGGAACCCCTTCACCCACAAGATGATCCACAAGTCCGGCGCCACCATCCTGCCGATGAAGTTCACCGGCCAGAACAGCCGCGCCTACCTGATCGCCAACAAGCTGTCGGCCACCCTGCGCCAGGGGCTGCTGCTGCACGAGATCAAGCGCGGGCTGAACAAGCCGCAGCGGCCCTGGATCGGCCAGCCCATCCCGGCCGAGGTGCTGAAGGAATGGGAGGGCGACGCGCGCGGCTTCCTGGCCTGGCTGCGGGCGCATACCCTGGCGCTCTCCGAACCCGGCGGCCCCGCGGTCCACGCCCCGCCCATGCAGTTCCGCCGGCTGGCGCCTGCGACCTAGCGGGTCGGCACCGGCTCTTCCCCGCGGTAGTCGTAGAAGCCCCGGCCCGCCTTGCGGCCCAGCCAGCCGGCCTCGACGTATTTCACCAAGAGCGGGCAGGGCCGGTACTTGGTGTCCGCCAGCCCGTCGTGCAGCACGTTCATGATGGCGAGGCAGGTGTCCAGCCCGATGAAGTCGGCCAGTTCCAGCGGCCCCATCGGATGGTTGGCCCCCAGCTTCAGCGCCGTGTCGATGGAGCGCACGTTGCCCACCCCCTCATAGAGCGCATAGACCGCCTCGTTGATCATCGGCACCAGGATGCGGTTGACGATGAAGGCGGGATAGTCCTCGGCGCTGGAGGCGGTCTTGCCCAGCCGTTCGACCACGGCGAGCAGGGTGTCGTAGGTGGCCTGGTCGGTGGCGATGCCGCGGATCAGCTCCACCAGCTGCATCACCGGCACCGGGTTCATGAAGTGGAAACCCATGAACCGCTCCGGCCGGTCGGTGCGGCTGGCCAGCCGGGTGATCGAGATCGAGGAGGTATTGGTGGTCAGGATGGTCTGCGGCCCCAGATGCGGGGCGAGACCGTCGAAGATCTTCTGCTTCACCGCCTCGTTCTCGGTCGCGGCCTCGATGATCAGGTCGCTGGGGCCCAGGTCGGCCAGGCTCTGGGTGGTGCGGATCCGGGCGAGCGTGGCGTCGCGGTCCTCTTGCGTGACCTTGCCGCGCGAGACCTGCCGGTCGAGGTTCTTCGTCACCGTGGCCACCGCGCGTTCCAGCGCCTCGGCGCTGATGTCGGTGAGCCGCACCTCATAGCCGGCGAGCGCGAAGACATGGGCGATGCCGTTGCCCATCTGCCCGGCCCCGATGACGCCCACGGTCCTGATGTCCATGCCCGTTCCCTTCCTGCCGCGGCCCGGGCACGATAGGCCGGGGCTTCGCGCAGGCGCAAGAGCGGGGCGGGCTGCGGGCGCGAACGGGGCGATTTTTAGGCTTAGGGCTTTGGCAACCGCGCGCCCTCAGAGTGAGTCGCGGGTGTGACATGTTTCTTGGGGTGGGTTGCCATGGCCTTTGCCTATGCGGGCGCGGGGACGCTCGACTATTTTCCGTGCCATTACGGCACGTCGCGGCTGGTGTTCCGCGGGCCGCAGCGCGACCTGCGGCTGCCCTACGTGGTGGCGCTGGGGGGGACCGAGACCTACGGGCGCTTCGTTCCTCGGCCCTGGCCGGACCTGCTGGAGGCCGCGGCCGGCTGGCGGATGGTGAACCTGGGCCAGCCCAACGCGGGGCCCGACGTCTGGCTGTCGGACCCCGGGGCGATGCGGGTGATCGCGGGGGCGCGGCAGGTGGTGGTGCAGGTGACGGCGGCCACCAACCTGTCGAAC
>JBBCJM010000225.1:0-13427 GCA_037190175.1 Paracoccaceae bacterium | reverse complement strand
CCCCCCCCCCCCCGACCCACCCCTACCGCGCCATGAACACCGGCACCTCGGCCGATTCCAGCATGTCGCGGGTGGCGCCGCCCAGGATCGATTCGCGGAAGCGCGAGTGGCCATAGGCGCCCATCACCATGAGGTCGGCGCCGCGGTCGCGGATGTGCTGGGCCAGCACGTCGGACACCCGCGGCCGGGTCTTGGCCAGAACCGCCACCTCGGCCTTCACCCCGTGGCGCACCAGCATCTGGCACAGCATCCCGCCGGGATCGCTGCGCTCGGGCCCCACCGAGGGCGGATCGACCACGGCGATCGACACGGAATCGGCGGCCTTCAGCAGCGGCAGCGCCAGCCGCACCGCGCGCATCGCCTCGGCGCTGCGGTTCCAGGCCAGCACCACGTTGCGGCCCACGGGGCCGGCCAGCGGCACCTCGGGCAGCACGATCACCGGCACGTGCGCGTCGAAGAGCGCGGCCTCCACGATCACCTCGTCCTCCACCCCGCGGCCCTGGCCATAGGGCCGGGCCGAGACGGCGAGATCGGCATAGCGCGCGCGCAGCGCCACGAGGTCGGCCAGGCTGCCCAGCTGCGCCACCGCGGGCTCCACCGTCCAGCGCAGCCCGTCGGCCTGGCCCGCAAGCGCCGCGCGCAGCGCGGCCTCGACCGCGCGGCTGTCCTCCTCGGCCCGCTCCATGGCCGCCTGTTGCAGCAGCACGCCGGTCGCGGCGTAGGTATAGCCGATCTGGGTCCGGTCGATCCCCAGCGCCAGCAGGTCGAGATGCGCATCCTGCGCCCGGGCCAGCACCGCGGCCGCGTTCGCCAGCGAGGCGGCGCGGTCGGGGTCGGTGGCGACGGCAAAGACGGTCTTGTAGCCCATTGGGTCCTCCGGTGGCTCATGCCAGGCATCGGGGCGCAGGCAGGCGCCCCCTGAAGGCGCATCAGATACCCGCGGCGCCCCCGTTACCTTGATATCGGTCAAACGGCCGCGACGCCACGTCAAGCCCCGATTGACTTGGATCAAGGCCGAGAAGGCCCGCCCTGCGCTTTGTCACGCTCCAGCCCGTATCCGGCCGCGAAGCGATTCGCGGCCGGGCCGGATGGACGGACCAGGAAAGGGACCGAGGGGCATGTCGGATTATTTCAAGCTCGTCGTGCTGGGGCTGATCGCGCTTTTCGCCGCGATCGCCGCCAATCATGCGCGCGACGCGGCGTATCTGGTGAACGCGCTGATCGTGATGCTCGCGGCGGGCGGCACCTTCCTGTGGGTGCTGCGCCGCACCGGCGAGCCGCGCGCGCCCGCGCCGCAGGACGAATACATGGACGACGTGGTGCGCGCCGGCGTGATCGCCACCGCGTTCTGGGGCGTGGTGGGCTTTCTGGTGGGGGTGTTCATCGCCTTCCAGCTGGCCTTCCCGCAGCTGAACTTCGCCTGGTCCGAGGGGATCCTGAACTTCGGCCGGCTGCGGCCGCTGCATACCTCGGCGGTGATCTTCGCCTTCGGCGGCAACGCGCTGATCATGTCGACCTTCTACATCGTGCAGCGCACCTGCGCGGTGCGGCTGTGGGGCGGCAACCTGGCCTGGTTCGTGTTCTGGGGCTGGCAGCTGATGATCGTGCTGGCCGCGACCTCCTATGTGCTGGGCGGCACCCAGTCGAAGGAATACGCCGAGACCGTCTGGTACATCGACTGGTGGATCGTGGTCGTCTGGCTGTCGTTCCTGGCGGTGTTCATGGGCACGCTCTTCAACCGCAAGGAACCCCACATCTACGTCGCCAACTGGTTCCTTTTGTCCTTCATCGTCACCGTGGCCATGCTGCATGTGGTGAACAACGTGGCGGTGCCGGTGTCGATCTTCTCCTCGCAGTCGGTCTCGGCCTGGGCGGGGGTGCAGGATGCGATGATCCAGTGGTGGTACGGCCACAACGCGGTGGGCTTCTTCCTGACCGCGGGCTTCCTGGGGATGATGTACTACTTCGTGCCCAAGCAGGCCGAGCGGCCGGTCTACAGCTACAAGCTGTCGATCATCCACTTCTGGGCGCTGATCTTCCTCTACATCTGGGCCGGCCCGCACCACCTGCACTACACCGCCCTGCCCGACTGGGCGGCGACGCTGGGCATGGTGTTCTCGGTGATGCTGTGGATGCCGTCCTGGGGCGGGATGATCAACGGGCTCATGACCCTTTCCGGCGCCTGGGACAAGCTGCGCACCGACCCGGTGATCCGCATGATGGTGATCTCGATCGGCTTCTACGGGATGTCGACCTTCGAGGGGCCGATGATGTCGATCAAGGCGGTGAACTCGCTGTCGCACTATACCGACTGGACCATCGGCCACGTGCATTCGGGCGCGCTGGGCTGGAACGGGATGATCACCTTCGGCGCGCTCTACTTCCTGACGCCGCGGCTCTGGGGGCGCAGCGCGCTCTACAGCCTGGCCGCGGTCAGCTGGCACTTCTGGCTCGCCACCATCGGGATCGTGCTCTACGCCGCCTCGATGTGGGTCTCGGGCCTGACCGAGGGGCTGATGCTGCGCGAGGTGGATGCCAACGGCTATCTGGTGAACGCCTTCGCCGACGTGCTGGACGCCAAGTTCGCGATGAACGTGGTGCGCGGCCTGGGCGGGGCGCTGTATCTGGCGGGCGCCGTCATCATGTGCTGGAACCTGTGGATGACGGTGCGGGCGCAAGCCCCGGCATCGGCGCCCGCGGTCGTTCCGGCCGAGTAAGGGGGGACCGCAGATGTCGATCCTGTCGAAACACAAGGCCATCGAGACCCACGCCACCCTGCTTCTGGTGCTGTCCTTCCTGGTCGTCACCATCGGCGGGCTGGTGCAGATCGTGCCGCTCTTCTACCTCGAGAACACCATCGAGAAGGTCGAGGGGATGCGTCCCTATTCGCCGCTGGAGCTGGCGGGGCGGGACATCTATGTCCGCGAGGGCTGCTATGTCTGCCACAGCCAGATGATCCGCCCGATGCGGGACGAGATCGAACGCTATGGCCATTACTCGCTGGCGGCCGAGTCGATGTACGACCGCCCCCACCAGTGGGGGTCCAAGCGCACCGGGCCGGATCTGGCCCGGGTGGGCGGGCGCTATTCCGACGACTGGCACGTGCAGCACCTGATCGACCCGCAGTCGGTGGTGCCGGAATCGCTGATGCCGAAATACGCCTATCTGATGAACCGCCCCATCGACGGCCGGTATATCCGCGACACGGTCGCCACCCACCGGCTGCTGGGCGTGCCCTATACCGACGAGATGCTGGCCGAGGCGCAGGCCGACTTCCGCGCCCAGGCCGACCCCAACATGGACACCACCGACCTGCTGGAACGCTATCCCGGCGCGCCCGCGCGCAACTTCGACGGGCAGGCGGCGCTGACCGAGATGGATGCGCTGGTGGCCTATCTGCAGGTGCTGGGCACGATGGTGGACTTCTCCACCTTCACCCCGGACGCGAGCCGCTGAGGAGGGCAGGGATCATGGAAACCTATACCTTCCTGCGCGCGCTGGCCGACAGCTGGGCGCTCTTGCTGATGACGGCGATGTTCGTCGGCATCATCCTGTGGGCCTTCCGCCCGGGTGCCCGGCGTCTGCACGACGCCGCCGCCCACTCGATCTTCCTGAACGACGACCGCCCCGCCGCCGCGCGCCCGCGCCAGATGAAGGAGGGCCGCTGACATGTCCGGCCACAACGACCAAAGCCCGCAGCCCGCGGCCGCCCGCAAGGTGGTGGGGCGCAAGGCCGCCGGAGGCCCGGCGGCCGACATCCCCACCACCGGCCATGTCTGGGACGGGATCCAGGAATACGACAACCCGATGCCGCGCTGGTGGCTGTGGACCTTCTACATCACCATCATCTGGGGGCTGGCCTACACCATCGCCTATCCCGCCTGGCCGATGCTGACGCGCGCCACGCCGGGGATCCTCGGCCATTCCACCCGCGCCGACGTGGCCGCCGACATCGCCGCGGTGGACGCGCGCAACGCCCCGATCCGGGCGCGGCTGGAGGCGGCCGACCTCACCACGGTCGAGGCCGACCCCGAGCTTGGCCCCTTCGCGCGCAACGCCGGGGCCGCGGTCTATCGCACCTGGTGCGCCCAGTGCCACGGTTCGGGCGCGGCGGGGGTGCAGGCCTCGGGCTATCCGAACCTCCTGGACGACGACTGGCTCTGGGGCGGCGACATCGAGGCGATCCGCCAGACCGTCGCGCACGGCATCCGCTCCACCACCGACGACGAGAGCCGCTACAGCGAGATGATGGCCTTCGGCGACATGCTGTCCAAGGACGAGATCGCCGCCGTGGTCCATCACGTCCGCGCGATCTCGGGGCAGGCGCATGACGCCGCGCTGGCCGAGGCGGGCGCGCCGGTCTTCGCCGACAACTGCACCAGCTGCCACGGCGAGGCGGGCAAGGGCGACCGGGAACTGGGCGCCCCCGACCTGACCGACGCCATCTGGCTCTACGGCGGTAGCGAGGAGGCGCTGACCGCGACCGTCACTCACGGCCGCTTCGGCATGATGCCCGACTGGTCGCAGCGCCTGTCCGAGGCCGACATCCGCGCGGTGGCCGTCTATGTCCACGGCCTGGGCGGGGGCGAGCCGCCGCCCTCGAACTGAGGCCGCTTCACTTCCGGTATCCCCCAGATGCCGGCCTGGCCCCGATACCCTCGCCGCAAGGTTCATTCCTGGGGGTATCGGGGCCTTTTTCTTTCCGGCGGGCCCGATTGATCTACGTCAAGGAAGGACCGGCGCGGATCCGGCATTCCCGCGGGCAAGGATCCCCCGAGGCTTGCCCTTCCCCATGAAAGACGATTCGTCCCTGTACGCCGCGCGCGTGCCCGTGTTCCCCCGCCGGGTGAAGGGCACCTTCCGCACGCTGAAGTGGTGGATCATGGCGGTGACGCTGGGGATCTACTACGTCACCCCCTGGCTGCGCTGGGACCGCGGGCCGAACCTGCCCGACCAGGCGGTGCTGGTGGACATCGCCAACCGCCGCTTCTTCTTCTTCATGATCGAGATCTGGCCGCACGAGTTCTATTTCGTCGCCGGCCTCCTGATCATGGCCGGCCTCGGCCTGTTCCTCTTCACCGCCGCCGCCGGGCGGGTCTGGTGCGGCTATGCCTGCCCGCAGACGGTGTGGACCGACCTTTTCATCCTGACCGAACGCTGGGTCGAGGGCGACCGCAACGCCCGCCTGCGCCTGTTCCACCAGGGCTGGAACGCCGAGAAGATCCGCAAGCGGTTGCTGAAATGGGCGGTCTGGCTGCTGATCGGGCTGGCCACCGGCGGGGCCTGGGTGTTCTACTTCACCGACGCACCCACGCTGGCGCGCGACCTGCTGGCCGGCACCGCCCATCCCGTGGCCTATACCACCATGGCGGTGCTGACGCTGACCACCTTCTTCTTCGGCGGCTTCTTCCGCGAGCAGATCTGCATCTATGCCTGCCCCTGGCCGCGCATCCAGGCGGCGATGATCGACGAGAACACCCTGACCGTGGCCTATCGCGACTGGCGGGGCGAGCCGCGGGGCAAGCTGAAGAGGGGCGCGGCCGACCCGGCGCAGGGCGACTGCATCGACTGCATGGCCTGCGTGAACGTCTGCCCGATGGGGATCGACATCCGCAAGGGCCAGCAGTTGGAATGCATCACCTGCGCGCTGTGCATCGACGCCTGCGACGAGGTGATGGAGAAGATCGGCAAGCCGCGCGGGCTGATCGACTATCTCGCCATGACCGACGAGACCGCCGAGCGCGCGGGCAAGCCGCATACCCCGGTCTGGCGGCATGTGTTCCGGCCGCGCACCATCCTCTATTTCAGCCTGTGGTCGCTGATCGGGCTGGGGCTGGTGGTGGCGCTGTTCCTGCGCACCGAGATCGACGTGAACGTGAGCCCGGTGCGCAATCCGCTCTACGTCACCTTGTCGGACGGCTCGGTGCGCAACACCTACGACATGCGGCTGCGCAACAAGCATGGCGAGGACCGCTGGTTCCTGGTGCACCTCAACCGCGGCACGCCCCTGCGGCTGCAGTTGGAGGGGATCGAGGGCAACCGGGTGCTGGTGCCCGCGAACCAGACGCTAACCCAGCGGGTCTATGTGGTGGCCGACCCCGGCCGGCCTGCGGCATCCGTGCCGCAGACACCGATCCGGCTCTGGGTGCAGGATATGGCCGGGACCGACCGGGTGAGTCATGATACCGTCTTCAACGGAAGGGGAGGCTGAGATGGCCGAGCTTACGGGGCGCCACGTTCTGGCCATCACGGTCGGGGCCTTCGGCGTGATCATCGCGGTGAACCTGTTCCTCGCCTGGTCGGCGGTGGCGACCTTTCCGGGGGTCGAGGTGCGCAATTCCTACATCGCCAGCCAGACCTTCGAGGCCGACCGCCGGGCGCAGCGGACGCTGGGCTGGACGGTCAGCCCCGATTACAGCGACGGCCGGCTGCGGCTGGCGGTCACCGACACCTCGGGGCTGCCGGCCAAGGTCGGCGAGTTGAGCGTGCTGGTCGGCCGCGCCACCGAGGCGCGCGAGGACCGCACGCCCGAGCTGGCCTTCCACAACGGCGGGTTCGAGGCGCCGATGGAGCTCGCCCCCGGCAAATGGGTGCTGCGGGTGAAGGCCACCGCGACGGACGGCACCGCCTTCCAGCAGCGGCTGGACCTTTACGTGCGGGGCTGAGCCGATGGCGCTTGCCGAGCCGCTGCCCTCCGCCTCCGCCTGCCCCGCCTGCGTGGTGGCCCCCTCGGCCGCCGAGATCGCGCGCGCCCGGGCCGAGGCCGCGCCCAGCCGGCTGGTGCTGTCGATCCCCGCCGCGCATTGCGCCGCCTGCATCTCGACCGTGGAACAGGGGCTGGAGGCGCTGCCGGGGGTGACCTCGGCCCGCGTCAACCTGACCCTGCGCCGGGTGAGCGTGGAGGCCGGGCCGGAGGTGAGCGCCGAAGTGCTGATCCCGGTGCTGCGCCGGCTGGGCTATGAGGCGCACGAGCTGGACCCCGGCATCCTGTCGCTGACCGAGACCGACCGGCAGGGCCGCGACCTGCTGATGCGGATGGGCGTCGCCGGCTTCGCCATGATGAACGTCATGCTGCTGTCGGTCGCCGTCTGGTCGGGGGCCGAGGCCGCCACGCGCGACATGTTCCACTGGATCTCCGGCGCCATCGCCCTGCCCACGGTGATCTTCGCCGGGCAGCCGTTCTTCCGCTCGGCGTGGAACCACCTGCGGGTGGGGCGGCTGGGGATGGACGTGCCGATCTCGCTGGCCCTGATCCTGGCCTCGGCCATCTCGCTGTTCGAGACCATCCACTCCGGCCACCACGCCTATTTCGACGCGGCGGTGATGCTGTCGTTCTTCCTGCTGGCCGGCCGCTGGCTGGACCACCGCACCCGCGCCGCCGCCCGTTCCGCCGCGCAGGAACTGGCGGCGCTGGAGGTGCCGCGGGCGTTACGGCTGGCGGATGGGGTCGAGGAGCAGGTGCCGGTGGCGGAACTGGCCGTGGGCGACCTGATCCGGGTGCGGCCCGGCGGGCGGATGCCGGCCGACGGGGTGATCGAGGACGGCGCGTCGGAGATCGACCGTTCGCTCTTGACCGGGGAAAGCCTGCCGGTGGTCGCGGCCCCCGGCCTGCGGGTGGCGGCGGGCGAGGTGAACCTGACCGGGCCCCTGACCGTGCGGGTGACGGCGGCGGGGCGGGATTCGAGCCTGCACCGCATGGCCGATCTGGTGGCGGTGGCCGAGGCGGCGAAGACCCGCTACACCTCGCTGGCCGACCGCGCCTCGCGGCTCTATTCGCCGCTGGTGCATGTGGTCAGCTTCACCGCCTTCGGGGTCTGGATGTGGATCACCGGCGGCGACCTGCGGGTGGCGGTCAACATCTCGGCCGCGGTGCTGATCATCACCTGCCCCTGCGCCCTGGGCCTGGCCGTGCCGGCGGTGGTCACGGCGGCCAGCGGGCGGCTGTTCCGCCGGGGCCTCTTGATCAAGCACGGCACCGCGCTGGAACGGCTGGCCGAGGTGGATACGGTGGTGTTCGACAAGACCGGCACCCTGACCCTGGGCACGCCCGAGGCCACCAACCTGCCCGACCACCCCGTGCCGGCAGTGGAGGTCGCGGCGGCGCTGGCCGGCGGGTCCTCCCACCCGCTGGCGCAGGCGCTGGCGACTGCGGCGCGCGCGCAGGGCATCCGCCCCGCCCGGGTGGACCATATCCGCGAGGTTCCGGGTCACGGGATCGAGGGCGAATGGAAGGGCCGTCGGGTGCGGCTGGGCCGCGCCGAATGGGTGGGCGCCGCGCCGGTGGCCGAGACCGCCACCTATCTCTCCGCCGGCGAGACCCCGCGCGCCTTCACTTTCGCCGACCGGCTGCGGCCGGGCGCGGAGCATGCGGTGGCCGACTTCGCCGCCCGCGGCGCGCGGGTGATCCTGCTGTCGGGCGACACGCCCGCGGCGGTGGGGGCGCTGGCCGACCGCCTCGGGATCGCCGACTGGTCCGCCGGGGTGCTGCCGGCCGAAAAGGCGGCGCGGGTGCAGGACCTGAAGGCGGACGGCGCGAAGGTGCTGATGGTGGGCGACGGGCTGAACGACACCGGGGCGCTGGCCGCGGCGCATGTCTCGATCTCGCCCGCCTCGGCGCTCGACGCCGCCCGCACCGCATCCGACATCGTGCTGATGGGCGAGAGCCTGGCGCCGCTGCCGCAGGCGGTGGAGGTCGCGCGCACCGCCACCAGGAGGATCCGCGAGAATTTCGCGATCTCCGGGCTTTACAACATCGTCGCGGTGCCGGTGGCGCTGGTGGGGCTGGCGACGCCGCTCTTGGCCGCGCTCGCCATGTCGCTGTCCTCGATCACCGTGTCGGTCAACGCATTGAGGCTGGGCAAATGGAAATCCTGACCATCCTGATCCCGGTCTCGCTGTTCCTGGGCGGCCTCGGCCTGGTGGCCTTCGTCTGGGCGCTGCGGAAGGGGCAGTTCGACGACCCCGAGGGCAACGCCCACCGCATCCTGCGCAAGGATTACGACGACAGGCCGAAACGCTGACCTGCTCAGCCCTCGGGGACCAGGGCCGCGACGCCGTTGCTGCGCCGCTCGGCCCGCGGCGGGCCGGCGGGAACCACCACCAGCCCCCTGCCGTCGCCGGGCAGTTCGTCGCGATAGGTCCTTCGGGTGAAGTCGCAGATCTTGTCGCAGAAGCTCTTGAAGGGCTTCAGGCTCAGCAGGTGCTTGGGGATCACCAGCACCACGTCGCGGGCGTATTCGCCGATGTCCACCACCTTCAGCCGGCTCAGCATCGGCGCCGGCAGGTTGTGCAGAAGCGCCACCGGCGCGTGGCAGGTGGCCAGCCCGGCGGCCACGATGTCCACCGCCGCCTGATGCGTCATGCAGCCGAAGAAGGGCGAGGCGAAGGGCAGCTTGTGCCGGAACCAGTTGTCGCTCCACTCCCGCCACGGGATGTTGGTGGTGATGTCGACATAGCGCGACAGCGCCTCGCAGCCCGCCTCGGGCGCCGCGCCGGTGGTCAGGGTGCGGGTGATCGCCTCGTTGGGCAGGCTGGCGGGCACCACCCAGACCACCCGGTCCTGCCACAGGTGCTCGATATGGAAGGACGAGCGGTATCCCTCGACGCTGGCCGCGCTGACCACGCCGCAGTTCAGCTTGTGGGTATAGATCATCTCGACCACCTCGGCCGAGGTGGTGGCCCAGACGAATTCGAACCGCGCGAGCTGGTCGAGCTCCAGCGCGACCTGCGCGGTGACCTCGGTGAAGCGGCCGCGCAGCGAGGGGGTGGTGCCGAAGCGCAGCGTCAGGTTCCGGTCGTCGAACAGCACCCGGTGCTGCTGGGCGGCCTTTTCCACCGTGCCCAGCACCTCGGCGGCGTTGCGGAACCAGAACTCGCCCGCCGCGGTCAGCCGCACGGCGTTCGACCGCCCGCGGACGATCAGCTGGGTGCCCAGCATGTCCTCGAACCGGGCCAGCTGCTGCGAGAGGGTGGGCTGCGACAGGCCGACCGTCCGGGTGGCCTGGCTGATCGAGCCGGCCACCACGATCGCGTGCAGGATTTCGAGCTGTTTCAGGGTTACATTCACTGGCGTTCCCCCGATGGGCAGTCGGGAACCTGCTGGCGGTGTCGAAAATCGGAGTGTCCTGCCCTGAAGCCACTCTAGGCCGCCATCCCGCCCGGCAACAAGGGCCATCTGGCGCCCCGCGGTCACGAACCCGCTGGCCATCGCGGCCCCGGAGTGGCAGGCTGGGGGCCGGGAGGAGACCCGAGTGACCCCGATGCGCCGCCTTGCTTCCGCCGCCCTCTGCCTTGCGATCCTGGCGCCGGCCGCCCCGGCCGCGGCGGATGTGGTGACCGCCGACTGCACCGGGATGCTGAACCACGACATCTACCGCATCGACCCCGACCTGCCGCAGCAGGAGATCGAGGGCCTGGGCCCGGCCGAGGTCGAGATCGTCGACGGGCAGATCCGGGTGACCGGCAGCTTCGGCGAATACCGCTTCGACCTGAGGGTCGGCACGCTCTATCACGACGGCCGCGACACCGGGCTCTACTGCACCTATCGCGGGATCGAGCGCCGGTAGCGGCGGCCCCCCGGGGCGGCCCCGGCCACCTGCGCACGTACCGATATTTTCATGCGGAAACAACGCTTTGCATTGGGAAACCCAATGCCATGTATTGAAGCCGCGCAGTGCGGGTTTCGGTACATCATCAAGGATCGGTACGAAGCCCCGCAAGGGACCACGGAGGGAGAAGATGGCCATCACGCTCAATATAAACGGTAGCGACCAGGCGCTGGACGCCGACCCGCAGATGCCCCTCTTGTGGGCGATCCGGGAGCTGGCGGGCCTGACGGGGACCAAGTTCGGCTGCGGAATCGCGCAATGCGGGGCCTGCACGGTGATCATCGACGGCAATGCCGTGCGCTCGTGCAACACCCCGGTGGCCGCCGCGGTGGGCAAGGCCATCCGCACCATCGAGGGCATTTCGGAAAACAACGACCATCCGGTGCAACTGGCCTGGCAGGCGCTGACCGTACCGCAATGCGGCTACTGCCAGTCGGGGCAGATCATGTCGGCGGTCGCGCTCCTGGAGCAGAACGCCGATCCCTCGGACAACGAGATCGACAGGGCCATGGCCGGCAACATCTGCCGCTGCGGCACCTATCCCCGTATCCGCGCAGCCATCCACCAGGCTGCCTCGGCGGCCAAGACCTGAGGGGGATGTCATGAAAGACTTTCAGTTCACCAGACGGAACTTCCTGAAGATCACCACCTCGGCCGCGGGCGGGATGATGATCGGCATCTCCATGCCGAAGATGGCCGGGGCCGCCGTGCCCGGCGCGGGCGGGACCGAGATCAACGCGTGGCTCACCATCGACCCCGACAACATCGTCAGCATCGTCACCCCGCAGACCGAGATGGGGCAGGGCGCCTTCACCTCGATCCCGATGATGATCGCCGAGGAACTGGACATCCCGTGGGAGAACGTGCGCCACGTCTTCGCCGACGCGCATCGCCACGTGAACAACGACAACCTCTACACCACCACCTCGACCGGCGGCTCGACCACCGTGTCGCGGCGCCACCCCTACATCATGCAGGCCGGCGCCTCGGCGCGCGAGCGGCTGCGGCAGGCGGCGGCGGCCCGCTGGGGCGTCCCGGTGGAAGAGGTCGTGGCCAGGCAGGGCACGCTGACCGCGGGCTCGAACACCGGCACCTACGGCGATTTCGCGGCCGATGCGGCGGCGATCACGCTGGAGACCGAACCGGCGATCAAGGCCTATGGCGACTGGTGGCTCCTGGGCACCGACGTCAAGCGCAGCGACGTGGCGCTGAAGACCAACGGCTCGGCCACCTATCCGATCGACGTGACCGTGGAAGGCATGGTGCACGCCGCGGTGATGTCCTGCCCGGTGCCGGAGGGCAAGCTGGTCAGCTATGACTTCGAGGCCATCCGGGGGATGCCCGGGGTGATCGCCGCGGTCGAGCTGAAGCAGACCAAGGACGTGCCCACCTTCACCGACATGCGCAGCGGCATCGCCGTGGTGGCGGAAAGCTGGTATCAGGCCAAGAACGCGCTGGCCGTCATGCCCATCGTCTGGGACTTCGGCCGCGGCGCCTCGATCAGCTTCGAGAGCCAGACCGCCGAGGCGATGAGCCTGATCGCCCAGCCCGGCACGGTGCTGAAGGACGAGGACGGCAACCTGGGCAAGGGCCTGGACAAGGGCGTGAACCACGACGCCGTTCCCGGGCTCATCGAGGCATCGGGCAAGGTGGTCGAGGGCGAGGTCTATTCGCGCCCGTTCGAGGCCCATGTGACGATGATGCCGCCCTGCGCCGTGGCCGACGTGAAGGAGGACCGGGTGGATGTCTGGACCTTCACCCAGGACATCGGCCGGTCGCTGAACGAGGTGGCCGACCAGTTGGGCCGCGACACCAATGAGGTCTACCTGCACCAGACCTATCTGGGCGGCGGCTTCGGCGGCGGCTTCAACATGTACGTCCACCGCCAGGCCGCGGCGATCTCGGCCGAGGTCGGCCGGCCGGTCAAGGTGATCTGGAGCCGCGAGGAAGACGTGGCGCAGGACAGCCAGCGGCCTCCGGTCTGGGGTACCTACAAGGCGGCATTGGGCGAGGACGGCCTGCCGGTGGCGCTGGTGACCCATTTCGTGGGCGAGGAGAAGATGCCGGTCTTCGCGCAGCGGGGCGTGGCCAACATGCCCTATCTGGTCCCGAACCGGCGGCACGAGCACAGCACGGTGCAGAGCCACATCCCGATCGGCTATCACCGCGCGCCGGGCGCCAACGCCACCGGCTTCATCATCGAGCAGATGGTGGACGAGCTGGCGCAGGCCGGCGGCTGGGATCCGCTGGAATGGCGGATCAAGATGACCGAGGGGCTGGAGCCCTTCCAGCGCGTGCTGCTGGCCATGAAGGAGAAGTCGGGCTGGACCACCGACCTGGGCAACGGCGAGGGCATGGGCTGCGCGGTGGTGGAATCGCACGGCACCGTCGCGGGCTGCGTGGCCACCGTCTCGGTCAGCCGCCGCGGGCAGATCTACGTCGACCGGCTGCAGTACTTCCTGAACAGCGGCTACGTGATCAACCCGCTGAACGCGATCGAACAGGCGGAAAGCTCGGCGATCTGGGAGCTGAGCCATGCCATGATCGGCGGGCTGAACCTGCGCGAAGGGCGGATCGTCAACACCAACTTCGACTCCTACCCGCTGATGAAGATGCCCGACACCCCGCCGGAGATCGAGGTCCACCTCGAGAACTCGCAGGACCAGTGGTGGGGCGGCCTGGGCGAACCCGCCGGCCCGCCCACCCCGCCGGCCATCGCCAACGCGATCTTCTACGCGACCGGCACCCGGATCAGGACCACGCCCTTCAACAAGGCCGCGCTCTGAACCCGAACCGTGGGGCCCCCGGCCGGGGGGCCCC
>JBBCJM010000224.1:0-16988 GCA_037190175.1 Paracoccaceae bacterium | reverse complement strand
GGTGAAGCTGCCCGAGGGCACCGAGATGGTGATGCCGGGCGACAACCTGAAGTTCGAGGTGGAGCTGATCGCCCCCATCGCCATGGAAGAGAAGCTGCGCTTCGCCATCCGCGAAGGCGGCCGCACCGTCGGCGCCGGCGTCGTGTCGAAGATCCTGGCGTGAGACACGGCGGGATGAATCCCGCCCTACGGCAACTGTAGGGCGGGGTTCACCCCGCCAACCGAGGAAAAAGAAGATGCAAGGTCAGACCATCCGCATCCGGCTCAAGGCTTTCGACTATCGCGTGCTGGACGCCAGCACCGCCGAGATCGTGTCGACCGCCAAGCGCACGGGCGCCCAGGTACGCGGGCCGATCCCGCTGCCGAACAAGATCGAGAAGTTCACCGTGCTGCGCGGCCCGCATATCGACAAGAAGAGCCGTGACCAGTGGGAGATCCGCACCCACAAGCGGCTTCTGGACATCGTGGACCCCACCCCGCAGACCGTGGACGCGCTGATGAAGCTCGACCTCGCCGCCGGCGTGGACGTCGAAATCAAGGTTTGAGGAGAGCACGGCCATGCGCTCCGGCGTGATCGCAAAGAAGCTGGGCATGACCCGGCTGTTCCTGGAGGACGGACGGCAGGTGCCGGTGACCGTCCTGCAACTCGACAACCTGCAGGTCGTGGCCCAGCGCACCGCCGACCGCGACGGCTATACCGCCGTCCAGCTGGGTGCGGGCGCGGCCAAGGCCAAGCGCACCCCGGCGCCGATGCGCGGCCACTTCGCCAAGGCGAACGTGGAGCCCAAGCGCAAGATCGCCGAGTTCCGGGTGAGCCCCGACAACCTGATCGACGTGGGGGCGGAGATCACCGCCGACCACTATCTGGCGGGCCAGTACGTGGACATCGCCGGCACCTCGATCGGCAAGGGCTTCCAGGGTGCGATGAAGCGGCACAACTTCGGCGGCCTGCGCGCCAGCCACGGGGTGTCGATCTCGCACCGCTCGCACGGCTCGACCGGCCAGTGCCAGGACCCGGGCAAGGTGTTCAAGGGCAAGAAGATGGCCGGCCATCTGGGCGCCGTGCGGGTGACCACGCAGAACCTGCAGGTCGTGCGCACCGATGCCGCGCGCGGGATCATCATGGTCAAGGGCGCGGTTCCGGGCTCGAAGGGCGGCTGGGTGACGGTGAAGGACGCGGTGAAGAAGCCCGCGGCCAAGGACGCCCCGCGTCCCGCCGCGATCCGCAGCGCCGCTGCTCCGGCTGCCGAAGTGGCGGCCGATGGGGGTGAAGCATGAAACTCGACGTGATCACGCTGGACGGCGGCAAGGCGGGCGAGATCGACCTGGACGAGGCCCTGTTCGGGCTGGAGCCGCGCGCTGACATCCTGCAGCGCGTGGTGCGCTGGCAGCAGGCCAAGGCGCAGGCCGGCACCCATTCGGTGCTGGGCAAGTCGGACGTGTCCTATTCCACCAAGAAGATCTACCGCCAGAAGGGCACCGGCGGCGCCCGCCACGGCAGCCGCAAGGCGCCGATCTTCCGCAAGGGCGGCGTCTACAAGGGCCCCACCCCGCGCAGCCACGCCCACGACCTGCCGAAGAAGTTCCGCGCCCTCGGGCTGCGGCACGCGCTCTCGGCCAAGGCCAAGGCGGGCGAGCTGGTGATCGTGGACAGCCTGAGCATCGAGGCCCCCAAGACCTCGGCGCTGGCCAAGACCGCCAAGAGCCTGGGCTGGAAGCGGGTGCTGATCATCGACGGCGACGCGGTGAACGAGAACTTCGCGCTGGCCAGCCGCAACATCGAGGCCATCGACGCGCTGCCGGCGATCGGGGCGAACGTCTATGACATCCTGCGGCGCGACCAACTGGTCATCACCCGCGCGGGGGTCGAAGCACTGGAGGCGCGGCTGAAATGAGCGCGAAACCCGAACATTACGACGTGATCCGCCGCCCGGTGATCACCGAGAAGGCCACCATGGCCTCGGAACAGGGCGCGGTGGTGTTCCAGGTGGCGATGGACGCCACCAAGCCCCAGATCAAGGAGGCGGTCGAGGCCGTCTTCGGCGTCAAGGTCAAGGCGGTCAACACCACCGTGACCAAGGGCAAGACCAAACGCTTCCGCGGCCGCCCGGGCGAACGCTCGGACCGCAAGAAGGCCTATGTGACGCTGGAAGAGGGTAACACCATCGACGTCACCACGGGGCTCTGATAGAAGCCCCGCGAATCTGGCGGCCCCGGCGATCCGGGGCCGTTGGTTTTAACTTGGGGAGCTTCGGCGCCCTGTACCCCGGGCCGAAAGGCCCCGAAGCAAACGGAAGACAGTAATCATGGCACTCAAGTCGTACAAACCGACGACGCCTGGCCAGCGCGGGCTGGTTCTGATCGACCGTTCGGAGCTGTGGAAAGGCCGTCCGGTCAAGGCCCTCGTCGAGGGCATGGTGAAGACCGGCGGGCGGAACAACACCGGACGGATCACGATGTGGCACAAGGGCGGCGGGGCCAAGCGGCTCTACCGCATCGTGGACTTCAAGCGGCGCAAGTTCGACGTGCCCGCGACGGTGGAACGGATCGAATACGACCCCAACCGCACCGCCTTCATCGCGCTCATTCGCTATGAGGACGGCGAGCAGAGCTATATCCTGGCCCCGCAGCGGCTGGCGGTGGGCGACTCTGTGGTCGCCGGCGCCAAGACCGACGTGAAGCCGGGCAACGCGATGCCCTTCAGCGGGATGCCCATCGGCACCATCGTGCACAACGTCGAGCTGAAGCCCGGCAAGGGCGGCCAGATGGCGCGCGCGGCGGGCACCTATGCGCAGTTCGTGGGCCGCGACGGCTCCTATGCGCAGATCCGGTTGAGCTCGGGCGAGCTGCGGCTGGTGCGGCAGGAATGCATGGCCACCATCGGCGCGGTGTCGAACCCCGACAACTCGAACCAGAACCTCGGCAAGGCCGGCCGCCGGCGCCACATGGGCATCCGCCCGACGGTGCGCGGCGTGGCCATGAACCCGATCGACCACCCGCACGGCGGCGGCGAAGGCCGCACGAGCGGAGGCCGTCACCCCGTCACCCCCTGGGGCAAGGGCACCAAGGGCAACAAGACCCGCAAGAACAAGCAGTCGGACAAGCTCATCGTCCGGTCGCGTCACGCGAAGAAAGGGCGCTGATCCATGGCACGTTCTATCTGGAAGGGGCCCTTCGTTGACGCATACGTGCTCAAGAAGGCCGAGAAGACCCGCGACAGCGGCCGCAACGAGGTCATCAAGATCTGGTCGCGCCGCTCCACCATCCTGCCGCAGTTCGTGGGGCTGACCTTCGCCGTCTACAACGGCAAGAAGCACATCCCGGTCAACGTGACCGAGGAGATGATCGGCCAGAAGTTCGGTGAATACTCGCCGACCCGCACCTACTACGGCCATGCGGCCGACAAGAAGGCGAAGAGGAAGTAAGCCATGGGCAAGGCGAAGAACCCCCGCCGCGTGGCGGAGAACGAGGCGATGGCCGTGTCGCGGATGCTGCGCACCTCGCCCCAGAAACTGAACCTGGTCGCCGGGCTGATCCGCGGCAAGAAGGTGGACAAGGCGATGTCCGACCTCACCTTCTCGAACAAGCGGATCGCGCAGGACGTGCTGAAGTGCCTGCGCTCGGCCGTCGCCAACGCCGAGAACAACCACGGGCTCGACGTGGACGAGCTGGTGGTGGCCGAGGCCTGGTGCGGCAAGAACATCACGTTGAAGCGCGGGCGTCCGCGGGCGCGCGGCCGGTTCGGCAAGATCATGAAGCCGTTCTCGGAGATTACGATCAAGGTGCGTCAGAAAGCGGAGACCGCGTAATGGGACAGAAGGTCAACCCCATCGGGATGCGTCTCCAGGTGAACCGCACCTGGGACAGCCGCTGGTTCGCCGACACCAAGGACTACGGCAACCTGCTTCTGGAAGACCTGCGGATGCGGGAATTCATCCATGAGGAGGCCAAGCAGGCCGGCGTCTCGAAGGTGATCATCGAGCGGCCGCACAAGAAGTGCCGCGTGACGATCCATGCCGCCCGCCCGGGCGTCATCATCGGCAAGAAGGGCGCCGACATCGAGGGGCTGAGGAAGAAGCTCTCGGCCTTCACCAAGTCGGAGCTGCACCTCAACATCGTCGAGGTCCGCAAGCCGGAGCTGGACGCCCAGCTGGTGGCCGAGTCGATCGCCCAGCAGATGGAGCGCCGGGTCAGCTTCCGCCGCGCCATGAAGCGGGGCGTGCAGAACGCCATGCGGATGGGCGCGCTGGGGATCCGGGTCAACGTCGCCGGCCGTCTGGGCGGGGCCGAGATCGCGCGGACCGAATGGTATCGCGAGGGCCGGGTGCCGCTGCACACTTTGCGTGCCGACATCGACTATGCGCTCTCCGAGGCCGAGACCCCTTACGGGATCATCGGGGTCAAGGTCTGGATCTTCAAGGGCGAGATCCTCGAGCACGATCCGCAGGCGCATGACCGCCGGCTGAGCGAGGCGCAGGACGGCCCGGCGCCGCGCGGCCCCCGCCGCGAGCGCGAGCGGGCGTAAGGAGTAACGAAGATGCTGCAACCGAAGCGCACCAAATACCGCAAACAGCACAAGGGCCGCATCCATGGCGAGGCCAAGGGCGGGTCGGACCTGAACTTCGGCACCTTCGGGCTGAAGGCCACCGAACCCGAGCGCGTCACCGCGCGGCAGATCGAGGCGGCCCGCCGCGCGATCACCCGCCACATGAAGCGCCAGGGCCGGGTCTGGATCCGGGTGTTCCCGGACGTGCCGGTGTCGTCCAAGCCCACCGAGGTGCGGATGGGCTCGGGCAAGGGCTCGGTCGATTTCTGGGCCTGCAAGGTCGCCCCCGGCCGGATCATGTTCGAGATCGACGGCGTGGCCGAGGACATCGCCCGCGAGGCCCTGCGCCTGGGCGCGATGAAGCTGCCCGTCACCAGCCGCGTGGTGCACCGCGAGGATTGGTAAGGGGCGGTGGGCGGATCGCCCACCCTACGGATGCGAATGGCCCCCGTCGCGCGAGCGGCGGGGGTTTTCCGTTTGGCCCCGCTCATCAAGCCTTTCGGCTTTCTTCGCTGCCACCAGCGGAACCCCAGCGAAGAAAGCCGGCAGGCTTGATGAGCGGCTACCGCCGGCGGCCCGTTAGGATATAGGGTCGGCGACCTCTCCCACCAGCGGACCCCCCCCCATGCCCGAGATCGCCTCGCTCTTCGTCACCCGCCTCTATCGCGCCATGCTGAACGAGGGGGCGCGGCGGACGCTGGACTATGGGGAGCTGCGCGCCAGTTGCGAGGCCATCGCCGAGGAAGACGCGGCGGGGCAGGCGTGGTGCGAGGCGAACGGCTATCCGGGCTACACGAGCTATGCCTCGCTGAACGACCTGCCCTGGCGGTTCCCGATCTTCGGCGACCTGGTGAAGGCGCTCGACCGCCATGTCGCGGGTTTCTGCGCCGACCTGGGCTTCGACCTGGGCGGGCGGAAGCTGAAATGCGACTCGCTGTGGATCAACATCCTGCCGGAGGGCGGGATGCACGCCAGCCACATCCACCCGCATTCGGTGATCTCCGGCACCACCTACGTGGCAATGCCGGAGGGCGCCTCGGCGCTGAAGCTGGAGGATCCCCGCCTGCCGATGATGATGACCGCCCCGGTGGTGGGCAAGGACGCCCCGCAGGACCGCCAGCGGTTCGTCTACGTTGCCCCGCAGGCGGGCGAGGTGCTGCTGTGGGAAAGCTGGCTGCGCCACGAGGTGCCGATGAACCTGGCCGAGGGGGAGCGCATCAGCGTCAGCTTCAACTACGGCTGGGGTTAGGTGTCGGAGTCGTCGGCGAAAGACATGGCGGCCAGGTTCCGCCTTTGATGCACGATCCGCACGATGACGATGCCGCCGCCGGCGTGACGGGTGGGGTAGAAAAAGATGACGTGCTGCTCATAGGTGAGCGAGCGCAGGCCTCTGCTCAGGGCATCGCGCGGTCGTCCGCAGCGCATGTCGCGGGCGATCTGGGCGAAGGCGGCGCTCAGCCCGCCATAGTAGCGCAGCCATTGCTGCCGGCCCCATCGGGCAACTGTATAGGTGCGAATCTCGTCCAGGTCGCGCCGGGCGGTCCGCGTCAGCCTGGCCCGCATCAGCGAAAGGCGTCCGGCTCGAAGGCTACGGGGTCAAACTCCTCATAGTCGCCGGCCTCGGCTTCGGCGATGGCCTCCTCCAGTTCCGCCTTCAGCTCAAGGAAGGCGCGTAAGCGGTCCTTTTCCATCAACAGCCGCATCCCGCTGCGCACGACCTCGGACAGGTTGGCATAGGCGCCGGACTCGATCTGCGCCTCGGCATATTCCTGCATCTGCTTGGTCAGGTGAACATTCGGCATGGGCGGCCCTCCGTATGTCGGATCGTATCAGATACTGACATGGGGGCAAGCCGGTGCGGGGGCTCACGGCTGGCGATCCCTCGCTCGCCCATAGACCTCGGACCGTTCGCGCCTGCCCGCGGCGATGACGGTCACCACCAGGACCGCATCCTCGACCCGGTAGACCAGCCGGTAGCCGGCGGAACGCAGCTTGATCTTGTAGTGATCGGGCAGGCCGTGCAGCGCATCGGCCGGAACGCGCGGGCTCTCCAGCCGCTCCGCCAGTTTCCTCTTGAACTGCCCACGGATGGTGGCGCCGAGCCTTCTCCACTCCTTCTCCGCGGGCTGGATGAAGTGAAGCCTATAGGTCATCCAGCGACACGGGATAGGCTGGCTCGCCCGCCCGCTCGCGCGCCAGCCGGATCAGGTCTTCGTCATCCAGCCGCTCGATCATCGCCTCGTAGAGTGCGGCGGGCACCATGTAGCCCATCACCCGGTTGTGGTTCAGCACCGCGACGGGCTCGCCGGCCGACCTTTCGAACACCGCGGAGGGGTTCTTCTTGAGGTCGGAGACGCTGATGGCGATGTTCGCTTCCACGCGCTGCATGATGCCTGGGCCAAGGGGTGCTGATTTCGGACCTGAATATAGGTCTTTTCCAGGCGAGGCTCAAGTGCGGCCTGCCTGTGGTCCATCGCCCCCAACTCTCCCCTTGCCCTTCCCCCGCGCCTCCCGTATAGCACCGCATCCTGCGGTTCCGGGGCGACTCGGATCCGTGGGTGCATCATTGATCCGCCAGGCTCTCGGTGACCCGCAAGGGGCCGACTGGCGATTGTGAAAGGAAGACGGCGCGATGGACGCCAGCGAACTGCGGACCAAGACCCCGGACGAGCTGCGCACGCAGCTGGTCCAGCTGAAGAAGGAAGCGTTCAACCTGCGCTTCCAGCAGGCCACCAACCAGCTGGAGAACACCGCCCGCGTGCGGGCCGTTCGCCGCGACGTGGCCCGCATCCAGACGGTCCTGAACGAAAAGGCGGCCGCGGCCGCCGCCACGAAGTGAGGTCCTAGACATGCCCAAGCGTATCCTGCAAGGCACCGTGACCTCGGACAAGAACGAGCAGACGATCACCGTCCTGGTCGAGCGCCGCTTCAAGCATCCGCTGCTGCAGAAGACGGTGCGGAAGTCCAAGAAATACCGGGCCCACGACCCGGAGAACAGGTTCAAGGTCGGCGACACCGTGCGCATCGAGGAATGCGCGCCGATCTCGAAGACCAAACGCTGGCATGTGGTGACGGAACAGGCGCAGGCCTGACCCCACCCTGACAGTCAAACGATACCCCGGGGCAGGGCTCCGAAGGTCGGGAGAAACAAATGATCCAGATGCAGACCAATCTGGATGTCGCTGACAACTCCGGCGCGCGCCGGGTGCAGTGCATCAAGGTTCTGGGCGGCTCGCACCGCCGCTATGCCTCGGTCGGCGACATCATCGTGGTGTCGGTGAAGGAGGCGATTCCGAAGGGCCGCGTGAAGAAAGGCGACGTGCACAAGGCCGTCGTCGTGCGCACGGCCAAGGAAGTGCGCCGCGAGGATGGCACCGCCATCCGCTTCGACCGCAACGCCGCCGTCATCCTGAACAAGCAGGGCGAGCCGGTGGGCACCCGGATCTTCGGGCCGGTGGTGCGCGAGCTGCGGGCGAAGAACTTCATGAAGATCATCTCGCTGGCGCCGGAGGTGCTCTGATGGCCGCGAAACTCAAGAAGGGCGACAAGGTCGTCGTGCTGACCGGCAAGGACAAGGGCCGTCAGGGCGAGATCACCCAGGTCATGCCCAAGGACAACAAGGCCATCGTGGACGGGGTGAACATCGCCATCCGCCACACCAAGCAGTCGGCGCAGGGCCAGGGCGGGCGCATCCCGCAGGCGATGCCCATCGACCTGTCGAACCTCGCCATCGTCGACGGCAACGGCAAGCCCACCCGCGTCGGCTTCCGCATCGAGGGCGACAAGAAGATCCGCTTCGCCAAGACCACCGGGGAGGCCATCTGATGCTGGACACGGCGACCTATACCCCGCGGCTGAAGGCCCAGTACAAGGCCCAGATCCGCGCCGCGCTGAAGGAACAGTTCGGCTACAAGAACGACATGATGATCCCGCGCCTGGACAAGATCGTCCTGAACATGGGCGTCGGCGAGGCGGTCAAGGACACCAAGAAGGTGAAGACCGCCTCGGAACAGCTGACCGCGATCGCGGGGCAGAAGGCGGTCATCACCAAGGCCAAGAAGTCGATCGCCGGCTTCCGGGTCCGCGAGGAGATGCCGCTGGGCACCAAGGTGACCCTGCGCGGCGACCGCATGTACGAGTTCCTCGACCGGCTGGTCACCATCGCGCTGCCGCGCGTGCGTGACTTCCGGGGCGTGAAGGGCAACGCCTTCGACGGGCGCGGCAACTACGCCATGGGGCTGAAGGAGCAGATCGTGTTCCCCGAGATCGACTTCGACAAGGTCGACGACGTTCTGGGGATGGACATCATCATCTGCACCACGGCCGCGACCGACGCCGAGGCGAAGGCGCTGCTGAAGGCCTTCAACATGCCCTTCATGAACTGATTTCGAGGACGCAGCACATGGCAAAGAAATCCATGGTGAACCGCGAAGTGAAGCGCGCCAGGCTGGTGAAACAGCACCAGGCCAAGCGCGCGGCGCTGAAGGCGGTGATCTACGACCAGGAGCGTCCGATGGAGGAACGCTTCAAGGCCACCCTGAAGCTGGCGGAACTGCCGCGCAACTCGTCGGCCGTGCGGATCCACAACCGCTGCCAGCTGACCGGCCGGCCGCACGCCTATTATCGCAAACTGAAGCTCTCGCGGATCATGCTGCGCGAACTGGCCTCCTTCGGCCAGATCCCCGGCATGGTGAAGTCGAGCTGGTAAGGAGGTCGAGATGTCTGTGAACGATCCTCTCGGCGATCTGCTGACCCGCATCCGCAACGCCCAGCTGCGCGGCAAGTCCACCGTCTCCTCCCCGGCGTCGAAGCTGCGGGCCTGGGTGCTGGACGTGCTGCAGTCCGAGGGCTACATCCGCGGCTACGAGCGCAAGGATACCGACAACGGCCAGGGCGAACTGGTGATCTCGCTGAAATACTTCGAGGGCGAGCCGGCGATCCGCACCGTGCAGCGGGTGTCCAAGCCCGGCCGCCGCGTCTACATGGGCGTGAAGGATATCCCCCAGGTCCGCAACGGGCTGGGCGTGTCCATCGTGTCGACCCCGAAGGGCGTGATGTCCGATGCCAATGCCCGCGCCCAGAACGTGGGCGGCGAAGTGCTCTGCACCGTGTTCTGAGGAGGGGGAAATGTCTCGTATCGGCAAGAAACCCGTCCCGCTGGCCAAGGGCGTGACCGCCACCGTCTCGGGCCAGACCATCGAGGTGAAGGGGCCCAAGGGCACCCGCAGCTTCACCGCCACCGACGACGTGACGCTGACCATCGACGGCGCCGAGGTCAAGGTGACCCCCCGCGGCACGTCCAAGCGCGCGCGCCAGCAGTGGGGCCTGGCCCGGTCCATGGTGGCGAACCTGGTGACCGGCGTCTCCACCGGCTTCAAGAAGGAGCTGGAGATCCAGGGCGTGGGCTACCGCGCCGCGGTCGCCGGCAACACGCTGAAGCTCTCGGTGGGCTACAGCCACGAAGTGAACTTCGAAGTGCCCAAGGGGGTGACCGTCACCTCCGCCAAGCCGACCGAGATCACCGTCGAGGGCATCGACGAGCAGCAGGTCGGCCAGGTCGCGGCGAACATCCGCGACTGGCGGCGGCCCGAGCCCTACAAGGGCAAGGGCATCCGCTACAAGGGCGAGTTCGTCTTCCGCAAGGAAGGCAAGAAGAAGTAAGGGGCGCGAGGACAATGGCGAACACCAAGCGAGAGCTGTTCCAGAAGCGCCGCCTGCGCGTGCGGAACAAACTGAAGGCGGTTGCCGCCGGGCGCCTGCGCCTGTCGGTCCACCGCTCCAACAAGAACATCTCCGTCCAGCTGATCGACGATGCCAAGGGCGTGACCGTCGCCGCCGCCTCGTCGCTGGAAAAGGGGCTGGGCTTCGTGGGCAAGAACAACGTCGAGGCTTCGGCCAAGGTCGGTTCGGCGATCGCCGAACGGGCCAAGGCCGCGGGCGTGGAAGAGTGCTACTTCGACCGCGGCGGTTTCCTCTTTCACGGGAAGATCAAGGCCCTGGCCGATGCTGCCCGTGAAGGCGGCCTGAAGTTCTAGGAGAGTGACAGATGGCAGAACGTGAAAACCGCCGCGAGCGCCGGGGCGACGATCGTCGCGAGCGCGAGGAGACGCCGGAATTCGCCGACCGTCTGGTCGCGATCAACCGGGTGTCGAAGACGGTGAAGGGCGGCAAGCGGTTCGGCTTCGCCGCGCTCGTCGTGGTGGGCGACCAGCGCGGCCGCGTGGGCTTCGGCAAGGGCAAGGCCAAGGAAGTGCCCGAGGCGATCCGCAAGGCCACCGAACAGGCCAAAAGGTCGCTGATCCGGGTGCCGCTGCGCGACGGCCGCACCCTGCACCACGACATGGAAGGCCGCCACGGCGCGGGCAAGGTGGTGATGCGCACCGCCGTCGCGGGGACCGGCATCATCGCCGGCGGCCCGATGCGCGCGGTGTTCGAGATGCTGGGGCTGCAGGACGTGGTGGCGAAGTCCATCGGCTCGCAGAACCCCTACAACATGATCCGCGCCACGGTCGACGCGCTGAAGAAGGAATCGAGCCCCCGGATGGTCGCGGCCCGCCGCGGCAAGAAGGTGGCCGAGATCCTGCGCAAGCCCGAGGCCGAGGCGGCGCCCGCGCCGGCCGAAGCGTAAGGAGTTCCGGTGATGTCGAAGAAGACCATCGTCGTGCAGCAGGTGGCCTCGGCCAACCGCCGCCCCGAGATCCAGGCGCAGACCCTGAAGGGCCTGGGCCTGGGCAAGATCCGCCGCACCCGCGAACTGGAGGACACCCCGTCCGTCCGCGGCATGGTGAACAAGATCCCGCACCTGGTGAAGATCATCGAGGAGCGGGGGTAGTAGGGTGCGTGAGATCACGCACCCTACACCCTGAAAGACGCCCCGGGATGACCGGGGCGTTTTCTTTTTGCGGGGGCGCCGAGCCTTGATAGCAATGCTATCATCGCATACATCTGGGCCACAGCCGGGAGGCCCATCATGGCGAACATCACGATCCGCAATCTGGACGAGGCCGTGAAGCAGGGCCTGCGGCTGCGGGCCGCGCGGCATGGGCGGTCGATGGAGGATGAGGTGCGCCACATCCTGCGCCAAGCCGTGGGCCGCCCCGCCGCGCCGGAAAGGATCGGCCGGGCGATCCATGCGCGGTTCGCGGCGCTGGGCGGGGTCGATCTCGACCTGCCGCAGCGCGACGCCATGCGGCCGCTGCCGGATTTCGAATGATCCTGATCGACACCAACGTCATTTCGGAACTGATGCGGCCGCAGCCCGACCCGGCGGTTCTCGACTGGTTCGACCGGCAGACGGCAAGCGATCTCGTCCTGTCGGCGGTCACAGAGGCGGAGTTGCTTGGCGGGGCCGCGCTCCTCCCGGAGGGGCGCCGCCGCGCCCAACTGACCGCAGCCATCGTGGCGATGATCGAGCAGGACTTCGCCGGCCGCGTCCTGCCCTTCGACAGCGCGGCGGCCCGCGCCTATGCCGTCATCCTCGCTGCCCGCCGCGCCGCGGGCCGGCAGATCGCCCAGGCCGACTGCCAGATCGCGGCGATAGCCCGGACGGCAGGTGCATCCCTCGCCACCCGGAACGTCAGGGATTTCGCGGGTTGCGGGATCGAGGTGGTCAATCCGTGGGAGGAATAGCCCCTCAGCAATCCTCGCTCTTGTCCACCATGCCCGGGCGGTCCCTGTCCTCGCACATCGCGGTGTCGGGCTTGCGGCCGCGGGGGATGGCAGGCTCGGGGGTGCCCTGTTTCCGGGCCTTCTCGCGCACGACCTCGGGATCGGTCCGTCTTTCCTCGCGCGTCTTCATGGTCTTCCTCCTTGCTCGATGCGGGTTGAACCCCCGGGGCCTGCGGCTTGTTCCTGCGCATTGATCGCGGTCAGGTTACGCCGCAGGGAAAATCGGCCATCATGCCCGGGGCAGCAGCAGGAGGAATCGCAGATGTACCGCCATATCCTGATTCCCACCGACGGGACCGAGGTGTCGCAGCGCGGGGTGGACCACGGGCTGGCGCTGGCCAGGGCGCTGGGGGCGAAGGTCACCATCGTGACCGTGACCGAACCGCTGCCCAACTATACCGGCCTTTCCGGCGCCTCGATGGGCATCGGGACCGAGGTCTTCGACAGCTACGACGAACAGCAGGCGGCCTATGCCGAGGGCCTGCTGGCCGCGGCGAAGGGCAAGGCCGAGGCGATGGGCCTGGCGGTGAACGTGCTGCACGTGCCGAACGCCCATGCGGCGGACGCCATCGTCGAGACCGCGGCGGCGCGGGACGCCGAACTGATCGTCATGGCCTCGCACGGGCGGCGGGGGCTGGGGCGGCTCTTGGTCGGCAGCCAGACCACCGCGGTGCTGAGCCACAGCGCGATCCCGGTGCTGGTGGTGCGCTGAGGCTCAGGGCGCGAAGGCCCGCAGCCCGGCCTGCCGCGCCCGCCGGATGAGGTCGGCGTCATAGGTGGCGAAGCCCTCGCCCTCGGGCGTGGCGGCCAGGTGCAGGGCGTCGGCGAAATCCATGCCGGTTTCGGCCAGCATCAGGGCCTGCGCCAGCCGGGCGGGGTTTTCCACCGTCACGTTCGGCAGCCCGGCGAAGGCCGCCAGCAATTGCAGGATCTGCGTCCGGGGCCGGCCGAGCAGGCGGCGCAGCACCCATTCGGTCTCCAGCAGCACGGTGAGCGGGACCCAAACCGGCTCGCCCTCGACCAGATCCCGGGCGCGGGCGGCCTGCTCCGGGTCGTCCTGGGCCAGGAACCGGACGAGGACGCTGGTATCAATAGCGGCCACGCTTGGCCCGTTCGAGGATGGCTGCGGTGACGGCGGCATCCATGTCTTCGATGGTCAGCGGCGGCCCGTCATATTTCAGCATCCCCACCACCTCTTCGATGGTCGTCGGGGGGAAGGGCTTGTCCTGCACCGCCCGCAGGAACACCCCGTCGGGGCGTTCCTCGACCACCAGCCGGGTTCCGGGGCCCCAGTTGCGGGCCTTGCGCAGCGACTTGGGCAGGACGACCTGGCCCTTGGTGGAGACGGTGGTGGTGGGCAGGGGCATGATTGGCACCGGAGGGTAAGACGGAGGTAAGATAGCCATCCGCGCGCCCCGCCGCAACCCGGTGGCGCTTGTGTCGCCAACGGCTCGGCCGTATGACGCGCCCGCAAGCCGGAGGACCTCGCCCATGCACCACGGTTCCTGTCTCTGCGGTGCCGTCACCTTCACCGTCGCGGGCGACATCCCGCCGCCCGATGCCTGCCACTGCACCAGGTGCCGCAAGTCGAGCGGGCACTACTTCGCCTCGGCCGACGTGAAGCGGGCCGCGCTGACCCTGCGGGGCGGCGAGCATCTGCGGTGGTACCAGTCGTCGCCCAAGGTGCGGCGCGGGTTCTGCGGCACCTGCGGCGCCTCGCTGTTCTTCGACCCGCCGGCCGACCGCGACTGGATCGGGGTTGCCATGGGCGCCTTCGACGGGCCGACCGGCACGCATCTGCACATCCACATCTTCACCGCCGACAAGGGCGACTACTACGAGATCGCCGACGGGCTGCCGCAGAACGCGCAGTAAGGGCAGGCTTGCGCCAGGACCCCTGGGCGCGTAGAAGCCCCCGGTCCGGCCCCGTGCCCGACTCGGAAACAAGAAATGCCGTGTGCCCCCATCCGTCGCTGGCGGGGGTCTTCCGGCCCAGGAGAAGCGACATGAAACTGCACGAACTGAAGGACAACGACGGCGCCGCCCGCAAGAAGAAGCGCGTGGCGCGCGGCCCGGGCTCGGGCAAGGGCAAGACCGCCGGCCGCGGCATCAAGGGGCAGACCTCGCGTTCCGGCGTGGCGCTGGCCGGGTTCGAGGGCGGGCAGATGCCGCTCTACCGCCGCCTGCCCAAGCGCGGCTTCACCAAGCCCAACGCCAAGGAATACGCGGTGGTGAACCTGGGCCTGATCGAGAAGTTCATCGGCCTGGGCAAGCTCGACGCCGGCAAGGAGATCGACGAGGACGCGCTGGTCGCGGCCGGGCTGACCTCGCGCAAGCGCGACGGGATCCGGGTGCTGGCCAAGGGCGCCATCGCCTCGAAGGTCACGCTGAAGGTCACCGGAGCCTCGGCCGCGGCGGTCGAGGCGGTCAAGGCCGCGGGCGGCTCGCTCATCACGGCGCAGGCTGCGGCCGAATAGGGCGTTGCGGTCGGGCCGCCGACCGCTTACATCGGCCCCAGGTTTTCCCGCGCCGCCGACCGGAAAACGGTTTGGCGGCGCCTTCCATGATACCCGCGAGGTCCTGACGAGCATGGCATCGGCAGCGGAACAGATGGCCGCCAACCTGAGCTGGAGTGCTCTGGGCAAGGCGTCCGACCTGAGGCAGCGCATCTTCTTCACCATCGGGCTGCTGATCGTCTACCGGATCGGCACCTATATCCCGGTGCCCGGCATCGACGGCACGGCGCTGCGCCAGTTCATGCAGGAGCTGCAGCTGGGCATCGGGGGCATGCTGAACATGTTCACCGGCGGCGCGATCAGCCGGATGGGCATCTTCGCGCTGGGCATCATGCCCTACATCAGCGCCTCGATCATCGTGCAGCTGATGGCGGCGATGGTTCCGAAGCTCGAGCAACTGAAGAAGGAAGGCGAGCTGGGGCGCAAGAAGCTGAACCAGTACACGCGCTACGGCACCGTGGCGCTGGCCACCTTCCAGGCCTACGGGATCGCGGTCAGCCTGCAATCGGGCGAGCTGGTCACCAGCCCCGGCTGGTTCTTCGTGGCCTCCTGCGTCATCACGCTGGTGGGCGGCACCATGTTCCTGATGTGGCTGGGCGAGCAGATCACCGCCCGCGGCATCGGCAACGGCATCAGCCTCATCATCTTCGTCGGCATCGTGGCCGAGGTCCCGGCCGCCATGGCCCAGTTCTTCGAACAGGGCCGCACGGGCGCGCTCTCGGCCCCGGTGATCGTGGGCGTGCTGGCCATGGTGGTGGCGGTGATCGCCTTCGTCGTGTTCATGGAACGCGCGCTGCGCAAGATCCACATCCAGTATCCCCGCCGGCAGGTGGGGATGAAGGTCTATGACGGCGGCTCGTCGCACCTGCCGATCAAGCTGAACCCCGCGGGCGTGATCCCGGCGATCTTCGCCTCCTCGCTGCTCCTGCTGCCGGTGACGGTTTCCACCTTCTCGGGCCAGCAGACCGGGCCGGTGATGAGCACGCTGCTGGCCTACCTCGGGCCGGGGCAGCCGCTGTACCTGCTGTTCTACGCGGCCATGATCGTGTTCTTCAGCTATTTCTACACCGAGAACGTGTCGTTCAAGGTGGATGACGTGGCCGAGAACCTGCAGAATCAGAACGGCTTCATCGCCGGCATCCGCCCGGGCAAGAAGACCTCGGAATACCTGAACTATGTCGTCACCCGCATCCTGGTGCTGGGCTCGGCCTACATGGTGGCGGTCTGCCTCCTGCCCGAGTTCCTGCGGGCCGAGCTGGCGGTGCCCTTCTACTTCGGCGGTACCTCGGTGCTGATCGTGGTCTCGGTCACCATGGACACCATCAACCAGGTGCAGTCGCATCTCCTGGCGCACCAGTACGCCGGGCTGATCGAGAAATCGCAGCTGCGCGGGCGCAAGCGCCCGGCCACGGCCCCCAAGGCGCCCACCCGGCGCTGATCCGATAAAGCGCGGGAAAACCCGCCGAGGGACAGGAGAGACAATGACCAACGTGATCCTTCTCGGCCCCCCCGGCGCGGGCAAGGGGACGCAGGCCAAGCGGCTGGTGGACGAACGGCAGATGGTGCAGCTGTCCACCGGCGACATGCTGCGCGAGGCCAAGTCCTCGGGCACCGAGATGGGCCGCAAGGTCGCCGAGGTCATGGCGCGGGGCGAACTGGTCACCGACGAGATCGTGATCGGCCTGATCGAGGAGAAGCTGGCGCAGGGCGCGGGCGGCGGCTTCATCTTCGACGGCTTCCCCCGCACGCTGAAACAGGCGGATGCCCTGGGCGACCTGCTGGAGCGCACCGGGCAGCGGCTGGACGCGGTGATCGAGATGCAGGTGGACGACGCGGCGCTGGTGGCCCGGATCACCGGCCGGTTCACCTGCGGCAACTGCGGCGAAGTGTATCACGACCGCACCAGGCCGACGAAGGTCGCCGGGGTCTGCGACGTCTGCGGCTCGACCGACCTGCGCCGGCGTGCGGACGACAACGAGGACGCGCTGAAGACCCGGCTGATGGAATACTACAAGAAGACCTCGCCGCTGATCGGCTATTACTACGCCAAGGGCAAGCTCGCCACGGTGGACGGGCTGGCCGAGGTGGACGCGGTGGCCGGGGCGGTGGCGAAGGTGCTTGACGCGGCGGGGTAAACCCCGCCCTACGGGCCGGAATGTAGGGCGGGATTCATCCCGCCACTCCTTTCTGAACGGGAAGTGACGGGGCGGTGCGTGCGAAGCACGCACCCTACGTCCCCGGGCGATGCAGTAGGGTGC
>JBBCJM010000223.1:0-20245 GCA_037190175.1 Paracoccaceae bacterium | reverse complement strand
AAATCCGCGCGTATCTCGCCTCCCCCGGGCGCGGCGGTCGGAGAAATATTTGATCAAAATTCGCCGCCGGGTCCGCATCCCCCTTCCCACCGCCCCCGGTTCCTTGCCACAATGCGCAAAACCTCAGGGGGTGACGATGCAGAACGCGGAAGTGGCGAAGCGGCGCGATGCGGCGGTCTCGCGCGGGGTGGGGATGACGACGCAGGTCTATGCCGACCGCGCGCTGAACGCCGAGGTCTGGGATGTGGAGGGCAACCGCTACATCGACTTCGCGGCCGGGATCGCGGTGGTCAACACCGGCCATCGGCATCCCAAGGTGATGGCGGCGGTGGAGGAGCAGCTGGGCCGCTTCACCCATACCTGCCACCAGGTGCTGCCCTACGAGAACTACATCCGCCTGGCCGAGCGGCTGAACGACAAGGTGCCGGGCGACTGGCCGAAGAAGACCATCTTCGCCACCACCGGCGCCGAAGCCGTTGAAAACGCGGTCAAGATCGCCCGCATCGCCACGGGCCGCAACGCGGTGATCGCCTTCGGCGGCGCCTTCCACGGCCGCACCTTCATGGGCATGACCCTGACCGGCAAGGTCGAGCCCTACAAGAAGGGCTTCGGCCAGATGATGCCCGACGTGTTCCACGTGCCCTTCCCGCAGGAGGTGCACGGGATCGGCACGGCCGAGGCGCTGGCCGGCATCGGCAAGCTCTTCAAGGCCGACGTGGACCCCGGCCGGGTGGCCGCCATCATCCTGGAGCCGGTGCAGGGCGAGGGCGGCTTCTACCCCGCCCCCACCGATCTGGTGCGCGCCATCCGCAGGCTCTGCGACGAACATGGCATCGTGATGATCGCCGACGAGGTGCAGACCGGCTTCGCCCGCACCGGCACGCTCTTCGCGATGGAAGCGCACGGGGTGGCCGCCGATATCACCTGCATGGCCAAGGGGCTGGGCGGGGGCCTGCCGATCTCGGCGGTCACCGGCCGGGCCGAGCTGATGGACGCCTCGCACCCCGGCGGGCTGGGCGGCACCTATGCCGGCAACCCGCTGGGCGTGGCTGCCGCGCATGCGGTGCTGGACGTGATCGAGGAGGAAGACCTCTGCGCCCGGGCCAACGAACTGGGCAGTCGCCTGAAGCAGAAGCTGGAAGGCATCCGCGCCGTGACGCCCGAGATCAGCGACATCCGCGGCCCGGGCTTCATGGTGGCGGTGGAATTCGCCAACCCGGGGACGAAGGAGCCCGACGCGGGCTTCGCCAACCGGGTGCGGGTGGAGGCGCTGAACCGCGGGCTGATCCTCTTGACCTGCGGGGTCCACGGCAACGTCATCCGCTTCCTGGCCCCGATCACCATCCCCGAGCCGCATTTCGCGGAAGCCATGGAGATCATCGAGGCCGCCGTCGCCGCCGCCCGCACGGGCTGACCGCCCCGGGGAGAAAATCCCGGGGCGAAATCCGCCGGCGCCGTGCTAGCCTTCGGCATTTCCGCCCGAGGAGGCCTTTCATGCGCATTCGACCGGCTGCCATCCCGCTGGCGCTGTGTGCCGCGCTGCCGGCACCCGCCCGCGCCGACCTGGCGGCGGATTATGCTGCGCTGCACCGCCAGATCCCGCTGAGCCTGACGGCGGATCCGGCCCGGCAGATGGAATGGGTCGCGGCCCTGGCCGGAAGGGTGCAAGGCCGGTGGTTCCCCCTGTCCTGGCTGTCGAAGGGCGGCGACTGGATCCCCGATGCCGAGACAGTGGCGCGCGGCTGCACCACCGGCCTGACGTTCGAGCGCAGGGCGATCTGGGCCTGACCGGCCGGATCGGCCCCGAGGGGCGGGAACAGATCGTCCGCTTCCAGTTCGCCGGCGGGATCGACTTCATCGCGCAGATCGACGAGGAGACGACGCGCCGGCGCCTGTTCGGCGAGGCCCCGGGCGCCGTCCCGCCGACGACCGTGTTCCCGGCACTGACGCTCTCGTCCTTCCTCGGGCGGGTGGGGCTCGCCACGGTGGGCGACGACCTGCTGCTGGTCCTGCCCGAACGCCGCCCCGTCGAGGTCTGGGGCCGCTGCCCCGGCTGAGCGATTCGGCCCTGCCCCGGCCCGGATGCGGGAACGGCAACCCGGCCGGGGGATCCCCTCGGGCGACCGCGGCGGGAAATCCTTCCCCTCCCGGATCGGCACGGGAAACGCCGGCCCGCGCCCCGCCCGCCTGCGTGGCACGGGGTTCCCGGCCCTGCGGCAGGACGGCGCGGCCCAAGACAACCCTTGCCGCCGGCCGCCCGTCCTCTAGGCTCGCCCCAGCAAGGGAGGAGGCTTTCCATGACCCAAGGGTTCGACACGCTCCAGATCCACGCCGGCGCCCGGCCCGATCCGGCCACCGGCGCGCGGCAGGTGCCGATCTACCAGAGCACCGCCTTCGTCTTCCGCGACGCCGACCACGCCGCCGCGCTCTTCAACCTGCAGGAGGTGGGCTATATCTACTCGCGGCTGACCAACCCCACGGTCAGCGCCTTGCAGGAGCGGATCGCGGCGCTGGAAGGGGGCGCGGGGGCGGTGTGCTGTTCCTCGGGCCATGCGGCGCAGATCATGGCGCTGTTCCCGCTGATGGGGCCGGGGCTGAACCTGGTGGCCTCGACCCGGCTCTACGGCGGCACGGTGCAGCAGTTCACCAACACGATCCGCAAGTTCGGCTGGTCGGCCCGCTTCGTGGACACCGAGGATCTCGACGCCGTGCGGGCCGCCATCGACGGCGACACCCGCGCGATCTTCTGCGAGTCGATCGCCAATCCGGGCGGCTATGTGACCGACATCCCGGCGCTGGCCAGGATCGCCGACGAGGCGGGGATCCCGCTGATCGTGGACAACACCTCGGCCTCGCCCTGGCTCTGCCGGCCGATCGACCACGGCGCCACGCTGGTGGTGCATTCGACCACCAAGTACCTGACCGGCAACGGCACGGTCACCGGCGGCGCCATCGTGGATTCGGGCAAGTTCGACTGGTCGAACGGCAAGTTCCCCTCGCTCTCCGACCCCGAGCCCGCCTATCACGGGCTGAAGTTCCACGAGGCGCTGGGGCCGATGGCCTTCACCTTCTGGGGCATCGCCGTGGGGCTGCGCGACCTGGGCATGACGATGAACCCGCAGGGCGCGCATTACACGCTGATGGGGATCGAGACGCTCTCGCTCAGGATGCAGAAGCACGTGGCCAACGCCCGCGCGGTGGCGGCCTGGCTGGAGACCCACCCGGCGGTGGAAAGCGTGACCTATGCCGACCTGCCCTCCTCGCCCTTCCACGAACGGGCGGCGCGGCTTTATCCGCGGGGGGCCGGGGCGCTCTTCACCTTCGCGCTGAAGGGGGGCTACGACGCCTGCGTGAAGCTGATCAACAGCGTCAAGCTGTTCAGCCATGTGGCGAACCTGGGCGATGCGCGGTCGCTGATCATCCACTCGGCCTCCACCACCCACCGGCAGCTGACGCCCGAGCAGCAGATCAAGGCCGGGGCGGCGCCCAACGTGGTGCGAGTGTCGATCGGGATCGAGGATCCGGCCGACATCATCGCCGACTTGGAACAGGCGCTGGAACAGGCGGGCTGAGCCGCCCGGGCCGTCCGGGGCAGAACCCGGGCGGCTCCTGCCCCCTCGCCCCCGCCGCCCGCCCATGCTAGGCGCGGGGGCCATGAGACCGACCAAACCCCTGGGCCTGACCGAATTCGTGGCGATGATGGCGCTTCTGTTCGCCACCGTCGCCTTTTCCATCGACGCCATGCTGCCCGCGCTGCCCGAGATCGCGGGAGAGCTCACGCCCGGCGCCCCCAACCTGGCGCAGCTGATCCTGTCGAGCTTCGTCTTGGGCCTCGGCGTGGGCACGCTGGCGGCGGGGCCGCTGTCGGACACCTTCGGCCGCCGCCGGGTGATCCTGTGCGGCGCGGCGCTCTATTGCATCGGCGCGGCGCTGGCCTGGGTGGCGCCGACGCTGGAGACCATGCTGGCCGCCCGCGTGTTGCAGGGGCTGGGCGCCGCGGCCCCCCGCGTGGCGGCGCTGGCGGTGGTGCGCGATCTCTACCAGGGCCGGCAGATGGCCCGCGTGGTCAGCTTCGCCATGATGGTCTTCACGCTGGTCCCGGCGGTCGCGCCCTTCATCGGCGCGCAGATCATGCAGGCCGCGGGCTGGCGGGCGATCTTCCTGGCCTTTCTGGCCTTCTCGGCGCTCTCCACCCTCTGGTTCGGCCTGCGCCAGCCCGAGACGCTGGCCGCGCCCCGCCCCTTCGCCCTCGGGCCGCTGAAGCAGGCGCTGGTCGAGGTGCTGACCCACCGGGTCATCGTCACCACCACCGCGGTGCAGGCTTTGTGCTTCGGGGCGCTGTTCGGCACCCTGTCCTCCACCCAGCAGATCTTCGACGAGACCTTCGGCCGGGGGGCGGAGTTCCCGCAATGGTTCGCGGTGATCGCGGTGGTCTCGGGCAGCGCCAGCCTGCTGAACGCCGCGCTGGTGGTGCGGTTCGGGATGCGGCGGATGATCACCGTCACGCTTCTGGTGCAGGTGGCGGCCTCGGGGCTGATGGCGGCGCTCTCGGCGGCCGGGGCCTGGCCGGCGGGGCTGGACTTCGCGGTCTTCATGGTCTGGACCACGGGGGTGTTCTTCATGGCCGGGCTGACGCTGGGCAACCTCAATGCGCTGGCGCTGGAGCCGGTGGGCCATATCGCCGGCCTCGCCGCCTCGGTGGTGGGCGCCGTGGCCACGGTGGCCTCGCTGGCGATCGCGGTGCCGCTGGGGCTGGCCTTCGACGGCTCGGCCGTGCCGCTGGCCGCCGGGGTCTGCGTGCTCTCGGCCCTGGCCGCGGCGCTGATGCGCACCCTGCCGCCGGCTCAGACGTCCAGCGTGACCCAGACCGGCACGTGATCCGAGGGCCGGTCGCCGGCCCGCACGCCCCGGTCGATCCCTGCCGCCGTCATCAGGTCGGCCGCCTGCGGCGACAGCATCAGGTGGTCGATGCGGATGCCGTCGTTGCGGTCCCAGGCGCCGGCCTGATAGTCCCAGAAGGTGAATTGGCCGGGCGAGGGGTCGCGCGCCATGATCGCATCGGTGAAGCCCAGGTATTCCAGCCGCCGCAACTCGGCCCGGCTTTCCGGCAGGAAGAGGGCATCGCGAACCCAGGCCTGCGGGCGCTTGGCATCCTCGGCCTGCGGGATGACATTGTAGTCGCCCGCCAGCACCGCGGGCATCTCCGTCGCCAGCAGCGCCGCGGCGCGGGCGCGCAGGCGGGCCATCCAGCCCAGCTTGTAATCGAACTTCGGCCCCGGGGCGGGGTTGCCGTTGGGCAGGTAGAGCCCCGCCACCCGCACCTTCGCCCGGCCCACGACCGTGGCCTCGATCCAGCGCGCCTGTTCGTCGGTCTCATCGCCGGGCAACCCGCGGCTCACGTCTTCCAGCGGCAGCTTCGACAGGATTGCGACGCCGTTGAAGCCCTTCTGCCCGTGGGTCTCCACCCGGTATCCCAGCCCCTCGAACAGCGGGCGGGGAAAGTCGGCGTCCTGCGACTTGATCTCCTGCAGGCAGACGACATCGGCGTCGGCGCCTTCATTGGCCAGCCAGCGCGGCAGGGTTTCCAGCCGCGCCCGGATGCCGTTGATGTTGAAGGTGGCGATCTTCATGGGCGTCCCTCCGCGCGGCGGGACTGTGCCCAGCGGTGCGGCCGGGGGCAAGTAGGGTGGGCAATCTGCCCACCGCCCCTCAGACCGAGAACGAGGTCCCGCAGCCGCAGGCGGCGGTGGCGTTGGGGTTCTGCACCACGAAGCGGGCGCCGATCAGTTCCTCGGTGAAGTCGATCACCGCGTTCCGCAGGAAGGGCAGCGACACCTCGTCGACCAGCACCTTCGCACCGTCCTTTTCCAGCACCAGGTCGCCCGCCACGGGCTCGTCCAGCCGGATGTCGTACTGGAAGCCCGAGCAGCCGCCGCCCTCCACCGCCACCCGCAGGGGGCGGGGGTCGCCGGTCGCCTCGGCGATCTCGGCCAGCCGGGCGAAGGCGCGGTCGGTGACTTTCGGGGTCTCGGCTTCGGGGGGAAGGGTCAGGTTCATGGGCCGTTCACGGTAGGAATGGGGCACGGACCCCAATATATGAAGGCCACGCCACCCCGGCAAGAAGGCCGTCACCGTTGTCGCTTTCCCCCTTCGCCTGCCAGCCCGGCCAGAGCCGCGGCCGTCTGCACCCCGAGACCACTTCGACCTTCCGCAGCGAATACCAGCGCGACCGCGACCGGATCATCCATTCCTCGGCCTTCCGCCGGCTGAAGCACAAGACCCAGGTCTTCGTGGAGCACGAGGGCGACTACTACCGCACCCGGCTGACCCATACGATCGAGGTGGCGCAGGTCGCGCGCACCATCGCCGGGGTGCTGGGGCTGAACACCGACCTGGCCGAGGCGGTGGCTTTGGCCCACGACCTCGGCCACCCCCCCTTCGGCCATACGGGGGAGGACGCGCTGGCCCGGCTGATGGCGCCCTATGGCGGGTTCGACCACAATGCGCAGGCGCTGCGGATCGTCACCCGGCTGGAACGGCACTATGCCGATTTCGACGGGCTGAACCTGACATGGGAGACGCTGGAGGGCATCGCCAAGCACAACGGGCCGGTGACCGGGCCGAGGGCCGATCCCAAGCACCTGCAAGACCCCCTGCCCTATGCCCTGGCCGAGGTGAACGCGGCCTGGGATCTGGAACTCGACACCTTCGCCAGCGCCGAGGCGCAGGTGGCGGCCATCGCCGACGACGTGGCCTATTCCCACCACGACCTGCACGACGGGCTGCGCTCGGGCCTGTTCACCGAGGGCGACCTGATGGAGTTGCCGGTCACCGGCCCGGCCTTCGCCGAGGTGGATCGCCTGTACCCGGGCCTCGACGCCATGCGCCGGCGGCACGAGGCGCTGCGGCGGGTGTTCGGGCGGATGGTGGAGGACGTGATCGCGGTGGCGAAGAACCGGCTGGACGCCGCGCAGCCCCGCAGCGTGGACGAGATCCGCGCGATGGAAGGCACGGTGATCCGCTTCTCCAAGCCGCTCTATCAGGAGTTGAAGGCCATCCGCTCCTTTCTGTTCCACCGCATGTACCGCGCCCCCTCGGTGATGGCCGAACGCGCAAGGGTCACCGCGGTGGTGGACGACCTCTTCCCGCTCTACCTGCGCCGGCCGGAGCTCCTGCCGGCGGAATGGCGGGCGGATGCCGCGGGCTCCGAGGAGGACCTGGCCCGGCTGGTGGCCGACTACGTGTCGGGGATGACCGACCGCTTCGCGCTGCAGGAACACGCCCGGCTGATCGGCTGACGGGCCTATCCCGCCAGCAGCTCCAGCGCCTCGGCATGGACCTGCGGGTTGGCGGCGGCCAGCACCTGCCCGCCCCGGTGGCAGGGACGGCCCTGCCAGTCGGTCATCACCCCGCCCGCGGCCTCGATCACCGGGATCAGCGCGGCCACGTCATAGACCTGCAAACCCGCCTCGATCACCAGGTCGATCTGCCCCGCGGCGATCAGCGCATAGGCGTAGCAGTCGCAACCATAGCGGGTCAGCCGCGCCCGGGCGGAGACGCGGCGGAAGGCCGCGCCCTCCTCGGCCGTGCCGACCTCGGGGAAGGTGGACATCAGGATCGCCTCGGACAGCGGCCGGGCGGCGCGGCAGGAAAGCGGGCGGGGGCCCAGCGGGCCGGTCATCCCGGCGCGGCCCAGCCCGCCCTCGAACCGTTCGCCCGTATAGGGCTGGTCGATCAGCCCGTAGATCGGCCCGCTTTCGTCCGCGAGGCCGATCAGCACCCCCCAGGTCGGCGTGCCGCAGAGATAGCTGCGGGTGCCGTCGATGGGATCGACGATCCAGGTCAGCCCGCTGCTGCCCGCGGTCGCCGCATATTCCTCGCCCAGCACGGCGTCCTGCGGCCGCCGCCGGGCCAGCACCGCGCGCATCGCGGCCTCGCATTCGCGGTCGGCCACGGTCACCGGGTCGAACCGCGCGGTCTCCTTGGTGTCTGCATACAGCCCCGCGGCGCGGAAATGGCGCAGCGTCGCCTCGCGCGCGGCATCGGCCATCTCGGCGGCCGTGGCGATCAGCTCGGCGGCATCGGTGCGCATCGCGCCCTCCCGGGGAAAGACCAGCGCCCCGCGCTAACAGCGCAGGGGCGCGAGGGTCAAGCCGGCGGCTTTCAGGCCGCGTCGCTGAGCACGCGGGCCAGGTCGAACAGGCGACGGCGCTGCGCCTCGGGAATGGCGTAGTAGGAGCGCACCAGTTCCTGCGCCTCCTTGTCGGCCAGCATGTCGCCCTCGACCCCGACCGGGGCGGTCTGGTCGCCCAGCCCCTCGAAGAAGAAGGCGATCTGCACGCCCAGCGCCTCGGCGATGTCCCACAGCCGCGAGGCGGACACGCGGTTCATCCCGGTCTCGTATTTCTGAATCTGCTGGAACTTGATGCCCACGCGGTCCGCGAGCTGCTGCTGGGTCATGCCGACCATCCAGCGGCGGTGGCGGATGCGCTTGCCCACATGGGCATCGACCGGATGCTTCATTTCAATCCAACTCCTAGTGACTGGTCCCTGCCCCTCTACGAAGCAAAAAGTGGACCAAAATTAGCCTGTCCCGGAATTTTCCACAACTTTCGGATGTGGAGCCCGAAACCTGTCCTTTTGGGTATGTCCAATTATACAGTCGCACAACAGGACCTGTCCTTTCAGACTAGTTCGCCCGATGGGGCAGTAAGCAAGCCCCAAATGCACGCTCCGCGGGTTTCTCATTTTGCGATGCATTTTGCAAACGTGATCTTTGCATTCTGCGTCAATCCACAGGCTTGCCGCCCCGTCGCAATGCAGGGATGGTGGCGATTGATCCAGCGGCAACAAAGGTGCGCAACGCAATGAAGGCTTGGCAGATTCTTGCGGCGGGCGAAGGGCCGCGGCTGACCGAGATCGCGCGGCCCGAGCCCGGCCCCGGCGAGGTGCTGGTGGCGATCCGTGCCTGTGGGCTGAATTTCGCCGACCTGCTGATGATCGACGGCAAGTATCAGGACATGCCCGAGCCGCCCTTCACCCTGGGGATGGAACTGGCGGGCGAGGTGCTGGCCGCGGGCCCCGGAGTCGCCTCGCCGGTTCCCGGCCAGCGTGTGGCGGTCTTCGCCGGCCAGGGCGGGCTGGCCGAGGCCGGGGTCTTTCCGGCCGACCGCTGCCTGCCCCTGCCCGGGGGGATGGAATGGGAACAGGCCGCGGCCTTCCAGATCGCCTACGGCACCTCGCACCTGGCGCTCAGCTCCCGCGCCAGGCTGGCCCCGGGCGAGACGCTGCTGGTGCTGGGCGCCGCGGGCGGGGTGGGGCTGACCGCGGTGGAGATCGGCAAGGCGCTGGGCGCGCGGGTCATCGCCTCGGCCCGCGGGCCGGAGCGGCTGGAGGTCGCCCGCGCCGCCGGGGCGGACGAGCTGGTCGACAGCCGCGAGCCCGGGCTGCGCGACCGGCTGAAGGCGCTGGGGGGCGTGGACGTCTGCTATGACGCGGTGGGGGGCCCGGACTTCCTGCAGGCGCTGCGCGCCATGCGCCCCTTGGGCCGGATGCTGGCCATCGGCTTTGCCAGCGGCGAGGTGCCGCAGATCCCGGCCAACCTGCTCCTGGTCAAGAACGTGGACGTGGCCGGGTTCTACTGGGGCGGCTACCTGCGCTTCGCCCCGCAGGCGGTGCAGGACAGCCTGGCGACCCTGCTGGCCTGGCACGCCGCGGGGCGGATCCGGCCGCATATCAGCCACGTCCTGCCGCTGGAGCGCGCCGACGAGGGGCTGGCGCTGCTGCGCGGGCGGCGCTCGACCGGCAAGGTGGTGGTGGCCGTTCAGGCCGCCGCGGCGGTGAACTCGCCCTCGGCATAGGCCCGGCGCAGGGCGGCCAGCAGCGCCTCGGCCGGCGGCCCGGTCAGCGTGGGCGCGGCATAGATGCAGATCGCCAGCCCCCCCAGCGCCGGCAGCGCCCCGCGGCTGTCGATCCGCTCGCAGCCCGCCGGGATGCCGCCCTCCAGCCGCGCCGAGACCGCGAGGTCGGCGGCCACCGTGGCCTCGATCGCCTGCTCGCTCTCGCCGTCATAGGCCATTTCCCAGTCGATCCCCGCCCGCTCCAGCGCCGCCTGCACCGTGGGGCGGAAGATGCAGCTGTCCTTGAAGCCCAGCCGCAGCGGCCGGCGCTGCCAGGCGGTGCCGCCCGCGCCGCCCACCCAGACCAGCTCGCGCCGGGCCAGCACCTTCCCGCCCGCATCCGGCTGGCCCTCGGTGGTCAGGATCACGTCCAGGGCGCCGCGGGCGAACATCTCCTTCACCAGCAGGGTGAAGGAGGACACCAGGTTCACCCGCACCCGCGGGAACTGGCCCGCGAGTTGCTTCAGGATGCCGGGGATCGCCGGGTACACGATGTCGCAGGGCACCCCCAGCCGCAATTCGCCCTCGAAGGTGGGGCAGGTCAGCCGGGTCATCGCCTCGTCGTTCAGCGCCACCATGCGGCGGGCATAGCCGAGCAGTTGCTCGCCCTCCGGCGTCAGCGTCAGCCGGCGAGCGGCGCGGGCGAAGAGCGGCAGGCCCAGCGCCTCCTCCAGCCGCTTGATCTGCATCGAGACCGCCGACTGGGTGAGGTTCAGGAACCCCGCCGCCCGGGTCACGCCGCCGGCCTCGACCACGCCGACGAAGCTGCGCAGGGCGGTCAGGTCCAGCGTCCGGGGCATGATCAATCTCCGTGATGGTTCCGGCCACAATCATTCGTTTCACTTGTGCCACGGGCGGCGCCATATTTCAAGCATGGTGATCGAAAGCCGGTCATCCCCCACAATCCCTGATGAAAGGCCGCCCCATGACCCCCCGCCTGATCCCCCGCCTGCGCGCGCTCTTCACCCTGCGCCGCAGCCGCGCCCGGCTGGCCGCGCTGGACGACCATATCCTGCGCGACATCGGCCTCGACCGCCCCGCCGCGCTCTCCGAGGCGCGCCGCCGGATCTGGGACGTGCCGCCCAACTGGCGCGGCTGAGCCGCAGATCCCGAATGCCGACCAATTTAGGCGACGGAAACCGCTGCCGCCGCTTGAAAATACTGCCCAGTCTGACAATATGTTGGCCCAAGGGTGTGCGCCCCCCGCGCCGTCCTCGACAACCAACCGGAGGGACCACATGGCAGATTTCCAGACCATGCGCGCCACCGCCGCGACCGGCGCGCGCGCGACGCAGATCGACGAAGGTCTGCGCGCCCATATGAACAAGGTCTATGGCCTGATGTCGGTCGGCATGTTGCTGACCGGCGGCGTGGCCTGGGCCGTCGGCACCAACGAGACCATGCTCGCCGCGATCTTCGGCTCGCCGCTGCGCTGGGTGGTGATGTTCGCGCCGCTGGTGATGGTCTTCGCCTTCAGCGCGATGATCAACCGGCTGTCCTACGCGGCGGCGCAGCTGTTCTTCTATACCTTCGCCGCGGCGATGGGCCTGTCGATCAGCTTCATCTTCGCCGTCTACACCGGGGTCTCGATCGTGGAGACCTTCCTCGTCACCGCCATCGCCTTCGCGGGGCTCAGCCTCTACGGCTATGTCACCAAGCGCGACCTGTCGGGGATGGGCACCTTCCTACTGATGGGCCTGATCGGGCTGATCGTCGCCTCGATCGTGAACCTGTTCGTCGACTCCTCGGCGCTGCACTTCGCGATCACGGTCATCGGCCTGCTGATCTTCGCCGGCCTGACCGCCTACGACACCCAGTCGATCAAGAACGAGTACGTCCAGCACGCCGCCTATGGCGACCAGGAGTGGCTGGGCAAGTCGGCGATCATGGGCGCGCTGCGCCTCTACCTCGACTTCCTGAACATGTTCATGTTCCTGCTGCAGTTCCTCGGCAATCGCGAGTGACATGAGCGGGGCGCGAATCCCGAGGGGGCCGGCGGCGACGCCGGCCCTTTTCGTTCGGGGGCATCGTTGAACCCGTAGAGTGCGTGATCTCACGCACCCATGCGACGGGGCGGTGCGTGGGGACCACGCACCCTACGGCCGGCCGTCGATGCCCGCCACGAACCGCCGCACCTCGGCCGGGGTTCGCAGCCGCACGACCGGCTTTCCCGGCGGCAGCCCCTCCACCAGCCGTGCGATCCCCTCGCGGCCCGTGTGTCGCGTGTCCCAGATCCAGCGCCAGAACGGCAGGGTCTGGGCATGGAACCCCTCGCGGCAGCCCTCGGGCAGATCGGGGCGGTTGCGGCCCCAGTGCAGCACCGTGCGCCGCAGCACCCGCCAGAACCGCCGCGCCACGCCCACGTCCAGCCAGACGATGAGGTCCGCCCGCGCCGCGCGCTCGGGCCAGGTGGCGGAAATCCCGCCCTCGAAGACCCAGGCCTCGCCCGCCGCCGCCGCGCGGGCCAGGGCGATCTTCTGCTCCCGCGGGCGCTCGACCCAGCCGGGCAGCCAGTGGATGTGATCCACATGCACCACCGGCAGCCCCGTCGCCCGCCCGATCTCGCGCGCCAGCCGGGACTTGCCGGAGCCCGGCTGGCCCAGGATCATCACCCGCCGCATGGCAGACCCCCCAAAGCAAAAGGCCGCGCCCTGCGGCACGGCCTCATCCGCCGGAAAGGCCGGATCTTACTTGATCTTGCCTTCCTTGTATTCGACATGCTCCCGCTTCACGGGGTCGTATTTGCGGACCGTCATCTTCTCGGTCATCGTGCGGGCGTTCTTCTTGGTCACGTAGAAATGCCCGGTGCCCGCCGTCGAGTTCAGACGGATCTTGATCGTCGTCGGCTTCGCCATGGTCGTCTCCTTGGGTCGGAGGAAGCGGCGTTCCCCCGTGAAATCCTTGAAGCCCGCCTTCTACTGTCCCGCCGGGCGGAGTCAACCGGGAAACGCAGCCAGCCCGGCATCGCGCGCGAAGATCAGCACCCGGCAGCGGTAGCCCGGCCCGTCGCGCCGGTCCAGCACCCCGGCCCGCGCGCCCAGACCGGCGCAGGCCTCGTCCAGCGTGCGCTCCAGCGCCTCGAAGGTGGCCCCGAACGGGTCGAGCGCATTGGCGCTGCGCGGCTCGTGCCCGGCGGTATGGTCGAGCAGCAGGAGCCCACCCGGCCGCAGCGCCCCGGCCCAGGCGCGGAACGCCCGGTGCGGGTCGAAGGCGTGGTCCCAGGAGTTCGAATAGACGAAATCCGCCCGCCCCTCCCAGTCGGGGTTGGGATCGTGGAAATCCCATTGCACGGTATTGGGGAACTGGGTGGCGGTCTCGGAGATCTCGGTGCCGATCACCTCGGCCCCGGCGCCCAGCCTGCGGCGGAACCATTTCTGTTCGCGGCCGCGCCGCACCCCGTGGCAGAGGCCGAAGCCGACCCCGCCCAGCCGCTCCTTCAGGTGGTCGGCCAGGAAGAAGATATGCTCCTTGTTCACGAACTGGGCGGTCAGCTTGGCCTTGTTGCCCTCTTCCTGCACGCGCCGGTAGGTCTCGTAGTCGGGATAGCTGTGCAGCACCGTCCCGTCGCCGTCGCGGCGCTGGGTCTGCCCGATCTCGGTGGCGATCTCGACCGCCCGCCTGAACTTGGCCTTGCCGTCCGTCATGCCCGCCCCTCCCGCCCGCAACCGCGGCCCCGGATCTGCGCCCGGCGGCCCCGTGGCGGGACTGTAGCCCGGCTTTCCCGGGCGGGGAAGCCGCCAGCCGGACAGGGGGACCGAAATGCGCGGAGGGCCTGTAAGCCGGATTCTGTCCGGGGCGCCCGGGGGCACCCCTGGATGGCCATTCCTCTGGCCCCGCCGTTGCCGGCGGGATCAAGCTGCCAACCCGGGCCTGCGGGCCGGGACATCCCTGCGGCGGTCTCCCTGCTCTCGCAGGGACCGGACCCGCGCCAGGCCCCTATTCGGCATTGCTCCGGGTGGGGCTTGCCGTGCCGCTCCTGTTGCCAGTCGCGCGGTGGGCTCTTGCCCCACCGTTTCACCCTTGCCGCGGCGGACCGCGGCGGTCTCGTTCTCTGTGGCGCTTTCCCTGGGGTCGCCCCCGCCGGGCGTTACCCGGCACCCTTGTCCCGTGGAGTCCGGACTTTCCTCGAGGGTTTCCCCCCGCGGCCATCCGGCCCTCCGCGCGAAAGGGGACTTAGGCGCGGGGGGCCGGCAGGTCAATGGCAAACCGGCCGGCACCACCCGCGCCCCGCACTCGTGACGACGGCACCGCCAGATTCGCAGTATACTTCATAGACGGATCGAGCAACCCCGGAAATGCCGGTGGCATGAACCGAGAACCGGACCGGCTGCTGGAAACCTTCGCGCAGGTGCTGCGGGCGCGGCGCAAGGCCCTGGGCCTGACGCAGGAGGAACTGGCCCATCGCGCGGGCCTGTCCATGCGTTACGTCTCGCTGCTGGAATCCTGCCGCCACCAGCCCACGCTGGCCACGCTGCGGGGGCTCAGCCGCGGGCTGGACATGCCGATGGCAGAGCTGGTGGGTGCGGTCGAGGCGCGGATGGACTGACGCCGCGCGCCGCTCTTCAAGCCTTTTCGGCGGCCGCCGCTCGCGAAGAGCGCCCGTCAGGGAGCGATGAGCCCCCCGCCGGATACCGCCGCGCCAGATCCGCCGCCGCCCCGGCGTCCGCGGCGCTCGCCGGCCCCGCGGCCCAGGGCCGGAACCGCAGGCGGAAGGCGGCGATCAGCAGGTCGTCGGCCACGTCCGGGTAGCCGAAGGCCAGCGCCGCAGCCCGGAAATCCGAGGGTTCGGCCGTCACGGCCGCCGGCCAGACCGAGAGCCCCGCCCGCGCCAGCCGGCGCCAGTCGAACCGCGGGCCGGGGTCGGCCTTGCGCGCCGGCGCCATGTCGCTGTGGCCGATCACCCGCTCGGGCGGCACGTTCCAGCGGGCCATCACCCCTTCCAGCAGCGCCTCCAGCCCCGCCATCTGCGCCGCCGGAAAGGGCCGGTCGCCGGGGTTGGCCAGTTCGATGCCGATGGAGCGGGAGTTCACGTCGCCGAGCCCGCCCCAGGCCCCCGCCCCGGCGTGCCAGGCGCGCAGCTCCTCGGGCACCAGCGCCTCGGCCTGCCCGCCCTCGTCCACCAGCCAATGGGCCGAGACCTCGGCCGCCGGGTCGCAGAGCCGGGCGCGCGCGGCCCCAGCCGAGGCCATGCCGGTGTAATGGATCACCACCATGTCGGGCAGCGCCCCGCCCCGCCGCGGCCCGCAATTGGGCGAACCCGCCAGGTCAGCCCCCGCGGGCGGCGCGGAAGGGGCGCGGATCCCAGCCGCAGACGAAGCCGTCGCCGTCGGGGTCCAGCCCGTGGCGGTCGCGCTCGGGCCCCCCGCCGGCCAGGAAGGCCTCCTGCGCCAGGTCGGGCGAGTTGTAGCGGCCGCAATTGGCCATCGGATCCTTGTTGCCGAAGCCCGAGCGGCGGTAGACCGGCGTGCCCGGGGCATGGGTGGTCGACAAAGCGAAGGCCACGATGTTCGGCCCGCTGGCCCCCGTCCGCGTGGGCAGCGCGCCGGGCTGCACCACCTGATACTGCGCGCGCGCGCGGGCGATGCGTTCGGCATCGCTCTCGATGGTCTCGCGCGAGGAGACGGCGTTGAAGTCCTGCTCGTCGGAAATCCCCGCGCCGCGGTTCATCTCGCCCGATTCCGGGCGGATGGTCAGGGGCGCATCGCCCCGGGGCCGGGTGCCGTCGCCGCCGATCAGCGCCCCGGTGCCCGCCGGCCCCGCCTCGGCCCGGTCGATCGCCGCGCCCACCGCCTCGGTCGAGAAGGCCGGGGCCGGGGGCGCCGGGGCGGTCACCGGGGTGCCGGTGGCCAGCGCCCGCTCGCGGTCGCGCATGTAGGAGGAATAATCGCCGAACCCGACGCCGCTGTCGGGCACCGTGGGCGTGCAGGCCGCCAGGCCCGCCGCCGCCATCGCCATCAGAACCGCTCGCATCCCGTACTCTCCGGGGCTTCCCGCCCCATTTCGGCCGCGCGTCTTACCACCATTTGGCGGGCTTGGCCACAAACCCCGCCGCGCGCTCCAGCACAGTGGCGTGATTGAGCAACGCGCCTTCCTCCCAGGGCCGGCCGATCAGCTGCAGCCCCAGCGGCAGCCCCTGCCGGTCCAGCCCCACCGGCACCGCGACGCCGGGCAGGCCGGCCAGGTTCACGGTCACGGTGAACACGTCGTTGAGGTACATCTCCACCGGCGAGGCATTGGCCATCTCGCCCAGGCCGAAGGCGGCCGAGGGGGTGGCCGGGGTCAGGATGGCCTCGACCCCCTCGGCGAACACCGTCTCGAAGTCGCGCTTGATCAGCGCGCGCACCTTGCGGGCGCGGTTGTAATAGGCGTCGTAGAACCCGGCCGAGAGCACATAGGTGCCGATCATCACCCGCCGCTGCACCTCGGGCCCGAAGCCCTCGGCCCGGGTGCGTTCGTACATCTCGGTGATGCCCTCGCCCTGCCCCAGCTTCGCTCGGTGGCCGTAGCGCACCCCGTCATAGCGGGCGAGGTTCGAGGACGCCTCGGCCGGGGCCACCACGTAATAGGCGGGCAGCGCGTATTTCGTATGCGGCAGGCTGATGTCGCGGATCACCGCGCCGGCGTCGCGCATAATGGCGATGCCCTGTTGCCACAGCGCCTCGATCTCCTCCGGCATCCCGTCCATGCGGTATTCGCGGGGGATGCCGATCACCTTGCCGCGGATATCGCCGGTCAGCGCCGCCTCGAAATCCGGCACCGGCAGGTCGGCGGAGGTCGAATCCTTCGGGTCGTGGCCGGCCATGGCGCCCAGCATGATGGCGGCGTCGCGCACCGTCTTGGTCATCGGCCCGGCCTGGTCGAGCGACGAGGCGAAGGCGATGATCCCCCAGCGGCTGACCCGGCCATAGGTCGGCTTGACCCCCACGATCCCGGTGAAGGCCGCCGGTTGCCGGATCGAGCCGCCGGTGTCGGTCCCAGTCGCGGCCAGGCACAGGTCCGCCGCCACCGCCGAGGCCGAGCCGCCCGAGGAGCCGCCGGCGGTCAGCGCCGCGGTGTCGTTGCCCCGCCGCCAGGGGTTCACCGCGGCGCCGTAGCAGGAGGTCTCGTTCGAGGACCCCATGGCGAATTCGTCCATGTTGAGCTTGCCCAGCATCACCGCCCCGGCGGCGAAGAGCTGGCTGGTCACGGTCGATTCGTATTCGGGGCGGAAGCCCTTCAGGATGTTGGAGGCCGCCTGCGAGGGCACGCCCCTGGTGCAGAACAGGTCCTTGATCCCCAGCGGGATGCCGCAGAGCGCAGGCGCGTCGCCCGCCTTCAGCCGGGCATCCGCCGCCCGCGCCTGGTCCAGCGCGATCTCCGGCGTGGGATGGACGAAGGCGTTCAGCCCCGCGGCGGCGTCCATCGCCGTCATGCAGGCCATGGCGAGGTCGGTGGCCGACAGCTCGCCCCTGCGCAGCGCATCCCGCGCCGCGGCGATGGTCAGTTCGTTGGGCGAGGTCATTCCACCACCTTCGGCACGGCAAAGAACCCCTCGCGGGCCAAAGGCGCGTTCGACAGCACCTTTTCGGGATAGCCGCCGTCGGTCACCACGTCCGCCCGCCGCTTCAGCCGCATGGGGGTGACGCTGACCATGGGCTCCACCCCCGTCACCTCCACCTCGTTCAGCTGTTCCATGAAGGTCAGGATGCCGGAGAGTTCCTGCGCGATGCGCGGCAGATCCGCCTCCTCTACCCGGATGCGGGACAGTTTCGCGACCTTGCGCGCGGTGTCGGTGTCGATGGCCATGGTTCTACCTCGCGGGACCGGCATCGTTTAGCCAGCGGGGCGGATGGGTGCAAGCGGCCGTCTGGCGCGCCGGCCGGGGTTGGGCCAGACTGGGCGGGCAAGCATGGGAGGCGCCGATGTCCAATCCCCCGCCCGTCCTGGGCACGCTGGAAGCCGCACTCTATGCCGAGGACCTCGCCGCGGCGGAGGGGTTCTATGCCGGGATCTGCGGCCTGGCCGTGATCCAGCGGGTCGAGGGCCGGCACGTGTTCTTCCGCACCGGCCCCACGGTGCTGCTGGTGTTCAACCCCAAGGCCACGAGCCAGCCGCCCCGCGAGGGCGCCCTGCCGGTGCCGCCGCACGGGGCGACGGGGCCGGGGCACTACTGCTTCCATGTGGGGTCCGAGACGCTGGACGACTGGCGCGAGCACCTGACGGCGCAGGGGGTGGAGATCGAGGCCGAGATCGCCTGGCCGAAGGGCGGCCGCTCGTTCTACGTCCGCGATCCGGCGGGCAACTCGGTGGAGTTCGCGGACGCGGCATTGTGGGCGTAAGTCACAGATGCCGCCCGGCGTCCTGGCTGCCGTGCAGGACGCGGACGATCTCCAGCCGGTCGCCGCGGTCGCGGTAGTAGATCACATGCGAGCCGCAGGGGCATTTCAGATAGCCGGCCCGCACTTCCACCGCCCTGCCCCGCTTGCGGCCCGAGGCGAGTGCGCGGCAGGCGTCCCTGATGTCCCGTGTGTATTGCTCGGCCTGATCGACGCCCCAGTTTTCGGCGCTGTAATCCCAGATGCCATCGATGTCGGCCTCGGCCACGCGCGAGAAGGCAAGGGCCTTCATCTGCCCTCATACTCCGCCCGTTTCCGCGCCAGAAAGGCGTCGAAGTCGAACTCTTCCGCCTCGCCCGACTGTTCGCCCTCGATCAGCGCATCCACCAGCGCCTTCACCTTGGCCTCGTGTTCCTCCAGCAGCCGCAGCCCGGCGCGCACCACGTCGCTGGCGGAGCCGTAGCGGCCGGTCTCCACCTGTTCGCTGATGAAGCGGGTGAAGTGGTCGCCCAGGGTGACGGAAGTATTGCGGGGCATGGGGGCCTCCTGTCTGTTCCAGGACCCAGACTATACCAAAAAGTATTACACCGCCAGCCGGTGCCGCCGCCAGACCTCGATCATCCAGCCCAGCATGATCCCGTTCAGCACGTGCCAGAGGAAATGCGTGCCCAGGGGCAGCGCCTCGCAGACCGGCCCGTCCAGCGAGCGGAAGGTCAGCGAGACCATCAGGATGCCGGCCCCGACGGCCAGCCCCCGCGCCGTGGCCGCCGCCCGCCGCCGCAGGACAAGCGCATAGAGCAGAATCAGCACCGGCACCGGCCAGTACATCGCCGAGGTGCCGAAGAACGGCACCGCGCGGAACAGCGGCGTCAGCGCCATCGAATAGGGGATGAAGGCCAAAGCCGCCAGGCCGGCCACCCAGACCGGCTGGCGCAGGAAATCCCGGGTGGCGACAAAGACATAGGCCAGGATGAAGACCACGATGGGCAGCACGTCGGCCATCCCGGTCAGCCGGTTGGCATGGGTGTGGAACAGCCACGACCCCACCCCGATCACGGCGAGGATCGCGACCAGCACCTGCCCGGTGACCATCCCCCGCACCCGCGGCCACATCACCGCCGCCGCGATCAGGAAGGCGAGGTTCGTCAGCGCGTTGACCGGCTCGGACCAGTATTCCGGCCCCGTCCGCTCGCAATAGGCGTCCACCGATTCCAGCCAGTCCACGCTTGCCTCCCGCCAGCCCCATCGCCGATAGAACAGGAAACCAGCGCAGGAGGATACCCATGAAGATCATCTGGCTCGGCCATTCCGGCTTCCGCATCGAGATCGAGGGCGCGGTGCTGCTGGTCGACCCCTGGCTGGACGGCAACCCGATGTTCCCCGCCGAGCGGCGGGGCGAGGCCATCGCCGAGGCGACCCACATCCTGCTGACCCATGGCCACGGCGACCACGCCTCCTCCGCGCTCGCCATCGCGCGGGAGGCGGGCATTCCCATCGTCTGCGGCCACGAACTGGCCGAGGGCTGGGCGCAGCCGGCGGGGGCCGAGGCCATGGGCATGGGCAAGGGCGGCACGGTGGACCTGGCCGGGGCCAGGGTGACCATGGTCAACGCCACGCATTCCTCCAGCCTCGACTTCACCGGCGAGCCGCCGCGCTATGCCGGGGGCGAGGCGGGCTTCATGATCGCGGGCGAGGGCGAGGTGATCTATCTCTCGGGCGACACCGACCTGATGGCGGACATGGAATGGTTCGCCGACTACCACAGGCCGACCATCGGCATCCTCGCGGCCGGCGGGCACTACACGATGGACATGGCGCGCGCCGCCTATGCCTGCCGCCGCTGGTTCGACTTCCGCGTGGTGATCCCCTGCCACTACCGCACCTTCCCGCTGCTGGCGCAGGACGCCGGGGAGTTGAGGGCCGGGGTGCCGGCGGGCACGCGGGTGGAGGAGCCGCAGGTGATGCAGGCGGCGGCGCTGTAGGGCGGGATTCATCCCGCCACTTCGGCCGAAAGGCGGGATGAATCCCGCC
>JBBCJM010000222.1:0-10298 GCA_037190175.1 Paracoccaceae bacterium | reverse complement strand
GCGGCGCCCGGGCCGCCCTCGGCCGGCGCCAACCCGAACAGCACCGCCGAGACCGCGGCCGTCCCCAGCACTCCGCCGATGGAGCGGAAGAAGGTCACCGCGCCCGAGGCGCGCCCGCGCAGGTCCTCGGGCGCGCTGCGCTGGACCGTGGTGTGCGAGACCGGCATCACGCTTCCGATCCCCAGCCCGATGGCGGCATAGACCGCCACCAGCCCCCAGCCCGGCAGCGCGTCGCCCGCCAGCCCCAGCGCCACGATCCCCGCCGCCGCCAGCGGCAGGCCCAGCAGGGGGAACAGCACCGTGCGCCCGGTGACCGAGATCAGGTTGCCGGTCAGGATCCCGCCGATCCCCAGCGCCAGGGTCAGGGTCAGCAGCGCGAAGGCCACCTCCAGCGTGCCGTCGCCCCGCTGGATCACCTGAAACAGCGGCAGCACCGTCATCAGCGAGACCAGCGTCGCGCCGTGGAACAGGATCATCGCCCCGGCCCGCGCCACCCGCGCCTCGGCCAGCAGCCGCGGCGGGAACAGCGGATCCGTCCCCCGGCGCTGCGAGCGCACCAGCGCCCAGAGCGCCCCGGCCCCGGCCAGCCCCGCCGCCGCGGCCATCGCCCCGCCATCGGGCAGCCGCAGCGCCTCGATCCCCAGCGTCGCGGCCAGCACGAAGACGATGAGCCACAGGAACCCCCGCAGGTCGAAGCGGATCGGGCGCCGCTCGGCGGGCGGCAGGTCCTGCCGGGCCAGGACCGCCATCGCCAGCAGCGCGATGGGGATGAAGGCGGCGAACAGGCTGCGCCAGCCGAAGCTGACCAGCAGCAGCCCCGCCAGCGCCGGCCCTCCGGTCGAGGCGATGGTGGAGATGGTGGCGACATAGCCCTGCGCCCGGCCCTGCTGGCGGGGCGCGACCAGTTGCCCGATCATCGCCTGCGGCAGCGCCATCAGCCCGCCGCCGCCGAAGCCCTGGATCAGCCGCGCCAGCGCCAGCATCCGCAGGTCGCCCGCCAGCATCGCCATCGCCGAGCCCAGCACATAGATGCCCAGCGCCATCTGCAGTATCCGCACCCGGCCGAAACTGTCGCCCAGGACGCCATAGACCGGCCCGGCGACGGTCACCGCCAGCATGTAGCCGGTGATCAGCCAGGGCAGGTACTGCAACTCGCCCAGGTCGGCCCCGATGGCCGGCAGCGCCACCGCGACCATGGTCTGGTTGGAAAGCGCGAGGAAGATCGGGATGCCGACGACGAGGATCAGCGACAGCGGCGAGCGGCCCTCGCCGCTCATCCCGCCGATCCCAGCAGGCGGTCGGCGATCATCTCGCCGATGGGCAGCGCCGAGGTGGCGGCCGGCGAAGGCGCGTTGCAGACATGCAGCATCCGCGGGCTGTCCAGGAACAGGAAGTCGTGCAGCATGGTGCCGTCGGCCAGCACCGCCTGGGCGCGGATCCCCGCCTGCATCGGCCGCAGGTCCTCCAGCCGCAGCGAGGGGCAATAGCGGCGGCACAGCTCCAGGTAATGCCGCTTGGACAGCGAGTTGCGCAGTTCGGCGGCCCCCGCCCGCAGGTGCCGCGCCAGCCCCAGCCAGAAGCCGGGGAAGGCGGCCATGTCGGCGATGTCGCGCAAGCTGGCCGCGCCCTTGGCATAGCCCTCGCGCGCCAGCCCCAGCACCGCGTTCGGCCCCACGCTGACCGAGCCGTCGATCATCGGGGTCAGGTGCACGCCCAGGAAGGGCAGCGCGGGGTCGGGCACCGGGTAGATCATCGCGTGGCAGATGGCGTTCAGGTGCGGGGCCAGCCGCCAGTATTCGCCGCGGAAGGGCACGATGCGGTGGCGGATCCGCAGCCCCGCCATCCGCGCCAGCCGGTCGGACTGCAAGCCGGCGCAGGCCACCAGCTTGCGGGCGCGGATCGGGCCGGCGTCGGTCTGAACCTCCACATGGTCGCCCTTCTCGCGGATCGCGCGGGGCGGGGAGGACAGCCGCAGTTCCGCCCCCCGCCGCGCGTTCTCCGCCGCCAGCGCCGCCATCACGGCGCGGTAGTCCACGATGGCCGCCGCCGGGACCATGAGCGCGGCCAGCCCGGTGATCGCGGGTTCGCGCGCGGCGATCCCGGGGCCGTCCAGCCGCTCCACCTCGATCCCGTTCTCGGCCGCCCGCGCCTCCAGCGCCGCCAGCCGGGGCAGTTCCTCGGCCCGCGTCGCCACGATCAGCTTGCCGCGCGGCTCGAAGGGGATGGAATGCGCGGTGCAGAACGCCTTGGTCCGCGCCGCGCCCTCGCGGCAGAGCCGGGCCTTCAGGCTGCCGGGGGCGTAGTAGATGCCGGAATGGATCACGCCCGAGTTGTGGCCGGTCTGGTGGCGGCCCAGCTCGGGCTCCTTCTCCAGCATGACCAGGCTGGCGCCGGGGCGGCGGTCCAGCAGGGCATGGGCAGTGGCCAGCCCCACGATGCCGGCGCCGATCACGCAGAAATCATGGATCATCCCGGCCGCCTCCTGTCGCCCCGGTATGCCCGGGCGGGGCGGCGGGGGGAAGGGGGCTCATACCTCCAGCAGTTGCAGAAGCGGGTCGAAGGCATAGAGCGCCGCGCGCCGGCCCGAGGCGGGCGAGACCGTCCGCAGCAGCCCGGCCTCCACCAGCCGGCGCGACAGCACCCGGGCGGTGGTGGCCGGGATGCCGGTGCGGGCGATCAGCCGGTCGCTGTAGAACACCGGCGTGGCGAAGACCGCATCCAGCATCTGGTCGTGGTAGGAGGAGTTCAGCGTGGCGCGGAACGCCTCGCGCATCCGGCCGTAGAGCCCGGCGATGGCGTCCGCGGTGGCGATGTTGACCCGCGCCTGCTCGTGCAACCCGTTCAGGAAGAACACCACCCAGCCGGTCCAGTCGCCGCTGGCCGAGACCTGTCGCATCCGTTCGACATATTCGTCCTTGTGCTGCTCGAAATAGCCCGAGACGAAGAAATGCGGCTGGCTGAGCACCCCCAGCTTCCACAGCATCAGGGTGATCAGCATCCGCCCGATCCGGCCGTTGCCGTCCTCGAACGGGTGCAGCGCCTCGAACTCCACATGGGCGATGGCGGTGCGCAGCAGGGGGCGGTGGGACCCCTCGCGCATATAGGCGACCAGCGCCGCCATGGCCGGGCCCAGATGGTCGGGCGCGATCGGCACATAGCGCACGATCCGCCGCCGGTCGTCGCCGATGTAGTTCTGTTCCACCTTGTAGCTGCCCGGCCGCTTCCGTGCGCCCCGGCCGAAGGACAGCAGCACCTGATGGATCGAGCGGATCAGGTGTTCGCTGATCGGCTGCCCGTCCGAGATCGCCTCCTGCGCCATCCGCATGGCGCGGGAATAGAGATAGGTCTCCACATCGTCGTTGCGCGCCTCGCGATAGGGGTCGGGGGTGGCGGCGTCGTCCTCGGCCTCCAGCCGATAGATGTCCTCGATGGTCGAGATGGTGTTCTCCATCCGCGAGGAGGCCAGCGCATCCTGCCGCCGCAGCGGCGACAGCAGGAGGCCGCTGTTGATCATGCCGGACATCTTGGCGTCATAGCGCCCCAGCGAGGCGGCGGCATCCTCCAGCACCGGCAGGATCGCCTCGGTATCCAGCCGCGCCGGGGGGAACTGCCCGGTGTGGTAGTGAACCGCGCCGGTGAAGTCGAGCAGGTTGGCGACCATTTTCGGGACGATTCCGTTGCCTACGGGATTTGACGGCAGAGTAGCGAGGTCAAATGGCGTTGACAACGGGATTGCTGCCGATTCGGTTGTCAAGCCGGGTTGGCGACGGTGGACCGTCGTCAAGCGGCCTTGGCAACGGAAAATAGCCAAATCCGGTTGTCAACCTGCCTTGACGACGGCAGGCAGGTGTCAGATCCAGTTGACAACGGTTTCTGGCTAAATCCCGTTGTCAACGGGATTTGCCGACCGTGAACCGACGCCAAGCGGCGTTGGCAACGGGATGCCGGCCCATCCGGTCGTCAAAAAAGCCCCGGCATCGCTGCCGGGGCCCTTGTCGCTTGCGAAGGAGGAAGGCTCAGCCCTCGGCGGCCTCTTCCTTCTTGGGGCTGATCTCCTGGCCGGTCTCCTGATCGACCATCTTCATCCCCAGCCGCACCTTGCCGCGCTCGTCGAAGCCCAGGAGCTTCACCTTCACCTCCTGGCCCTCCTTCAGCACCTCGTTCGGGTGGTTCAGCCGCTTGGACGCGATCTGGCTGACATGGACCAAGCCGTCGCGCTTGCCGAAGAAGTTCACGAAGGCGCCGAAGTCGACCAGCTTGACCACCTTGCCGGTATAGACCTTGCCCTCTTCCGGCTCGGCCACGATCGACCAGATCATGTCATAGGCCCGCTTGATGGCATCGGCCGAGGCGGAGGCGATCTTGATCACCCCGTCGTCGTTGATGTCCACCTTGGCTCCGCTGGTCTCCACGATCTCGCGGATCACCTTGCCGCCCGAGCCGATCACTTCGCGGATCTTGTCGGTGGGGATGGTCAGCGTCTCGATCTTGGGCGCGTACTGGCTGAAGGCATTGGCCGAGGTCAGCGCCTTGGACATCTCGCCCAGGATGTGCAGCCGGCCGTCGCGGGCCTGGGCCAGCGCCTGTTCCATGATCTCGGGCGTGATGCCTGCGACCTTGATGTCCATCTGCATCGTGGTGATGCCGTTCGCCGTGCCCGCGACCTTGAAGTCCATGTCGCCCAAGTGATCCTCGTCGCCCAGGATGTCGGTCAGCACCGCCCAGCGGCCATCGTCCTCCAGGATCAGGCCCATGGCGACGCCCGCGACCGGCGCCTTCAGCGGCACGCCGGCATCCATCATCGACAGGCTAGACCCGCAGACCGTGGCCATCGAGGAGGAGCCGTTCGACTCGGTGATCTCCGACACGATGCGCAGGGTATAGGGGAAGTCGGTCGCCGCCGGCAGCACCGCCTGCAGCGCCCGCCACGCCAGCTTGCCGTGCCCGATCTCGCGCCGGCCGGGCGAGCCCACGCGGCCCACCTCGCCCACCGAATAGGGCGGGAAGTTGTAGTGCAGCAGGAAGTTCGAGCGGAAGTTGCCGTTCAGCGCGTCGATGATCTGCTCGTCCTCGCCGGTGCCCAGCGTGGTGACGCAGAGCGCCTGGGTCTCCCCGCGGGTGAACAGCGCCGAGCCGTGGGTGCGCGGCAGCACGCTGGTCTCGCAGATGATCGGGCGCACGGTCCTGTTGTCGCGCCCGTCGATCCGCGCGCCGCCGTTGATGATGTCGCCGCGCAGGATCGCCGATTCCAGCTTCTTGATCGCCGGGCCCAGGCTCGGGTCCAGCTGATCCTCGGGCGACAGCGCCGCCACGATGGCCTCGGCGGCCGCATCGATGGCGTTCGACCGCTCCTGCTTGTTGCGGATGGCGAAGGCCGCGCGCATCTGCGCCTCGCCCGCCGCCTTCACCTTGGCATAGATGGCCGAGATGTCGGCCGGCGCGAAGTCGAAGGGCTCCTTGGCGCCGTCCTCGGCGAAGTCGATGATCAGGTCGATCACCGGCTGCATCGCCTCGTGCCCGAACTTCACCGCGCCCAGCATCTCGGCCTCGGAAAGCTCATAGGCTTCGGATTCGACCATCATCACCGCGGTCTTGGTGCCGGCGATCACCAGGTCCAGCCGCTGGTCGGGGTTCTGGCGCAGCTGGGTCATCTCGTCCATCGGCGGGTTCAGCAGGTACTCGCCGTTCGAGAACCCCACGCGCGCCGCACCGATCGGCCCCATGAAGGGCACGCCCGAGATGGTCAGCGCCGCCGAGGAGGCGATCATCGCCACGATGTCGGGGTCGTTCACCAGGTCGCAGGACAGCACGGTGGCCATCACCAGAACCTCGTTGCGGAACCCTTCCACGAACAAGGGCCGGCAGGGCCGGTCGATCAGCCGGCTGACCAGCGTCTCCTTCTCGGAGGGCCGCGCCTCGCGCTTGAAGAAGCCGCCGGGGATCTTGCCGGCGGCGTAGTATTTTTCCTGATAGTGGACGGTCAGGGGGAAGAAGTCCTGGCCCGGCTTCGCGGTCTTGGCGAAGGTCACGGCGGCCATGACGCTGGTTTCCCCCAGCGTCGCCACGACCGCGCCGTCGGCCTGCCGGGCAATGCGCCCGGTTTCCAGTGTCAGCGTCTCGCCGCCCCACTGGATGCTCTTCTTCGTCACGTTGAACATTCGGTTTCCTCTCGGGAGCGCGGGTCCCTCCCGTCGCTCCCACATCTGGCGGCCCCATTGCCGCCGCCCCTATCCTTCGCATGTGCCCGGGGCCGAGGGCGTCACGTCGCAGATGGCGCGGGGCCATACAGGAAAACCGGGGGGAGGGGAAGGGGCGGGTTGGGGAACGCCGCCCGGGCCCGCGCGTTCTGCCCCCGTGTCCCTGATTTCGGAGGCCGAAGATGAACACCGGGCGAGTTGATCCCGCCCTCGGCCCGCCGGAAACTCTTCCCGAGGGAGGAACGCATGGGCAAGGTGGAAAGCTTCATCGCCGGGGCGGATCGCTGGCAGGCCGAGATGGCGGCGCTGCGGGGGATCGCGCTGGGCTGCGGGCTGGGCGAGGCGCTGAAATGGGGCAAGCCCTGCTTCACCTGGAAGGCCGCCAACATCGCCATCCTGCAACCGTTCAGGGACGAATGCCGGCTGATGTTCTTCAAGGGGGCGCTGCTGCCAGACCCTGACGGCCTGCTGACCTCGCAGGGCGAGAACACCCAGGCCGCGCGGGTGGTGCGGCTGCGCAGCCTGGCGGAGGTGGAGCGGCTGGAGCCCGCCCTGCGCGCCCTGATCGCCGCCGCCGTCGCGGCGGAGGAGGCGGGCGAGAAGGTGCCGATGCCGGCGCGCGAGGCGCTCGACCTGCCCGCCGAGCTGACCGATGCGCTGGACGCCGACCCCGACCTGGCGGCCGCCTTCGCCGGCCTCACCCCCGGCCGGCAAAGGTCCTGGGTGCTGCATGTTTCAGCCGCGAAGCAGCCGGCCACCCGTGCGGCGCGGGTGGAGAAGGCGGCGCCGGAGATCCGGGCAGGGAAGGGGTGGAACGAGAGATGAGCCCCAAATTGACAAGCCTTGCCAAATGTGCGAGCCTCGGATCATGGCTACGATGAACATCTCCCTTCCCGAACAGATGAAGTCCTGGGTCGAGGAACAGACCCGCGACGGCCGTTTCGGAAATGTCAGCGACTATATGCGCGACCTGATCCGGCGGGATCAGGACCGGCAGCAGGCGGTGGCCGAGATCCAGGCACTTATCGACGAAGGCATCGCCAGCGGCCCGGCCCGGCCGTTCGACATGGACGAGTTCATCGGGCGGATGAAGTCGCGTTGACGCACCGCATCTCGCTTTCGCCGCGGGCGGAGCGCGATCTGGTCGAGATCTGGTTCCATACTGCGAACCGATGGTCGGAAGCGGAGGCCGAACGCTATCTGAGGGGCCTGAGGGATCTGCTCGACCTGCTGGCAGCCTATCCCGACATCGCCCGGCCGCGCCGCGAGTTCACCATCCCGGCGCGCCTGCACCCCTACCGCTCGCATATGGTCATCTTCATCTTCACCGACGAAATGCTGGAGGTTGTCCGGGTGGTCCATGCCCGCTCGAACTGGTCGATGCTGCTGGCGGAATAGCCGCCCCATCACCCCAGATACCAATCCAGGATCGCCTCCGTCATCTCGGCGCCGGTGGCGGCGGTCAGGGCGCGCGTCGCCGGTTACCGGATGCTAACGGATGCCCCCTAGCCTGCGGCGCACAGGCGCAAGAAGGGGCCGGCCGATGCAACTGACCACACGGATCGCGGGCGACATGCTGGTCGTCACCGCGCATGAGGACCGGATCGACGCCGCCGGCGCCATCCAGTTCAAGGACCGGATGCGCGAGGTGATGCAGGCCACCGCGCCGCGGGTGGTGCTGGACCTGGGCCGGGTGACTTTCCTGGACAGTTCGGGCCTGGGCGCCGTGGTCGCGGTGATGAAGATGCTAGGCCCCGACCGCCGGCTGGAACTCGCCGCGCTGACCCCGGGGGTGGAGAAGGTGTTCCGCCTGACCCGGATGGACAGCATCTTCACCATCCACCCCTGCGTGCCCGCCGGCCTGCGCGATGCCGGCTGAGCCCGAGGCCGAGGGCGCGGTGCGGCTGGTGATCCCGGCCGACAGCGCGGCGGTGCGGCAGGCCCTGCGCGCGCTGCTCGACACCCTGATGCTGCGCGCGCTGCCCGATCCGGCGCGCGACACCGCGCAGCTGGTGCTGGCCGAGGCGCTGAACAACATCGTCGAGCACGCCTACGGCCCGGCGGCCGACGGTCAGATCGAGGTCACGCTGACCGCCACCGCCGGCGGGCTCGCCTGCCTGATCGTGGACCGCGGCGGGCCGATGCCGCAGGCGGCGCTGCCCGCGGGCCGCCTGCCCGAACCCGCGGCCGGGCCGGAGGGCGGCTGGGGCTGGCACCTGATTCGCAGCCTGTCGCGCGACCTGACCTATTCGCGCAGCGGCGGGCGCAACACGCTGTCCTTCCAGCTGGACCGCGACTGACCGTTGCCCGGCCGGCGACAGCGATCCGGCCCGGGTTCCCACCGTTCCGATTGCGGCAAGTCTGCCGCAAAATGGCCCCAATGCCATCATGCGGGCGCCCCGCCGCCCCGTCAGAACCGGACCTGTAGCTGCATAAGGCTTCCCTCGGCGTCGCGGATCAAATGCCCCCACCCAGTCCGCGGCGCCGAGGTTCTTCCCGGTTGGCAATCCCCCGCATCGCCCCTAGCCTCGCGCCACCAGCGGAAGGGGGGACGATGCGCGATTTCCATTTGCCGGGCCGTTCGGCGGTCCATGCCACGAACGGGATCTGCGCGACCTCGCACCCGCTGGCCGCCGCCGTGGCGCTGGACATCCTGAAGGCCGGCGGCAATGCCGTCGACGCCGCCCTCGCGGGCGCGGTGCTGCTGGGGATCTGCGAGCCGCAGATGACCGGGCTGGGCGGCGACTGTTTCGTGCTGCTGAAACCCGCCGGATCGCAGGCGGTGCTGGCGCTGAACGGCTCGGGCCGCGCGCCGGCCGGGCTTTCGGCTGCCGACCTGCGGGCGAAGGGCCTGACCGCCGTGCCCGTCCACGGGATCGAGCCGGTCACCGTGCCCGGCGCCGTCGATGCCTTCTGCCGGCTCTCGGCCGAGCACGGGCGGCTGGGGCTGGACGCGGTGCTGGCCCCGGCGATCCACTATGCCGAGGAGGGCGTGCCCGTCGCCCCCCGGGTGGCCCGCGACTGGTCCGACGACGAGGAGGGGCTGCGCGGCGACGCCCGCCGGCATTTCCTGTTCGACGGGCGCAAGCCCCGGGTGGGCCAGATCTTCCGCGCCCCCGGGCAGGCCGAGGTGCTGCGCCGCATCGCGCGCGATGGCCGGGCGGGCTTCTACGAGGGCGAGGTGGCCGAGGACATGGTGGCCTCGCTGCGCGCGCTGGGCGGCTGCCATACGGCCGAGGATTTCGCCACCACCGCCTGCATGTGGGGCGAGCCGGTGGCGGGCACCTACCGCGGGGTGGAACTGCTGGAGCATCCGCCGAACGGGCAGGGGGCGACCGCGATCCTTCTGCTGAACATCCTGTCGCATTTCGACCTGGGCGCGATGGACCCCTTCGGGGCCGAGCGCGCACATGTCGAGGCCGAGGCGACCAAGCTGGCCTATGACGCCCGCAACCGCTTCATCGCCGACCCCGGCCACACCACCCGGCTGGACCACATGCTGGCCCCGGCAACGGCGAAAGCCCTCGCCGCGCTGATCGACCCCGCCCGCGCCATGCCCGCCGCCGCGCCGCTGGCCGAGGCGGTGCACCGCGACACGATCTACATCACCGTGGTGGACCGCGACCGGATGGCGGTCTCGCTGATCTATTCGATCTACTGGAGCTTCGGCTCCGGCCTCGCCTCGGCCCGGTTCGGGATCAACTTCCAGAACCGCGGCGCCGGGTTCTCGCTGGTCGAGGGGCATCCGAACGAGGCCGCGGGGGGCAAGCGGCCGATGCACACGATCATCCCGGGGATGCTGCGGCAGGGCGGCCGGGTGACCATGCCCTTCGGGGTGATGGGCGGCGGCTATCAGCCCTGCGGCCACGCGCGGCTGGTGTCGAACCTCGTCGACTTCGGGATGGACCCGCAGGCCGCCATCGACGCCCCGCGCTGCTTCGCCGCCCCCGAGGGGATGGCGGTCGAGCGGGGTTACGCCGCCGAGGTTCGCGAAAGGCTGGCCGCGCTGGGGCACGAGGTGGTCACCCCCGACCCCCCGCTGGGCGGGGCGCAGGCCATCGTCCTGCACCCCGAGGGGCATCTGGAAGGCGCCTCCGACCC
>JBBCJM010000221.1:0-11641 GCA_037190175.1 Paracoccaceae bacterium | reverse complement strand
GGGTTCGGAAAGCGAAGAAAGCCGGCAGGCTTGATGAGCGGTCCAGGCTCCCCCGCGGCCCCGCGTCGCGCTGTGCCGTGGCGGCGGAGGATGCTAGGGTCGGGCGATGCGCCGGACCCCCCGCCTCCTGCTCTTCGCCGTCGCCGCGCTCTCGCCGCTGGCGCTGGTGCTGGCCGGCGCGGCCTGGGGCGGGGCCTGGGCGGCGCTGGCGCTGGTCTGGGTGACGCTGGGGGCCTTCGCGCTCGACATGCTGGGGCGGGGTCTTCTGCCCGAGGCGCCGGAGGGGGCGGAGTTCCCCGCCGGAGACGGGCTGCTGGTGGCCATCGCGCTCGCGCATTTCGCCGCCCTGCCGCTGGTGGTCGTGGCGGTGGCCGGGCCGGGGGCGCTGACGGGGTGGGAAAGGCTGGCGGTGTTCCTCGCCGCCGGGCTCTGGTTCGGGCAGGTGGCCAATCCGGCGGCGCACGAGCTGATCCACCGCGCCGACCGCCGGCTGTTCCGGCTGGGCGCGGCGATCTATGCCAGCCTGCTCTTCGGCCACCACACCAGCGCCCATCGGCTGGTCCACCATCGCCACGCCGCCAGCCGGCAGGACCCGAACACCGCCCGGGCGGGCGAGGGGTTCTGGCGCTTCTTCCCGCGCGCCTGGGCGGGATCGTTCCGCGCCGGCTGGCGGGCGGAACGGGGGCGGGGGCGGGTGCATCCCTATCTCTGGTACGGGCTGGGCGCCGCCCTGGCGCTGGCCATGGGCTGGCTGGCGGCCGGGGCGGCCGGGGTGGCGGTCTGGGCGGGGCTGGCGCTGCACGCGCAGGGCCAGCTGCTGCTTTCGGACTATGTGCAGCACTATGGCCTCATGCGCCGCGCCGGCCCCGACGGGCGGCTGGAGCCGGTGGGCGACCGCCATTCCTGGAACGCCCCGCACTGGTTCACCGGCGCGATGATGCTGAACGCGCCGCGGCATTCCGACCACCACGCCCATCCCGCGCGCCCCTATCCCGCGCTGCGCCTGCCCGCCCCTGCCGAGGCCCCCTGGCTGCCCTGGCCGCTGCCGGTCTGCTGCCTGGTGGCGCTGGTCCCGCCCTGGTGGCGCCGGATGATCGCCCCGCACCTGGAGCCCTGGCGGCACACCTAGCGGTCGTGGTCCTTGGTCTTCAGCGCGTGGTCCTCCACCCAGCGCAGCACCACCAGCACCGCCAGCACGATCAGCGTGGCAAGTCCCGCCAGCAGCAGCTGCCCTATGCCGCAGGCCACCCCGATGGCGCCCGCCACCCAGAGCCCGGCGCCGGTGGTCAGCCCGTGCACGCTGCGCCCCTGGCCCAGGATGGTGCCGGCGGCGAGGAAGGCCACCCCGGCGGTCACCGCCTCGATCACCCGCAGGGGGTCGGTGCGCACCGTGGTGGGGTCGCCCTCGGCCCGCGCCTCCAGCATGATCTCGAAGGTCAGCAGGCAGAAGAGGCAGGCCCCCACCGCCACCATCATGTGGGTGCGCAGCCCCGCGGGCTTGTCGCGCCATTCCCGCTCGATCCCGATCAGCCCGCCCAGGATGCAGGCCGCTGCCAGCCGCAGCAGCACCGCCGACCAGGGAAAGGCATCGGGCCGCGCCGCCACCTGTTCCATCACCGCATCCATCCGCCCCTCCCTTCGCCCGCCCGGACAGAATGCCGCCGGCCGCGGCGCGGTTCCCGCGGCTTGACCTTCGCCGCGGTCCGGGGCATCCGCGGGCTGCGGCCCGTTCGGGTCTTGCCGAGGGATCCCCGCCCATGCCCCCCTCCTTCGCCTGCCGGCCGTGAGCGAGCTTGCCGCCGAAATCACCGCGCTGGCGGGCACGGCCGAGGGCGCGCGGCTGGCGGTGGCGCTGGCGCTGGTCTCGGCCTGCGCCCATGCGGTCTTCGGCGCGCTGCAGAAGGGGCGGCACGACCCCTGGATCACCCGGGCCTCGATCGACCTGTGGATCGCGGTCTATTCGCTGCCGCTGGCGCTGTTCCTGGTGCCCTGGCCGCAGGGGGGCGAGTGGCCGATGCTGGCCGGCGCCATGGCGATCCATCTGGCCTACAAGCTGTCCATGGCGCTGGCCTACGAGCGCGCGGCCTATACCGTGGTCTATCCGGTGGTGCGCGGCACCGGGCCGCTGGCCACGCTGGTCTTCGCGGTGGTGTTCCTGGCCGAGCACTACGGCCCCCTGCAATGGCTGGGGGTGGGCGTGCTGTCGGGTTCGATCATCGGGCTGGCGGCCGTGAACCTGCGCGGCATCCGGGTGGGCCGGCCGGCGCTGGTCGCGGGGCTGGTCTGGGCGGTGGCGGGAGGCCTGCTGGTGGCCGTCTATACCACCTATGACGCCTGGGCGATCCGCGCCTTCGCCGATCCCTTCGCATTCCTGGCCTGGTTCTTCCTGCTGACCGCGCTGGACTTCCCGCTGCTGGTGGCCTGGCGGCTGCGGCGCGGCAGCCTGGCGCTGCCGCCGCTGCGGCCGCTGATGCTGCGGGGCATGGCCGGGGCGCTGATCGCCTTCGTCAGTTTCGGAGGCGTGATGCTCGGCACCCGCATCGGCAAGGTGGGCGAGGTTGCGGCGCTGCGGGAAACCTCTACCTTGTTCGCGGCGGCCATCGGCTGGCTGGTCCTGGGCGAGCGCATCGGCCCCTGGCGGGCGGCGCTGATGGCGGGCGTGGCGGCCGGCGCGATACTGGTGCAGGCAGGTTAAGGAGACGGAATGAGCGGACGACCCATCCATCCCGGGCTGAAGCTGGCCCTCGAGCTTGGCCCCATCGCGGTGTTCTTCGCGGGCTACCTGCTGCTGCGCGAGCGCACCTTCGCCATCGGCGGCACCGATTACGACGGCTTCATCGTGATGACCGCGGCCTTCATCCCCTTGATGCTGCTGACGACCTTCGTCCTGTGGCGCCTGACCGGGGTGCTGTCGCGGATGCAGGTGGCCACCGTGGTGCTGGTGGTGGTGTTCGGCGGGCTCTCGGTCTGGCTGAACGACGAGCGGTTCTTCAAGATGAAGCCCACCGCGATCTATCTGCTGTTCGCCGCCATCCTGGGCTTCGGCCTGTGGCGCGGCCGGTCCTATCTGGAATTCGTGATGGGCGAGGCATTGCCGCTGGAGCCCGCGGGCTGGATGATCCTGACCCGCCGGCTTGCGCTGTTCTTCGCCGCGCTGGCCGTGGCGAACGAGGCGGTCTGGCGGCTGATGTCGACCGACGCCTGGGTGAACTTCAAGACCTTCGGCCTGACCTTCGCGCTTTTCGCCTTCTTCATCGCGCAGGGCGGGCTGCTGGAGAAATACGGGCGCGAGAAGGAGGAATGACCCCCCTGCGCCCGCTGGCCGACCCCGCCGACCGGCCCGCGGTGGCGGAGTTTTTCGCGCGGGCGGCGGATTACGTGGCGCTGGAGACCGGCCTGCCGCCGGACGAGGGGACGGTGGAGGATTTCTTCACCGGCGCCCCGCCGGGGGGCGATCCGGCGGACGGGGTGCGGATCGGCGCCATGGGGCCTGACGGTCGGCTGGAGGGCATCGCGGCGCTGGCTTTCGGCTATCCCCGCGTGGGCGACGCCTATCTGGGCCTGCTGCTGCTCGACCCCGCGGCGCGGGGGCAGGGGCTGGGCCGGGCGATGCTCGGGCATCTGGCGGCGCTGGCCCGCGGCCGCGGGGCGCAGCGGATGCTGGTCGCGGTGCTGGAGGCCAACCCGCGCGGGCTGGCCTTCTGGCGGCGCGAGGGATTCGGGCCGGATGCGGTGTTCGAGGCGGTGGAGCGGGGCGCGCGGCGGCACCGCCTGCACCGGCTCGCGCGGGACCTGTAGCCCTGAGGCAGGTGGAACCGCCGCCACCGGCACCGCCGGATGGAACGCTCGCACCTCCCTCCCCCTCGTGGGGAGGGATGGGGTGGGGGGCGGCAAAGGTTCGAGCCTGCGAAAGCCCCCTCCCCCATCCCCTCCCACGGGGGGAGGGGAGGCGCCCTTTTCGCCGGCGATGCCGTCTGAACCGATGCGGGGCCTATCGCCGGAACAGCACCTTCTGCGCCTCCTTGTCCTTCGACAGGTCGCCGCGCTTGTCGGCCCCCACCGCCCGGCCGGCCTTGAACGCCGAGCGCGCGGACAGCGCATCCAGCCAGCGGGCGAGGTGGGGCTTGTCGTCCAGCGTCTGCTCCTGCCCCTCCCACAGGCTGGCCCAGGGCCAGATGGCGAAATCGGCGATGGAGAGGAAGTCGCCCGCCACGAACTCGCCCTTCGCCAGCTGCCGGTCCAGCACGCCGTAAAGCCGGCCGACCTCGGCGCGATAGCGGTCCTTGGCATAGGGCAGGTCCTGCGGGGGGTCCAGCGAGGGGGCGTATTTCAGGAAGTGGTGCGCCTGGCCGGCCATCGGCCCCACGCCGCCCATCTGCCACATCAGCCACTGTTCCACCGCCACCCGCTGCCGCTCGCCCTCGCCGCCGAACTGGCCGGTCTTGCGCGAGAGATAGAGCAGGATCGCCCCGGATTCGAAGACCGAAATCGGTTCGCCGCCCGGCCCCTCGGGGTCCACGATGGCCGGCATCCGGTTGTTGGGGGCGATGGCGAGGAAATCGGGCTCGAACTGCTCGCCCTTGCCGATGTTCACGTAGTGCACGGCGTAGGGCAGGCCCATCTCTTCCAGCGCGATAGTGATCTTCCACCCGTTGGGGGTGGGCCAGTAGAAGAGGTCGATCATGAATGCCTCCTGCGGGCCTGCGCGGCATGGCCCGCCGCCAGCACGACAAGGCCGGCCGCCCCGGCGATCAGCGCCGCGGTCAGGCTGTGATGTTCGTAGACGTGGCTGGCGATCAGCACATAGGCGACCGCGCCGGTGGCGACGGCCGCGGCCAGCGGGCGCAGCACGCGGACCCAGCGGGCGACCAGGGTCAGCGCGGCGGCGATCAGCGCCACCATCCATTCGGACAGCGGCCCCAGCGCGTAGAAATGGATGGCCGCGAAGACGAAGGCCACAACCGCCGCGCCGAGGGCCCAGCCCAGGCCGATCTCCGCCCCGCCGAAGATGAGCCAGGCGAGCGCGTGCTTGACCGCCTCGATCCCTACGATCACGCCGAAGATCACGAATCCCAGACCGGACAGCAGCGCCGCGCCGGCCGCGATCGTTGCGGCGATGCCCGTCTCCGGCAGCACGAACAGCCCCATCGCCACCGAGGCCACGAAGATCCCCCCGAAGAGGGCGAGCATCAGGAGCGAGGCGCGCAGCCCCGGCATCTCCGCGTTCCCGCCCCCCGCCCCCGACTCGCGGGGGCGCTCGTGGGCGCGTTGATAGGCCGCCTGTCCCGCGGCGGCGGCGGCCGAGGTGGCGGGGCCGGCCATCGGGCCGAGGGTGGCGTGCCGGTTGTAGTCGTTCAGCGACATGGCGGTCCCCCGTGCTGGCGCGGCCTCACCTTCGGGCACCGGCCGCCGTCAGGTCAACCCGTCACGACAGCGCCAGAAGGCCATCGCGCAACCCCTGCGGATCGGGCAGTCGCGCCTCGATCTCATCATGCAGCGCGGTCCAGGCGGGCAGGGCGGCCGCCAGCCGGTCCAGCCCCGCCGGGGTCAGCAGCAGCAGGCGCGAGCGGCCATCGGCCGGGTCGGCCCGGCTTTCCACCAGCCCGGCGCGTTCCAGCGGCTTCAGCGCCGCGGTCAGCGTGGTGCGGTCCATCGCCAGCACCCGGGCCACCGCGCCCAGGGGCGGCGGCTCGGGCCGGTTCAGCGCCATCAGCAGCGAGAACTGCCCGTTGGTCAGGCCGAAGGGCTTCAGCGCCAGGTCGAAGGCCCGCCCCAGCCGCCGCGCCGCCCGCTGCGCGTGCAGGCACAGGCAGGTGTCGCGCACCCTGAGCGTGGTCTCGAAGGGAACAGGGCGGGTCATCGGCGGGTTGGTGCTGTCATCGGCTGTTTATGTTGATACCAACATAAAGCGTCAATAGGCTGCCCTCCACAGCGGGGCGAATCAGGGAAAGGAAATCGGAATGACCTATGTTCAGGGATTCGTGGCCGCCGTGCCGCAGGACGGCAAGGACGCCTATCTCGCCTATGCCAGGGAGACGGCGAAGCTCTTCCGCGAATACGGCGCCACCCGCTGCGTCGAATGCTGGGGCGACGACGTGCCGCGCGGCAAGCTGACCGACTTCTGGGGCTCGGTGAAGGCGGAGGAAGGGGAGGTCGTGGTGTTCTCCTGGGTGGAATATCCGTCCAAGGAGGTCTCCGACGCCGCGATGAAGACCATGATGGAGGATCCGCGGATGCAGGCGCTGGGCGATATGCCCTTCGACGGCAAGCGCATGATCTACGGCGGCTTTTCGATGATCATGGACGAATGACATGGCACGCAATCCGCAGGGCGACTTCATCTGGTACGAGCTGATGACCGGCGACGCGGCCGGGGCGGAGGCGTTCTACGGCGCCGTCACCGGCTGGACGGCGGGCGGCGAGGTGGCGCCGGACTACCGGATCTTCAACCTCGACGGGAAGCCCTTCGGCGGGCTGCTGGCGCGGCCCGAGTTCAAGGCGGGGGGCGAGATGCCCCCGGCCTGGGTCGGCTATGTGGCGGTGGACGACGTGGACGCCGCCGCGGCCGCGGTGCAGGCGGACGGCGGGCAGCTTCACATGGGGCCGCGGGACATCCCCGAGGTCGGCCGCCTCGCCATGCTGACCGATCCGCAGGGCGTGGCCTTCTACGTGATGCGGGAGGTGTCGGAGGAGCCCAGCACCTCCTTCGACCCCTCCGCGGCGGGGCATTGCAACTGGAACGAACTGGCGGTGCCCGACCCCGAGGCGGCCCTGGCCTTCTGGGGCAAGCACTTCGGCTGGACGGGTGGCGATGCCATGCCGATGGGCGAGATGGGCGACTATCGCTTCATCGACCATGCCGGGCGCACCATCGGCGCGGTGATGAAGAACGCCGGCGGCAGGCCGCCCTCGTTCCTGTTCTACTTCGGGGTGGCGGACATCGACGCCGCGGCCCGCGCGGTGACCGGCGGCGGCGGCACGGTGCACCACGGCCCCGGCCCGATCCCCGGCGGCCATTTCATCGTCGTGGCGACCGATCCGCAGGGGGCCTGGTTCGGGCTGGTGGGGCCGCGGGTTGACGCGGAATGACGGCGGCGGGCGGCGAGCTTGCCGGATTGCAGCGGTTCGCGGGCATCTGGAACACCACGGGCGCCCTGTTCGGCACCGATGGCCGGCAGACCGGAACCATGTCGGCGACCGACCTCTATCGCTGGCTGCCGGGCTGGCGCACCCTGATCCACGAGGTCGATGCCCGCATGGATGGTGCCGCGCTGCGGTCGATCGAGGTGCTGACCTGGGATGCAGCACGGGGCACGGTCGTCTCGCGGTCGTTCGATCAGGACGGGGGCGTTGCAGATTTTGCCTGCCGCCTTGACCGCGAACGCTGGGAAATCGACGGGCAGGGCATCCGCTTCCGCGGCCGCTTCGACGGCGCCGACCGTCTGGCCGGAACCTGGGAGATGCATCAGACGGACGGCTGGCGACGGTGGATCGACATCGTGCTCGACCGCGCGGTCTGATCCCCGCCCTCCGCGAAGCGCCCCATTGACCTCGGCCCGGCCCGGGCGTAAGCCGGGCCTCGTGGCGATTTGTACCGGATTGCGGGCCACGTTAAACAAGCCGCTAAAGAGGTGACGGGTCAGCGAAGATCGCCCCGGAACCCTCTGGTATTCCGGGGCTTTTTCTTGCCCGGGGGGCGCCGATGACCGACTGGAAGACCCGCACCAAACTGATCCACCAGGGCAGCCGCCGCAGCCAGTACGGCGAGATGGCCGAGGCGATTTTCCTGACCCAGGGCTTCGCCTATGACAGCGCCGAACAGGCCGAGGCGCGCTTCATCAAGACGGGCGACGACGAGTTCATCTATGCCCGCTACGGCAACCCCACGGTGCGGATGTTCGAGGAGCGGATCGCCGCGGTCGAGGGCACCGAGGACGCCTTCGCCACGGCGAGCGGCATGGCCGCGGTCTCGGGCGCGCTGATGTCGGGGCTGCGGGCGGGGGACCACGTGGTCTCCTCGCGCGCTCTCTTCGGCTCGTGTCTCTACATTCTGGAAGAGATCCTCGTGCGTTACGGGGTGAAGGTCACCTTCGTGGACGGCCCCGACCTTGACCAGTGGCGGGCGGCGGTGACGCCGGGGACGAAGCTGGTCTTCTTCGAATCCATGTCGAACCCCACGCTGGAGCTGATCGACATCGAGGCGGTCTCGCGCATCGCGCATGAGGCCGGCGCGCTGGTGGTGGCCGACAACGTGTTCGCCACCCCGATCTTCTCGCGCGCGGTGGAACAGGGGGCGGATGTGGTGGTCTATTCCGCCACCAAGCACATCGACGGGCAGGGCCGGGCGCTGGGCGGCGTGGTCTGCGGCACCAGGGAATGGGTGCGCAAGACGCTGGAACCTTTCGTCAAGCACACCGGCGGCTCCATGTCGCCCTTCAACGCCTGGATCATGCTGAACGGGATGGCCACGCTGGACCTGCGCTGCAAGGCGATGGCGGAAAGCGCCGGGAAGGTGGCCCGGGCGCTGGAGGGGCACGGCAAGCTCACCCGGGTGATCCATCCCGGCCTGCCCTCGCACCCCCAGCACGACCTGGCCCTGCGGCAGATGGGGTCGGGCGGCACGATGGTGACCTTCGACATCGCCGGCGGCAAGGAGGCCGCGTTCCGCTTCATGAACGCGCTGGAGATCGCGAAGATCTCCAACAACCTGGGCGATGCCAAGTCGATCGCCACCCATCCCGCCACCACCACCCACCAGCGGCTGTCGCCCGAGCAGAAGGACCGGCTGGGCATCACCCCGGGCCTGATCCGCTTCTCGGTCGGGCTGGAGGATGCCGACGACCTGATCGGCGACCTGATGCAGGCGCTGGAGGCGGCATAGGGAGTGGAAGGGGCGGGGATGGCGGGATGAATCCCGCCCTACGTTCACCCCCACGCCGTCCACAGGTAGGGCGGGGTTCACCCCGCCTCACCGCCTCACCCGCAAGGAGGGACTGGCGCGGGGCGGCAAGATCGCCTATCTCAGTCTTCCGGCGGGCGTTTTCCCGCCGACCCTGTTGACATTGACGGCCGCGGGCGCGCCCGCCCCCGGCCCGAACCGGAAGGATGACCTCCCATGAACCAGCATGTCGTCCCCCCCGAGCGGACCCCTTCGCGTGCCGAGGCCGAGGCGGCGCTGGACCTGCTGCGCCGCTGGGCCGGGCAGGCGGGCGAGGAGGACCTGCGCGCGCTGGCCCCCAGCCGCGCCTATCCGCACGACTTCCGGGTGGACGACGCCTATCGCGCCACGCTGCCCGACCTGCAGAACGGCCCGGCCAGCCTGATCGTGGGCGCGCAGGTGCCGATCCAGCATGTGGGGATTTCCAACTTCCGCCTGCCGCTGCGGCACCGGCTGCGCGACGGCACCGAGATGGTGCTGGAAACCGCGGTGACCGGCACGGTGGGGCTGGAGGCGACCGCCAAGGGCATCAACATGAGCCGCATCCTGCGCTCGTTCCAGGCCGAGGCGGAGCATCGCACCTGCCCGGATCTGGCCGATGCGGTGCTGGACGCCTATGCCCGCGACCTGGGCGGCGCGGGGGCGCGGGTGCTGATGCGGGCGGCCATCCCGCTGCGGGTGGGCTCGCTGCGCTCGGGCCTCTCGGGCTGGCAGTATTACGACGCGGCCTGGGAGCTGGAGGAGCGCCAAGGCCGGCGGCTGCGGATGCTGCATCTGGACTATGTGTATTCCTCGACCTGCCCCTGCTCGCTGGAGCTTTCCGAACACGCCCGCGCGGTGCGGGGGCAGCTGGCGGTGCCGCACAGCCAACGGTCGGTGGCGCGGCTGTCGGTGGTGGCGGCGCCCGGGCTGTGGGTCGAGGACCTGATCGACATCGCCCGCGCCGCGGTGCCGACCGAGACGCAGGTGATGGTGAAGCGCGAGGACGAACAGGCCTTCGCGGAACTCAACGCCGCCCATCCGGTCTTCGTGGAGGACGCGGTGCGCGCCTTCTGCGCCGGGCTGGAGGCCGAGCCGCGGGTGGGCGACTTCCGGGTGGTGGCGAGCCACCAGGAAAGCCTGCACAGCCACGACGCGGTGAGCGTGCTGACCCGCGGCGAGACCTTCGCCGGCCCGGGGCTGGAGCCGCGGCTGTTCGGCACCCTGGTCCGGCCGGGCTAAGGCTCAGGTCCGCAGCACCCGGTAGATCGCCGGGATCACCAGCACGGTCAGCAGGGTGGAGGAGGCGAGCCCGAACAGCAGCGAGATGGCGAGCCCCTGGAAGATCGGGTCGGCCAGGATCACCGCCGCCCCGATCATCGCGGCGAGCGCGGTCAGCAGGATCGGCTTGAACCGGATCGCCCCGGCCTCGATCAGGATCTCGGTCAGCGGCCGGCCGGCGGGGTCGGTGTGGCGGATGAAGTCCACCAGCAGGATCGAGTTCCGCACGATGATCCCGGCCAGTGCGATGAAGCCGATCATCGAGGTGGCCGAGAAGGGCGCGCCGAACAGCCAATGGCCCCCCAGGATGCCGATGAAGGTCAAGGGGATCGGGGTCAGGATCACCAGCGGCACCTTGAAGGATCCGAACTGCGCCACGACCAGGATGTAGATCCCCAGCAGCGCCACCATGAAGGCCGCGCCCATGTCGCGGAAGGTGACCCAGGTGACTTCCCACTCGCCTTCCCACAGCAGCGTGGGCGCGTTTTCGTCCTCCGGCTGGCCGTAGAGCGAGATCGCGGGCTTGGGCAAGGCGCCCCAGTCCTGCGCGTCCAGCGCCGCCTGCACCGCCATCATGCCGTAGAGCGGGGCCTCGAAAGCGCCGGCGAGTTCGGCGGTGACCATCTCGGCCGCCCGCCCGTTGCGGCGGAACACGGGGAAGGAGGCGCGTTCCTCGGCCAGCCGCAGCACGTCGCCCAGTTCCACCACCCCGCGGTCGCCGGGCAGCACGTTGGCCGGGATCGGCGTGGTCAGGAAGCCTTCGTCCAGCACCCGCTCGCCCTTCGGCCGTTCGATGCGGATCGGGATCGGCTGCCGCCCGCCGCCGCGGTGGGAATAGCCCACCGTCATCCCGCCGTTCAGGATCGCCAAGGTATCCAGCACGTCGCCTTCCTCGACGCGGAAGAATTCCACGTCGTCGGTCGAGATCGTGGCGCGCAGCCGTCGCGGCGCCTCGCCGAAGGAATTGTCCACGTCCACGATGAAGGGGACGGAACGGAAGGCGGCTTCGACACGGGCCGCGACCTGCCGGCGGGTCTCGGCGTCGGGGCCGTAGACCTCGGCCAGCAGCGTCGCCATCACCGGCGGGCCGGGCGGGGGCTCGACCACTTTCAGGCTGGTGCCCGGCGGCAGGGGCAGGGCGGCCAGACGCTGGCGGATGTCCAGCGCGATGGCGTGGCTGGCCCGTTCCCGGTCGTGCTTGGGCAGCAGGTTGATCGCCACCTCGCCCAGATGCGGATCGCTGCGGTAGAAGGAATGCCGCACCAAGCCGTTGAAGTTGAAGGGTGCGGCGGTGCCGGCATGGGTCTGCACCGAGCGCACCTCGGCCATCCCCAGCACCACCCGGGCGACCGACTGCGCCACGGCGTCGGTGGCCTCGACCGAGGCGCCCTCGGGCAGGTCGATCATCACCGCCAGCTCCGACTTGTTGTCGAAGGGCAGGAG
>JBBCJM010000220.1:0-9520 GCA_037190175.1 Paracoccaceae bacterium | reverse complement strand
GTGGGATTGGCTGACGCCCTTCTCGGCGTTCACCGGCATGGCGCTCGTCGCCGGCTATGGCCTGCTCGGCGCCTGCTGGCTGGTGCTCAAGACGGAGGGCGAGTTGCAGGCGCGCGCGCATTCGCTGGCGCGCCACCTCGGCGTGCTGACCCTCGCCTTCATCGCTCTGGTGAGTCTGGCGATGCCGTTCCTGCAGCCGGCCTTTCGGGCGCGGTGGCTCACCTTCCCGAACATCGTCTTCGCCTCGCCCGTGCCGGTGCTGTTGGTTCTGCTCGCCTGGCGGTTCTTCACCGGATTGGCGGAAAGCGAACGGCGGTCGCGTGCCGGGGTGCGGGCCAAGGAGCGTCAGGTGCTGTGGCACGACGGCGTGCCGTTCCTCTGCGCGCTGGGCTTCTTCCTGCTGTCGTATATCGGCCTCGGCATCAGCATGTGGCCGCTGGTCGTGCCGCCCGGCATCACGATCTGGGAGGCGGCGGCCTCGCCCTCGGCGCAACGCTTCCTGCTCGCCGGCGCGGCGGTGCTGATCCCGATCATCCTGATCTACACCGGCTACGTGTACTGGCTGTTCCGCGGCAAGGTGCGGCCCGGCGCGGGCTACCACTGATGCCCGAGGGCCTGCGCCGCGCCGCATGGTTCGTCGGGTTGTGGGCGGCAGGCGTCACGATGGTCGGCGCCGTGGGGCTGCTGATCCGCTGGGCCCTGCTCGGGTAGCCCGCCGCGCCGGGCATCACCGCTCATCGGAAGGAAGGAATGCAGATGGTCCTTGCAGCGCCGAGCGCGACCGGCGGCGGCGCCGTGCGCGGCGCCGTCATCCAGGCGGCATCAGTCGCCCGCGGCCGGCTGATGACGGGGCCCCGGCCGGGCATCGCGGCATCGCCCGGTCGCCGATGGCCGGACGTGCCCGTGGCGTTGTTCGGCATGGTTCTTGGGCTGGGCGGCCTTGCCAGTTGCTGGCGGACCGCGGCGCGGCTGTGGGGGTGGTCCGCGCTGCCGGGGGAGGCGCTCGCGCTGCTGGCGGCGACCGTGTGGGGCGTGCTGCTCGTGCTGTACCTTGGCAAATGGATCTGGCTGCCGCGCGCGGCCCTGGCCGAACTCCGCCACCCGATCGGGTCTTCCTTCGTCGCGCTCGCGCCCATCGCAACCGCCATTGCCTCGATCGCGATTGCACCATTCGTGCCGGATGCGGCGCGGATGCTGATGATTGCAGGGGTCGCGGGTCAGACGGCGGCCGCGATCCACGCCATCGCCGGCCTCCTCACCGGGGAGCGCGACCGCGAGGCCACGACGCCCGCGCTTTACGTGCCGGTGGTGGGCGGGTTCCTGGTGAGCGCGATCGCCAGCGCGGCCTTCGGCTTTCCGAAATGGGGCGCGCTGTTCTTCGGTGCCGGCCTTCTTTCCTGGCTTGCCCTGGAAGCCGTCGTCGTCCACCGGTTGCTCGCCCCGCCGGCGCTGCCGGTGCCGCTGCGGGCGACGATGGGCCTGCACTTCACGCCGCCGGCGGTCGTCTGTGTCGCGTATCTGAGCGTCAGCGACGGGCCGCCGGGCGTCGCGGCGCAGGCGATCTTCGGCTATGCGCTGCTGCATGCAGCCGTCGGCCTGCGCCTCCTGTCCTGGCTGCGCGAGCAGCCTTTCGGCGCCTCGTACTGGGCCTACACCTTCGGCCTTTCCGCCCTTCCGCTCGCCGCCCTCCGCCTCGTCGAACGGGGAGACACCGGCCCCGCCGCCACACTGGCGCTGCCTCTGCTCCTCGCCTCCAGCCTCGCGATCGCTGCGATCGCGGCGGGCACGGGCCGGCTGCTCATCGAGGGGCGCCTCATCTCGCCACCGGCGCTGAGGGAGGCGCCGGCCTCCACGGGAAATGCTGCCCTGCCGCGAGGGAGGTGAAGGGGTCGCTTCACGTCTTGCCGATGCGGATGATCGGCTTCAGCGTCCCTCCCTTTTCACTGTCGGCGGCAGCCTCGTTGATCTGGTCGAGCGCATAGAACCTCACCAGCTTGTCGAAGGGAAAGCGGCCGGCGAGATAGAGGTCGATGAGCCTGGGGATGAAGACGTCCGGCACGCTGTCGCCTTCGACGACACCACGGATGCTCTTGACGTTCTGCATCAGGTCGTTGGCATCGAGGTCAAGAACCGCCCCCGGCTTCGAGGCGCCGACGATCGCCGCGGCGCCGGTGGGGCGAAGGGCCAGGACCGCATTGCGGATCACCGCCGGGATGCCGGTCGAATCCATCGCGAAATCCACGCCCTTGCCCGTGACGGCGCGGATCGCCTCGACCGGGTCATCACTGCCGCTGTTGACGACATGGGTGGCGCCAAGCTGTCGGGCCAGTTCCAATCGCGAGGCAACGAGATCGACGGCGAAGATGGTGGTCGCGCCGGCCGCTGCCGCAGCCATGACGGCCGAAAGCCCGACCGCTCCTGCGCCGAAGGCGGCAAAGCTCGCCCCCGGCCCGACCTTGAGCGCATTGAGCACGGTTCCGGCGCCCGTCTGGATTCCGCAGCCGAGAGGTCCAAGCAGTTCCAGCGGCGCATCCTTGCGCACCTTCACCACATTGCGCTCATTGGCGATCGCATAGGCCCCGAACGAGGACTGGCCGAAGAAGCGGTCGTTCAGCGGGGTCTGGTCATGCCCGCAGAGCGCATGCGAGCCGTCGTTGGGGCGCGATCCCGCGAAATTATAGGCGTTGAAATTCTCGCAATAGGCCGGATGACCCTCCTGGCAGGGCCGGCAGGCGCCGCAGGAATGAAAGGTGAGGACGACATGATCGCCCTTCTGCACCTTCGCCACGTTCTCGCCGACCGCCTCGACGACGCCGGCACCCTCATGACCGAGGACAATCGGCTGCGGCACCGGATAGATCTGATCGCGGGCGACCATGTCGGTGTGGCACATGCCCGTCGCGACCACGCGCACCAGGACCTCGTCATGACGCGGTGGCGTGATGTCCACCGCCTCGATCTGGAACGGCCCTCCCTTCCGGCGGACCACCGCGGCCTGAAAGCCCTTTTCGGCGAAGTGCTGAAGCGACATCTGGTTCGTCCTCGTGAAAGGGATGCTGCAGGTCCGTCGCCGGCCGGCAGGAACGAAGCAATGCTACGGGCCAACTACCATAGACCTGCGCCCGCGGTTCCCGGCAAACCGGCAATGAGTCGCGCCTCGGGGAACCGGGGTGCCGCCCCTGGTCAGGCTTCGATGTCGACGTCCTTGGTCTCCGACCCGACGAGAAGGGATATGAGGGTCAGCACCGCCATCGCCGACAGGTAGATGCCGACCCAGAACGGGCTGCCATCCCCGGCGCGCCACAGCGCCACCGCGATGAACGGCGCCACGGCCGCGCCGAGGATGGACGACACGTTGTAGGAGATGCCGGAGCCGGTGTAGCGCACGTTGGCCGGGAACAGTTCCGGCAGCAGCGCCCCCATCGGGCCGAAGGTCATTCCCATCAGGGTGAAGCCGAGGATCAGCCAGGCCATCACCCCGGCGAAGCCGGCCGCCAGCATCGGCACCCAGACGAGGCCGAAGGCGATGATCGCAAGCGTGACCCAGATCAGCGTCCGGCGCCGGCCCCACCGGTCGGCCCAGGGGCCCGAGACCAGCGTGAAGATGCCGAAGAACACCACGCCGACGATCATCATCAGCACGAAGCTCGTGTAGTCGTAGCCGAGGCCCGGCACCGCACCGCTCACCGGCGCGCGCCCGTAGCTGAGCGAGAAGGTGGTCATCAGGTAGAACAGCACGTAGGTGGCGAGCATGTAGAAGGTGCCCAGCACCACTTCCCGCCCATGCTTGCGGAACACCACGGCCAGCGGCAGCCGGGTGACGCGGCCGCGCTTCACCGTCTTCTCGAAGGCCGCGCTCTCGACCAGGTTGAGGCGCACCCAGAGCCCGACCACCACCATGACGATCGAGAACAGGAAGGGGATGCGCCAGCCCCAGTCGAGGAAGGCCGTTGACGGGCGGGACGGATCGCTGGACGGCAGCAGCGCGGCGATCAGGAGAAACAGGCCGTTGGCGATGATGAAGCCGATCGGCGCGCCGAGCTGCGGAAAGGTGCCGTAGACGGCACGCTTGCCGGCCGGCGCATTCTCGGTGGCGACGAGTGCGGCGCCGCTCCATTCGCCGCCGAGCGCAAAGCCCTGCGCCAGGCGCAGCACCACCAGCAGCGCGGGCGCGATCCAGCCGGCGGTCCCGAAGGTCGGCAGCAGGCCAATCAGGAAGGTCGCGATGCCCATGGTCAGCAGCGCGCCGACGAGGGTCGCCTTGCGGCCGTGCCTGTCGCCGAGATGGCCGAAGAAGATCGCGCCGAGCGGCCGGGCCACCATCGCCGCGCCGAAGACCGCGAAGGACGACAGCAGCGCGGTGGTCTCGTTCCCGGTCGGGAAGAACAGATGCGGGAAGACCAGCACCGCCGCCGTCGCGTAGACGTAGAAATCGTAGAACTCGATGGTGGTGCCGATCAGACTCGCAAGGATCACCCGCGAACGCGGATTGGCGGGCGCCCCTGCGGTCTGGAGATCGGCGGCGGTCGATGGCATGGGGAAGGTCCCTTGATCCGGATTCGAGGCGAGTAGGACGGGGGCGCGGGATCTTCGCGGCTCCCGTGACGGATGGTTGCATGCCCCGGCGGCGCCGGAACCGTGATGCCGGTTGATCGTCAGGCGGCGGTTGCCCTCATGCCGCTGCCTCAGGACGTGACCGCCCACCCGCGCTCTGTCCCGCATGCAGGGCGTCCGGCAATTCGGGACCGAGCGGGACGACGCCGTTGGGGTTGAGCGCCTTGATCGAGTAGTAGCCGCGCTTGATATGGTCGATGCTGACCGTCTCGCGCACGCCGGGGATGGCGAGGATGCGCGCGAGATAGGCGCTTAGGCCAGGGTAGTCGGCGATGCGGCGCAGGTTGCACTTGAACAGCCCATGATAGGCCACGTCGAAGCGCACCAGCGTCACGAACAACCGGATGTCGGCCTCGGTGAAGGCGTCGCCGAGCAGGAAGGCGCGGCCATCCGCAAGCCGCTGCTCGATCTCGTCGAGCATGGCGAAGACCTCCGCGAAGGCCTCCTCGTAGGCTTCCTGGGTGGTGGCGAAGCCGGCGCGGTAGACCCCGTTGTTCAGGCTCGGATAGATGCGCGCGTTCAGCGCGTCGATCTCCGCCGCCAGTTCCGCCGGATACAGATCCACCGAGCCGTCGGCCAGGTCGCCGAAGCCCGTATTGAACATGCGGACGATCTCGGCGGATTCGTTGTTCACGATGGTTCCGCGCTGGCGGTCCCACAGCACCGGCACCGTCGCGCGGCCGGTGAAGTGGGGATCGGCCCGCGTGTAGATCTCGTGCATCCAGGTCGCGCCGTTCACCGTGTCGCGGCCGTCGCCGAAACGCCAGCCCTGCTCCGTCAGCGCCGGCTGCACCACCGATACGGACACCACCTCGTCCAGCTTCTTCAGCTTGCGCGCGATCAGCGTGCGCGACGCCCAGGGGCAGATCAGCGAGACATAGAGGTGGTAGCGCCCGGCCTCCGCAGCGAAGCCGGCTTCGCCAGTGGGTCCGGCGCGGCCGTCCGGCGTCACCCAGCTCCGGAAGCTGGAGGTCTGCCGGACGAAGCCGCCCTTCTCGTCTTTGGCCTGCACCGGCTGCCAGTCGGCAGCCCATGTTCCATTCACGAGCATGTCCGGGTCCTCAGCGGCTGGCGGCGTCGAGCCGCGCGCGCGCATCCTCGGGCAGGTGCAGATCGACCGCGGCGAGGATCTCGTCGAGCTGCGCGAGGCTCGTCGCGCTGGCGATCGGCGCGGTGAGGCCCGGGCGGGACAGGAGCCAGGCCAGGGCCACCCGCGCCGGCGGCGCGTTCAGCTTCTGCGAAACCTCCCGCAGCGCCACGAGGATGCGCTCGCCGCGCTCGTCGAAGTATTTCTCGAGGAAGCCCTTGCGGCTGCTGCCCTCGAGATCCGCCTTCGAATGGTACTTCCCGCTCAGGAAGCCGCTGGCCAGCGAGAAATAGCTGACGGCGCCAAGGCCTTCCTTCTGGATGACCGGCGCGAGCGATTCCTCGAAATCGCCGCGGTCGTACAGGTTGTAGGCCGGCTGCACGACCTCGTAGCGCGGCAGGCCCCGCGTCCGCGCCACATCGAGCGCCTTCTGGAGCCGGTCCGCCGTGTGGTTCGAGGCGCCGATGGCGCGGACCTTGCCCGCTTCGATCAGCCGGGAGAACGCGCCGAGCGTGTCCTCCAGCGGCACGTCCTGATCGTCGATATGCGCGAAATAGACGTCCACATGGTCCGTCCGGAGGCGCCGGAGCGACTCCTCCAATGCGGCGTTGATGTTGGCGGGGGAGAGACCCTTGCGCTTCTCCCACATGCCGACCTTGGTCATCAGCACGATGTCGTCGCGACGCTTGCGCCGTGCGAGCCATTCGCCGATCACCGTCTCGGATTCGCCGCCCGTCAGGCCGGGCGCCCAGGACGAATAGACATCCGCCGTGTCCACCGCGTTGAAGCCCCTGGCGGCGAACTGGTCCAGCAGCGCGAAGGACCGGTCGCGGTCGGCTGTCCAGCCGAACACGTTGCCGCCGAACACCAGCGGGGCGATGGCGATGCCGGAGCCACCGAGTTCACGTCGTTCCATGATGATGTCCTTTCCGTTCGGCTCGCTTCACGCGATGCTTTCGACGATGCCGCCCTCGACCCGCAGCGCCGCGCCGGTCGTGGCGCTCGCCTGCGGGGAGGCGATGTAGACGCTCATCGCCGCCACCTCCTCCGGGTCGGCGAAGCGCCGCAGCAGGGTCGAGGGGCGGTTCTCCTGCAGGAACAGCCGCTCCATCTCCTCCACGCTCACGCCGCGCTCTTTGGCGAGCCCGCGCATCATTTCGATGGCGCCTTCGGTGCGGGTGGGGCCGGGCAGGATGCTGTTCACGGTCACGCCGCTGCCGGCCAGCACCTTGGCCCGCCCGCGCGCGACGGCCTGCACCGCGGCCTTGCTGACGCCGTACTGCACCATCTCGACCGGGATGTTCAGCGCGGATTCGCTGGAGACGAACTGGATCCGGCCCCATCCCCGCGCCCGCATCCCCTGCGCGTAGTGGCGCGACAGGCGCACGCCGCTCATGACATTGACCTCGAAGGTCTCGCGCCAGTCGGCGTCGGTGATGTCGAAGAACGGCTGCGCTTCGTAGATGCCGAGATTGTTGACCAGGATGTCGGCCTCGGGCTCGGCGGCGATCAGCGCGGCGCAGCCCTCGGCGGTGCCGGCATCGGCGACCACGCCGCGGATGCTGCCGTGGGCCGTCGCCTCGGCCAGCTTCTTCAGGGCGGCATCCACGCGGCCCTGCGTGCGGCCGGCGATCACCACGCTGGCGCCCGAACGGGCGAGCCCCGCGGCGATCGCAAGGCCGATGCCTCCGGTCGAGCCGGTGACGATGGCGGTCTTGCCGGTCAGGTCGATCTTCATGGGAACTGGTCTCCTTGCTTGGATGCGCGTCGGGGGGCCGCGGAACCCCGCGGCCCTCACATGGGTCAAGCGCGGGCGCGCTGCACCGCGAAGGCGCCATTGCCCAGCAGGGACTGAACGATCAGGGCAATCGCCCAGAAGGCGGGGAACTCCCAGCCGCCGCCCTGGCTCGAGAAGAAGAACCCGGCCGCGCCATGCGGGGCATAGATCGAACCCAGCAGGATCGGCACCAGCGCCAGCGACACCCAGCGCGTCCACAGGCCAAGGATCAGGGCGATGCCGCCGAGAAGCTCCGCGGCGATGACGAGGTAGGCGAGCGGCCCGGGAAAGCCGAGGCTCTCGAAGAAGCCAGCGGTCCCGGCCGGCGTGAAGACGAAGACCTTCAGCCCGGCATGGGCAAGGAACAGCACGCCGAGCGCGACGCGCAGGATGGCCGCCGCGAGATCGGGGTTGGCGGCATTGGCCCCGGTGGTGGGAAGGGCGATGGTATCGGCGGTGGTGGCGTGAGACATGGAGTCCTCCTCGGCTGCGTTCGATGCCTGCGGCATCTGCTGGGAGGAAAGATGGATGAATTCCATCCAGATGATAATCTAGAATTTTAGAAGATTATATCTTCCAAATAGGAAGTAATTGGCTACCAGCCGTGTTCCCAATGTGGTGTGCCGCTGTAGCGCTCGACCAGGAAGTCGACGAGCGCCCGCACCTTGCCCGCCAGATGACGGCTGTGGGGATAGAGGGCGTGCACGCCAAATGTCGCCGTCTCGAATGCCGGCATCAGCCGCCTGACGCACCCCGCCCGCACCGCCGGTCCGGCGACGAAGCCCGGCACATAGGCAAGGCCGAGGCCGGCCGCGGCCGCCTGCCGGCACGCCTCCGCGTTCGAATATCGCAGGCGCCCGTCGATGGGGACCGCCAGCGCCGAGCCGTCCGGTGCCTGGAACCGCCACAGGTTGGGCTCCCGGAAATTGGTGTCGGCAATGCAGTCATGCCCGGCGAGGTCGCCGGGCGCGGCCGGTTCGCCGCGCCGCGCGAGATACGCTTCGGCCCCGACCAGGATGATCCGCATGTCGCAGAGCCTGCGTGCGATCAGGCTGCTGTCCTCGGCCCGCCCGATCCGGACCGCCATGTCGAACCCCTCGTCGATCAGGCTGACCATCCTGTCGGAAAAGCGCACATCGAGGTCGATCTCCGGGTAGCGCAGCGCGAAATCATTGAGTGCCGGCGTCAGTTCCATCGTGCCGAAGGTCAATGGCGCCGTCAGGCGGAGCCGCCCGCGCGGGACCTGCGCACTGCTCCTGATCGCGAGGTCGAGGCTGTCGAACTCCTCCAGCAGCGGCCGGATGCGCTCGAGATAGGCCTGCCCGGCCTCCGTTGCGGAGACGGCACGGGTGGTGCGGTTCAGCAGGCGCACGCCGAGCTCGGCCTCGAGCCGGGCGACGAGCTTGGAGGCTTGACCGGAACTCGTGCCGAGCCGCGTGGCGGCAGCGGCGAAGCTGCCGGTTTCCATCACCGCCACGAACATCCGATCGCATGCGAGACGATCCAAGCCTTACCCCGATGCCGGCAGAGACGATGCGATCAGGCCCCATCCCGTCGCGGAATGGAAGGCGCGCTTCGCCGTGGGTCTGACCGCGTTGCGCAGCCATACGCCAATGAGATTCCACCGACTGGCGAGTTGGGTTTGCGGCCCCGGGCGAGGAGTCTGGCGCAGCTTGTGGGCTGGTGGCCTTGGTTGGGGGGGTCTTGGGATTGGTGGTTGCGGGGACAGGATTTGAACCTGTGACCTTCAGGTTATGAGCCTGACGAGCTACCGGGCTGCTCCACCCCGCGTGGGTGCGTGTTTGACAGTTGGATCCGTCCCGAGGACCTGGCGGCGACCTACTCTCCCGCGTCTTGAGACGCAGTACCATGGGCGCTGGAGGTTTTCACGGCCGAGTTCGGGATGGGATCGGGTGCGGTCCCTCCGCAATGGCCACCAGGTCGTCGGGGCGGATCAAGTGGTTCTGGTGTGGTGATTGTGCTGTGTGTGGAGGAGTGCTGCGCATGGCGGTTGAGGCTTTGCGGCCTCGGTTGCCTGCGTC
>JBBCJM010000219.1:0-8246 GCA_037190175.1 Paracoccaceae bacterium | reverse complement strand
GCGGGTGTCGGCGGGGTGGAAGTCCTGCAATGCCGACAGGATCGCGGCGCGGCGCAGGGGCTTGGTCAGGCAGCGGTCGATCCCGGCGGCGAGGATGCCGGCCGCGTCCTCCTCCATCGCGTGCGCCGTCAGCGCCACGATGGGCACGCGGGTGCCCGGTGCCTCGGCGGCGCGGATGGCGCGGGCGGCTTCGCGACCGTCCATCACCGGCATCGAGATGTCCATGAAGATCAGGTCGGGGCGCAGGCTCTGCCACAGCTCCACCGCCTCGCGCCCGTCGCCGGCGAAGGTCAGCTCGATGTCCAGATCCTTCACCATCTTGCGGAACACGAGCTGGTTGGTGCGGTTGTCCTCGGCCGCCAGCACCCGCATCGGCCGCAGGCCGGGGGCGACGGCCACCGGAGCCGCAGGCGGCGCCGACAGATCCCGCAGCCTCCGGTAGAGGTCCGAGCGCAGCACGGGCTTTTGCAGGATCGCCGCCAGCAGCCCGGGCTCGGCCCGTTCCCGCGCCGCCACAGGGTTCGAAGACAGCAGAACCACCGGCTGCCCCAGCCCCGCCCCCCGCAGCCGCGCGGCAAGCTCCAGCCCGTCCATCCCCGGCATCTCGTGGTCGGTCACCACCACGTCGAAGCCCCCCTCGCGTGCCGCCTCCAGCGCCTCGGCGCCCGAGCGGCACAGCGTCACCGCGATGCCGCAGGTGGTCAGCTGCCGCTCCAGGATGGTGCGGTTGATGAACTGGTCGTCCACCACCAGCGCCCGGCGCAGGTCCACCGGCACCGCGGGCGGCGCCTCGTCCTCGGCCACCGGCAGCGCCAGGCGGAAGCCGAAGCAGGACCCCTTGCCGAACTCGCTGTCCACCCAGACCGCGCCGCCCATGTGCTCGATCAGCCGGCGGGTGATGGCGAGGCCCAGCCCGGTGCCCTCGAACCGGCGGCTCGCCGCATCGTCCACCTGGTTGAACTCGCCGAAGATGTGGTCCAGCTGGTCGGAGGGGATGCCGATCCCGGTGTCCTCCACGGTGATGTGCAACTGCTGGCTGCCCGGCTCGGCCTCGATCCCCACCACGCGGATCAGCACATGCCCGGCCTCGGTGAACTTCACCGCATTGCCGATCAGGTTGGTCAGCACCTGCCGCAGCCGGCCCGGATCGCCGACATAGCGGGTGGGCAGGAACAGGTCGAAATCCACGATCAGGTCGATCCCCTTGGCCCGCGCCCGGGGTTGCAAGAGCATCGCCACCTCGTGGATCGTGCGCTCGATGTCGAAGGGCTCGGGGTAGAGCGTCAGCCGCTCGGCCTCGATCTTGGAGTAGTCCAGGATGTCGTTGATGATCACCAGCAAAGCCTCGCCCGACGACCGGATGGTGTCGGCGAACAGCCGCTGCTCGTCGGTCAGCTGCGTGTCGCACAGCAGTTCCGCCATCCCCACCACCCCGTTCATGGGCGTGCGGATCTCATGGCTCATGTTGGCCAGGAAGGCGGACTTGGCGCGGTTGGCGGCCTCGGCGGCGGCGCGGGCGGCCTCCAGCGCCGCCTGCTGGCGGCGTTCCTCGGTCACGTCCACCCGCAGGCCCACCCGGCCGCCGTCCGGGGTGGGGCGGTCGATCACCTTCAGCCAGCGGCCGTCCGAGGTCTGGATCTGCATCTCGCCCTCGGCGCGGGCGTGGTGGGCCAGACGCTCGGCGATCCAGTCCTCCTCCCGGCCCAGGGCATCGACATAGGCGCCCATCGCCACCCCGCGGCGCAGGATCGTCTCCAGCGTCACGCCGGGGCCCACGACCTCGGCGATGCCGGGGACGGAATGCCGGAACTTCGTATTGGCCATGATGACCCGCCTTTCCCTGTCGAAGAGCACGAATCCGTCCGGGATCGCCTCGATCGCGGCCAGGATGCGCATCTGGTCGGTGATGTTGAGCGCGAGGCAGACCATGCCGCCGTCGCGGGCGCGGCGGTCCACCAGCCGCACCCAGATGCCGTTCGCGAACTGCACCACCCGGGCCGGGATCGGGTCGGCCTGCCACCGCGCCAGCATTCCGGCCACCCAGTCGTCCACCGGCTGGCCGCCGGTGCCGATCAGCCCGGTTTGCGCTGACAGCCGCAGGATCTCCTCGTAGCGGATGCCCGGCCCCACCTCGTGCCCCTCGAAGGCCGCGAGATACGCCCGGTTGGCGATGATCAGCCGCTGCTCGGCGTCGAACACCGCGAAGCCGTCGCGGATGGTGTCGATCGAATCGCGCAGCCGGCGTTCGGCCAGCACCGCGGCGGTATGCGCGGCCTGAAGGTCGGACAGATAGCGCGAGTTCTGCCCCTTCAACTGCTCGGCCTCGGTCAGCGCGGCGCGGGCGGCGTCGCGCTGGGCCAGCACCTGGTTGGACAAGGACCGCGCGTGCATCGCCAGCTTCTCGTTGGCGGCGAACAGCTCGCGGCTTTTCTGTTCCAGCAGGCGTTCGGCGGCCAGGCGCGCGCGCCGTTCCTTTGCCAGCCGTTCCATCATGTCCATGCCTGCCGCGCCCGCCGCCTGCCCGCCGATGCCCGTCACCATTCGCCGCTTCTGGTGAAGCAAGGCTTAACGCGGGCGTGAGCGGGCGGCCGCCCCCGGGCCCCGCGAATCCTTGCCAGTCCGCGGGGGCCGTGCGACCTTCCGGCCATTCAGGTCGGGGAGGTTTCGATGCGCGCTCTTTTCCTGTCGCTGGCCGTGGCGGCCACCACCCTGGCGCCGGGCCTGGCGCCCGCGCAGGATCTGGTGCCCGAGCGGCGGCTGACCTACTGGAGCAACACCGACCTGCCGGGGGGCGATTTCGCCAGCCAGCGCGACATCGCGCTGGAGGGCTGCGAGACCGCCTGCATTTCCGACAGCCGCTGCGAGAGCTTCACCTACAACACCCGCTTCAGCGCCTGTTTCCTGAAGTCGGGCGCGGGCGAGCCCGCGTTCTACCAGGGCGCCTTTTCGGCCCGGGTGCTGACGACCGAGCCGCAGGCGCAGGCGCGGGCGGCGGCCCGGCGGGGGGAGCTGGGCTTCCTGGACGGCGGCGACTTCCAGGGCGCGCTGGATCAGGCGCGCCGGCTGGGCGGGCTGCACATCGCCGAGGGGCTGCCGGCGCAGGATCACCTCGCCTCGGCCGCCGAGGCCGAGCGGGCGCGGAACTTCGCCGCCGCGGCCTCCTATGTGGGCGCGGCGGCCAACCTGACCGATGCGGCCACCACCTGGGCCGAATATGCCCGGCTGGCGCTGCTGGCGGCGGGGCAGAACAGCTCCGAGGCCAGCCTCTGGCGGCAGCGCGCGCTCTCGGCCACCATCAACGCCTATCTGCGGGCCGAGAGCCCGGCGGTGCGGCACGGGGTGCTGGTCACCATGGGCGCGGTGCTGGAACAGCGCGGCCGCGGGCGCCAGACCGTGCAGGCGCTGCGGCTGGCGCAGTCGCTGCAGCACCGCGACGATACCGAGCGGCTCTTGACCGACGCCATCGGCAAGTACGGCTTCCGCATCACCGAGCATCAGGTGCAGTCCGACAGCGCCGAGCCGCGACTTTGCGCGGTGTTCTCGGAAAACCTGGCCGAGGCGGGGGTGGACTGGTCCACCTTCGTGCAGCTGCCGCAGGGCGGGCTTTCGGTCGAGCGCACGGGCAACCGCCAACTCTGCGTCGAGGGGCTGGCGCATGGCCAGCGGATCGAGGTCACCTTCCGCGACGGGCTGCCGGCCGCCGATGGCCAGACGCTGAGCCGGGCGGTCACGCTGTCGGCCTATGTCCGCGACCGCACGCCCGCGGTGCGCTTCCCCGGGCGGGGCTATGTGCTGCCCCGCGGCCCGGGCGCCGCCGTTCCGGTGGAAACCGTGAACACCACCGCGCTGGACCTGACGCTCTACCGGGTGGAGGACCGCAACATCCTGCGCGCGGTGCAGGGCGACTATTTCGGCCAGCCGATGGAGCCCTGGCGCGAGGACAGCTTCGCCGGCCGCATCGGCACCGAGCTCTGGACCGGCACCGCCACGGTGGGGATGGAGGTCAACCGCGACATGACCACCCGCCTGCCCCTGGACGAGGCGCTAGCCGGGCAGGGGGCGGGGATCTATCTGCTGAAGGCCCATGTGCAGGGCGCCGACGAATACGACAACGCCCCGGGCTGGCAGTGGTTCGTGATCTCGGATCTGGGGCTGACGACGTACTGGGGCGCCGACGGGCTGACCGTGGCCGTGCGCTCGCTGGGCAACGCGGCGGCCAGGGGCGGGGTGACGGTGGAGCTGCTGGGCCGGGCCAATGCGGTGCTGGCCAGCGCCACCACCGACGCGGCCGGGCTGGTGCGGTTCGACCCCGGCCTGACCCGCGGCACCGGCGGCGCGGCCCCCGCGATGATCGTGGCCAAGGACGGGGAGGAGGACCTGGCCTTCCTGTCGCTGACCGACCCGGAGTTCGACCTGTCGGACCGCGGGGTCAGCGGCCGCGATCCGGCCCCGCCGGTCGACGTGTTCGTCTCGACCGAGCGCGGCGCCTATCGCGCGGGCGAGACGGTCTATGCCACGGCGCTGGCCCGCGACGGGCAGGTCCGCGGGGTCACCGGGATGCCGCTGACCGCGGTGTGGAAGCGGCCCGACGGGGTGGAACATTCCCGCGCCGTGGTGACCGACACCGCCGGCGGCTATGTCCTGTCGCAACCCATCGCGGCCAATGCGCCGCGCGGCATGTGGCGGCTGGAACTGCTGGCCGACCTGGATGCGCCGCCGCTGGCCGCGCAGACCTTCCTGGTCGAGGACTTCCTGCCCGAGCGGATCGACTTCACCCTCACCCTGCCCGAGGGGCCGCTGGCGCTGGACGGGATGCCCGAGATCGCGGTCGAGGCGCGCTATCTGTTCGGCGCGCCGGGGGCGGAACTGGCCATCGAGGGCGACGTGGTGCTGCTGCGCGCGCCCGGCCTGCCCGACTGGCCGGGATATGTCTTCGGCCGGCACGACGCCGATTTCTCGGCCCGGATGGATTCCATCGAAAGCGGGGTGACCGATGCCGAGGGCCGCGCCCTGATCGCCGCGCCCCTGCCGCAGCTCGAGGACCCCGGCATCCCCTTGCAGGCGCGGTTCGCGGTGCGGGTGGCCGAAGGCTCCGGCCGGCCGGTGGAACGCCGGGTGACCGCCCCGGTCGCGCCCTCCGGCCCGATGATCGGGCTGCGCCCGCTCTTCGACGACGTGGTGCCCGAGAACGGGCAGGCGGAGTTCATGATCGCCGGCGTCGGGCCCGACGGCCGCGCCACCGACCTGCCCGTGGCCTGGGAGCTGAACCGGATCCAGACCCGCTATCAGTGGTATCAGGAATACGGCAGCTGGTACTGGGATTCGGTGCAGACCCGCAGCCGGGTGGCGCGCGGCGAGATCTCCACCGGCACCGAGCCGCAGCGCATCTCCGCCCCGGTGACCTGGGGCCAGTACGAACTGGTCGCGGTGACCCGCGACGGGCAGGCCACCACCTCGCTCACCTTCTATGCCGGCTGGTACGCGCCGGCCGACGTGACCTCCACCCCCGACACGCTGGAAGTGGGGCTCGATGCCGCCGCCTATCGCCCGGGCGACACCGCGCAGCTGCGGGTGGTGGCGCGGGCGGCAGGCACCGCGCTGGTCGCAGTGCTGTCGAACCGGCTGGTGGCTTTGGATTCGGTGGAACTGGCGGAGGGCGAGAACCTGATCCCGATCCCCGTCACCGCCGACTGGGGCGCGGGGGCCTATGTCACCGTCTCGGCCATCCGGCCGATGGACGCGGCCGCGGGGCGCAACCCGGCGCGTGCGCTGGGGCTGGCCTATGCCGCGGTGGACCCGGGCGAGCGCCGGCTGGAGGTGGCGGTGGAGACCGCGCCCGAGGCCATGCCGCGCGGGCCGATGCAGGTCGCGGTGCGGGTGGACGGGGCGGCCGGAGAGCAGGCCTGGGTCACCCTCGCCGCGGTGGACGTGGGGATCCTGAACCTGACCGGCTTCACCGCCCCCGACCCCTCCGACCACTATTTCGGCCGCCGCAAGCTGGGCGTGGGCATCCGCGACCTCTACGGCAAGCTGATCGACGGGCTGAACGGGGCCGAGGGCGTGGTGCGCTCGGGCGGCGACGCGGGCGCGCAGGCGCGGCTTCAGGCCGACCCGCCGACCGAGGAACTGGTGGCCTATTTCACCGGCCCGGTGGAAGTGGGCGAGGACGGATACGCCCGCGCCACCTTCGACCTGCCGGCCTTCAACGGCACCGTGCGGGTGATGGCGGTGGCCTGGACCCAGGACGCGGTGGGGCAGGCCAGCACGGACGTGCTGGTACGCGACCCGGTGGTGGTGACCGCCAGCCTGCCGCGCTTCCTGGCCCCGGGGGACGAGAGCCGGCTTCTGCTGGAGATCGTCCACGCCCGCGGCCCCACCGGGCGGGTGGGGCTGGACGTGGCCTCCTCCGGCCTGACGCTGGGGCCGGTGCCCTCGGGCTTCGACCTGGGCGAACAGGCGAAACAGGTGGTCTCGGTTCCCGTCACCGCCTCGACCCCCGGCATCCAGACCGCCGAGATCCGGCTGACCACGCCGGACGGACAGGTGCTGAGCCGCACCGTCTCGCTGGTCGTGCGGGCCAACGACCCCGAGGTGGCGCGGCTGACCCGCTTCGACCTCGCCCCCGGGCAGAGCTTCACCTTCGACGCCAATGCGATTGCCGGGCTCGATCCCGCCAGCGCCACCGCCACCATGGCGCTGGGACCCATCGCGCGGATGAACGCGCCGGGGCTCTTGGCCGCGCTCGACCGCTATCCCTATGGCTGCACCGAGCAGATCACCTCGCGCGCGCTGCCCTTGATCTACTACGACCAGGTGGCGCAGGCGATGCGGCTGAAGGGGGCCGACGACATCCGCGCCCGCATCTCGCAGGCGGTGGAGGCGGTGCTCCTGAACCAGTCCTCCGAGGGCAGCTTCGGCCTGTGGTCGGCGGGCTCGGGCGACTTCTGGCTGGATGCCTATGTGACCGACTTCCTCAGCCGGGCGCGCGCCAACGGCCATGCGGTGCCCGACCGGGCGTTCCGCGCGGCACTCGACAACCTGCGCAACCAGGTGAACTACCAGGCCGATTTCGACCGCGGCGGCGAGGCGCTGGCCTATGCGCTGATGGTGCTGGCGCGCGAGGGCGCGGCGGCGGTGGGCGATCTGCGCTACTATGCGGACGTGAAGGCCGATGCCTTCGCCACCCCCCTGGCGCAGGCGCAGGTCGGGGCGGCGCTGGCGGCCTATGGCGACCAGGAACGCGCCGACGCCATGTTCCGCCGCGCCGCCGCCCGGCTGTCGCTGACCCCGGATACCCGGCAGGTCTACCGGGTGGACTACGGCACCGCCACCCGCGACACCGCGGCGGTGCTGGCGCTGGCCAGCGAGGCCGGCAGCCAGGCGGTGAACGGCGAGGAACTGGTCTCCTGGCTCGCCGCGCGCAGCGGCAACCTCTCGACGCAGGAGGCGGTGTGGATGCTGCTGGCCACCCACGCCATGCTGGACCTGCCGGGGGTCGAGGGGGTGACGCTGAACGGCGCCCCCGCCCGCGGCCCCATCGCCCGGCTGATCGAGGGCGGCGGGCCGGTGGAACCCGTGGTGGTGACCAACGGCTCGCCCCGGCCGCAGACCCTGACCGTCACCGCCTACGGCGTGCCGACCGAGGCGGAACCGGCGGGCGGCAACGGCTATGGCATCGCCCGCAGCTACTATACGCTGGAGGGCAAGGCGGTGGACCTGTCCCAAGGGGTCGCGGCCGGCACGCGGCTGGCCGTGGTGCTGGAGGTCACGCCCTTCGCCGGCGGCGAGGCGCGGCTGATCGTGAACGACCCGCTGCCCGCGGGGTTCGAGATCGACAACCCCAACCTCTTGACCGGCGGGCAGATCTCGGCGCTGGACTGGCTGGACACCGAGACCGACGTGAACCACACCGAGTTCCGGCAGGAACGGTTCGTGACCGCGCTCGACCGCTACAACGCCAGCCCGTTCCGGCTGGCCTATATCGTGCGGGCGGTCTCGCCGGGGGCGTTCCACCACCCCGCCGCCTCGGTCGAGGACATGTACCGCCCCGACTTCCGCGCCCGCAGCGAGACCGGGCGGGTGATCGTGACGGAATGAGCGGGCCGGGGCTCTTGCGGCGAGCGCCGGGGGTTTCACACCCCCGGACCCCCGTGGAGTATTTGGACCAAGGTGAGGGAAAATTTGAATCAAACTGTCTCTCATCTTGGCTCAAGTACTCCGCGGGGGGTCCGGGGGGCGCGAAGCCC
>JBBCJM010000218.1:0-42154 GCA_037190175.1 Paracoccaceae bacterium | reverse complement strand
CGGCGCTTTCCACCAGGAGGAACGCCAAGGATGAAGCCGCACGAGGTCTGGCAGGAGCTTCTGTCCCCCGACACCCCCGAGGGGCCGCGGGGCGCGACCACCTATGCCGCGGCGCTGCCGGACGGGCGGCGGGTGGTGCTGCCGATCCGGGTGCTGCCGGGCGGCACCGACCGCGCCGTGGCCTCGCTGATCGTCAACCAGGCGAGCTTCGCGGTGCTGGATGCCCTGGCCGAGACGCTGGCCCGGGCGGCAGGACCCATCGCCGACATCGTGGTCGGCGTCCCCACCCTGGGCCTGCCGCTGGCCGAAGGGGTGGCCCGCAGGCTGGGGCATTCGCGGCTGGTGCCGCTCTCGACCAGCCGCAAGTTCTGGTACGACGAGGGGCTGAGCCAGCCGGTCCGCTCGATCACCACGCCGGACCAGAGCAAGCGCATCTACCTCGACCCGCGGATGCTGCCGCTGCTGGCGGGCCGGCGGGTGCTGCTGGTCGATGACGTGCTGTCGACCGGCAGCTCCATCACGGCGGTCCTCCGGCTGCTGCGGCAGGCCGGGGTGGTCCCCGCGGCCATCGCCGCCGCCATGCTGCAAGGCACCCGCTGGCAGGCGGCGGTGCAGGAGGAAGCGCCCGGCATTCCCGTCCTCGGCGCGATCCGCACCCCGATCCTGATCCGCGACAGCGAGGGCTGGCGGCCGGAGTGACCAGAGCGTGGTCGGTTCGGGTGGAAGCGTGGCCACCGGCACCAACGGATGCGATCTCGCTCCTCCCTTCCCCCTCGTGGGGGAGGGATGGGGTGGGGGGGTTGCGGGACCTGTGCCAAAGCCCCCTCCCCCATCCCCTCCCACGAGGGGAGGGGAGACGCCCCTTCCTGCCGACGATCCCGCTTGAACCGATCCCGCTCTACCGCACCGCCACCCGCATCGACCCGATGCCGGTGATCGCGGCCTGCATCACGTCGCCGGGCACCACCGGCCCCACCCCTTCGGGCGTGCCGGTGAACAGCAGATCCCCCGGCATCAGCGTGTAATAGGCCGAGGCGCGTTCGATCAGCGTGGGCAGGTCGCGCAAGAGGTCGGCGGTGCGCGCCTTCTGGCGCACCTCGCCGTTCACGGTCAGCTCCATCTCCAGCGCCCCCGGGTCGGGCACCTCGTCGGCGGTCACCAGCCAGGGCCCCAGCACCGAATAGCTGTCGCAGGACTTGCGCATCGAACGGTCCTGCGTGCCGCGCACGGTCATGTCCAGCCCGATGGCATAGCCCGCCACATGCTCCAGCGCCCGCTCGCGGGATACCCGGTCGGCGCGCCGGCCGATCACCGCCACCAGTTCGATCTCGTGGTCGTTGCGCGCCTCGGGGATGCGGATCGCCACCCCCTCGGCCGGCCCCACCAGCGAGCTGGTGGCCTTCAGGAACAGCCCGGCGGCGTCGATGGGCAGCACGGTGTTGCCGAAGTTGATCCCGGTATCCGTGACGCCCTCGTCCAGGTGCAGCCGATAGTTCACCGGCGCCGCCACGATCTTGCGGGGCGAGGCGACCGGGGACAGCAGGCGGACGCCACCAAGGGGCACCCCGGGCGCGGCATCCGCCATGGCCTCGATCCGGTCGCGCAGGCCCGGCAGGGCGGCGATCAGGGGATCGTGGTCGGGCAGCGGGTAGCGGTGGGACGGCAGGGCCTCCAGCACCGCAGTCACGTCATGCACGGCCTCGCCGCGCACCACCCCCAGACGGTCGTCGTCGTAACGGCACAGGCGCATCAGTCCTCCCCTACGTTTGCATGGGCCGGGAGGATCTGCCCCTCGCACCGGCCGAATCCGATCCTCGTGTCGCCGGCCTGGCCCCAGCCGGTCAGCGCGACGGTATCGCCGTCCTCGATGAACGTCCGCGTGCCGCCCTGCTCCAGCGCCACCTCGTCGCGCCCGCCCCAGGTCTGTTCCATCAGGCAGCCGAAGGCATGGCGGTCAGGGCCGGAGATGGTGCCGGAGCCCAGCAGGTCCCCCGTCTCCATCCGGCAGCCGCAGAGCGCGTGATGGGCCAGGAGTTGCGGGGCGGAATAGTAGAGATGCCGGGTGTTGGTCCGCACGATCCGGCTGGCCCGCCCGCCCGCGGGTGTCAGATGCGCCTCGAGCGTCAGGTCGAAGAAATACGCCTCGGGCTCGTGCAGATAGGGCAGCAGCGGCTCGTCCCGGGCGGGCGGGCCGACCCGGAAGGGCTCCAGCGCCGCGCGGGGCACCACCCAGGGGCTGATCGAGGTGGCGAAGGCTTTCGACTGGAACGGGCCCAGCGGCTGGCTTTCCCACCTTTGCACGTCGCGCGCCGACCAGTCGTTCAGCAGGACGAAGCCGAAGATATGCTCCCAGGCCCGCGCCACGCCCAGGGTCTGGCCGTGGGTCGTGGGGGTGCCCACCACCGCGCCGAACTCCACCTCCAGATCCAGCCGGCGGGTGGGGGCCAGCACCGGCGCCCCGGCCCCCTCGGGGCGGACCTGGCCCCAGGGCCGGCGCACCGGGGTGCCCGAGACCACCACGGTCGAGGCGCGGCCGTTGTAGGCGATGGGCATGTGCGGCCAGTTGGGGGTCAGCGCGTTGGCCGCCCCGCGCAGGAGGGTGCCGCCGTTCACCGCGTGCTGTCGCCCGGCGTAGAAGTCGGTATAGCCCGCCACGCGGAAGGGCATCGCCATCCGCACCGCCGCCATCGGCCGCAGCAGGCGGTCGGCCATGCCGCGCAGGTCATCCGGCCCGCTCTCGGCCAGCAGCCCGGTCAGCCGCGCCCGCACCGCGGCCCAGACCGCCGGCCCGGCGGCCATGAAGCGGTTGAGCGAGGGCTCGTCGAACAGCCCTGCGGCGTCCTGTCCCAGCAGCCCGGCCGCCGTCGTACCCGCCAAATCCACCACCCTGTCGCCGATCGCCGCGCCGCAGCGGCGAGCCTCGCCGCCTTCGGCGAAGACGCCATAGGGCAGATTCGCCAGCGGAAAATCGCACGAAGGCGCGTTCGCCCTCGCCACCCAGGATCGCTGCATCACGGCCCTCCCCGACCCGCCTCATGCGGCGCTGCGGCATGGGCCGGCGCCGCAATCTTGCATACACTTTTGGCATCCATACCGCGAAATCAAGCAGAATCAGTTTGACACATGCCATAATCATATACACTTTCGACCCACACCGCCCGGCAGCCAGCCCCTCCGCGCCTCGCCCCGCGACGCCGCGGACGGCATGGGACAACGCCCGCGCGCGGTGCTTGGGGAGGAGAACGCAATGACTGCCACCATCAGGAGGCTGGCCGCATCCGCTTGGCTGCCCGCCGGCCTCATCGCGCTTGGCGCACCCGTCCTGGCCCAGGATCTGGGCGAGCCGGTGCCCGAGCTGCAGATCGCCTATTACGCCGCCGACATGGGGCCGATGTACGAACAATCGGCCCGGGTGCTGAGCGAGGAATGGGCCAAGCTGGGCCTGCGGTTCCAGATGCAGCCGGTGCAGTTCAGCACCTTCATCTCGAACATCATGGTGGGCGGCGGGCTGGAGGATCTGGCCGTGTTCACCGTGGGCGCCGACCCCGACCGGGTGGACCCCACCTACTGGCTGCACGACCTGGGCGCCTGCGGGGCGCGCAGGAACGGCACCAAGTGGTGCGACGAGGCCTATACCGAGATGGTGGTGAAGCAGCGCGAGCTGGTGGACCAGGAGGAACGGCTGAAGCTGGTCCACGCCGCCCAGCAGCATTTCTACGACACCATGCCCTGGTGGCCGGCGACCAACACCGTCTACGGCATCCTGTGGAACAGCGCCAAGTGGGAGAACGTGACCAGCCCGGCCCCCGTGGCGGCGCATGAGGGTCTGGTCGACCCCTGGCTGGCCGCCCGCCCGCTGACCGACGACCGCTGGCTCGACTGGGCGCATTACGAGGACGTGAAGACCTACAACCCCATGGCCGAGGAAGGCGCGGTGGGCTGGATCCGCTTCGTCTACGACACCTTCGCCAAGAACAACGCGCAGGGCGAGACCGTGCCCTGGGCCGCGACCTCGTGGGAATTCACCGACCCGCAGACCGTGCGCATCACCCTGCGCGAGGGGATGACCTTCCACGACGGCGAGCCGGTGACGGCCGACGACGCGGTGTTCACCATCAACACCGTGGTGGAGCTGCAACCCCCGGCCATGTCCTCGCGCATCGCCAACCTGGCGGGCGCCGAGAAGGTGGACGACCTGACCTTCGACGTGAAGCTGAAGGCGGCCGATGCCTCCTTCGTCACCACCGTGCTGCCCTATGCCTTCATCCTGCCGGAACACGTCTGGGCCGGCTATCAGGGCGACATGATCGCCCGCGACGTGGTGGCCGAGGGCGCGGTGATCGGCAGCGGGCCGTTCAAGTTCAAGACCTGGCGGGTGAACGAGGTGCATGAGCTGGAAGCCTTCGCCGACCACTTCAACCCGCCGCAATACGACGGCGTGCGCCGGCTGGCGCTGGGCCAGGCCGACGCGATCCGCGCCGCGATGCTGGGCGGCCAGGGCGACATCGCCACCATGGTGCTGCCGGTGGCGGCGATGAGCGATCTGGCCGCGCAGAACGATTTCCTGGATTTCCTGGAAATCCCCTCGCATGGCTCGATGCTGGTCTGGCTGAACAACTCCAAGGCCCCCTTCACCGACCCCGCCTTCCGCAGGGCGCTGCGCATGGCCACGTCGAAGGAACGCGCGGCGGTCGAGGGCTGGCTGGGCTTCGCGGTGCCCGCGGGCGAGGGGCCGGTGCCCACCCAGATCGGCATGTGGCACAACCCCGAGCTTCCGGCGATCCCCTTCGACATCGAGGGTGCGCGCCGGGTGCTGGAAGAGGCGGGCTATGGCTGGGACGCCTCGGGCCGCCTGCACTTCCCCAAGCAGTGACGTGAAAGGCGGCCCGTTCGCGCGGGCCGCCCGACCCCCACGCCCGAAAGCCCCGAACCATGCGCGCCTATATCCTTCGCCGCCTCGCGCAGAGCGTGCTGGTGGTCTGGGCCGTCACCACGATCATGTTCTTCATGTTCCGGGTGATGCCGGCCGACCCCACCGCGGTGCTGCTGGAACGCGGGCTGACCGAAGAGGCGCGGCAGGTGCTGCTGGAAGAATGGGGCCTGACCGGCAGCCTGTGGGACCAGTATCTCGCCTATCTGGGCAACCTGATCCGCGGCGAGTTCGGCGACAGCTTCCTCTACCGCAAGCCGGTGTGGGAGGTGCTGTTCCCCCTGATCGTCAACACCCTGTGGATCGCGGTGCCTGGCCTTTTGCTGGGGGCAGCTTTGGGCGCCGCCATCGGCACCGCGGTGGGCTGGGCACCGCGCGGCGGGCGGCTGGAACGCTCGGGCATCTTCCTGGCCACCGTGATCCGCGGCGTGCCCAACTTCGTCATCGGCATCGCGCTGCTGACGATCTTTTCCTCCACCCTGGGCTGGTTCCCCGGCTTCGGCATGGGCGACCCGGGCGGGGCCACCGGGTTCGCCCGCTACTTCACCCTGGATTTCCTGCATCATCTGGCGCTGCCGCTGATCGCGGTGATCATCTACTTCATGCCGGAAAACCTGCTCTTGATGCGTTCTGGCGTGGTCGAGAACCGGACCGAGGACTATATCGAACTCGTGCGCGCCAAGGGGGTGCCGCAGCGCCGCGTCGCCTGGCACGCCGCGCGCAACTCGATGCTGCCGCTGATCACCTGGCTGTTCCCCGCCCTGGCCGAGACCATCGCCGGCATCGTGGTGATCGAGATCGTGTTCTCCTGGCCCGGGGTGGGGCGCGAGCTGGTGCTGGCGGTCACAAGGCAGGACTATCCGCTGGCGCAGGCCGCGTTCTTCCTGCTGGCGGTGATGATCGTGCTGGCCAACCTGGCCGCCGACCTGGTGTACGGCAAGCTCGACCCCCGCGTGGTGTACAAATGACCGACACGCCCGACCAGATGGCCATCCGCGGCCGCAGCCTGTGGGGCGCGGTGCGCGAGTCGCTGCGGCTCCTGATGCAGGACAGCTTCGCCGTGGTGGGGGTGGCGGTGCTGCTGGTCTTCGTGGCCATCGCCATCGCCGCGCCCTGGATCGCGCCCTACGAGCCCTTCAAGGCGATGATGACCGAGACCGGCCGGCTGAACCGGCTGGCCCCGCCCTCATCGGCCCACCTGCTGGGCACCACCGCCTTCGGCAACGATGTGCTGAGCCAGTTCCTGCACGGGTTCCGGGTGGCGCTGCTGGTGGGGCTGGTGGCGGCCTTGGCGGTGGGCTTCATCTCCACCGTGTTCGGCGTGGTCTCGGGCTATTTCGGCGGCTATATCGACGATGTGCTGATGCGGATCACCGACATCGCGCTGTCGATCCCCACCCTGCCCTTCGCCATCGTGGCGGTGGCGCTGCTGGGGCCCTCGGTGCAGAACATCATCCTGGTCATCACCATCCTGTTCTGGCGCAACGGGGCGCGGATCATCCGCTCGGCGGTGCTGACGGAACGCGAGCGGGTCTATGTGAAATGGGCGCGCGCCGCCGGCGCGTCGCATTTCCACATCATCCTGCGCCACATCCTGCCCAACATCATGCGGGTGGTGTTCCTGTGGATCACCATGTCGGTGGCCTTCGCCATCCTGACCGAGGCCAGCCTGTCGTTCCTGGGGCTGGGCGACCCCACGGTGATCAGCTGGGGCCAGATGCTGAACACCGCATTCTCCAGCGGCAACCTGCGCACCGCCTGGTGGTGGGTGGTGCCGCCCTCGCTGGCGCTGGTGATGCTGGTGTCGTCGCTCTACCTCATCGGGCGCGCCTATGAGGAACAGACCAACCCGCGGCTCAGGAGGCGCTGATGGCTGCCCCAGAACTGGACCGCCTGAACGCCCGGCTGGAGACCAGGCCCGCCGCCCATCTGCGGGTCGAGGACCTGTCGGTCACATACGCCACCGTCCGCGGCCCGTTCCGGGCGGTGGAGGGCGTCAGTTTCGAGGTCCGCCCCGGCACCAACCTGGGCCTGGTGGGGGAAAGCGGCTGCGGCAAAAGCACCGTGGTCAAGGCGCTGATCGGCCTGCAACCGGACGGGGCCCGGGTGGGGGGTCGGGCGCTGCTGGACGGGCAGGACATCCTGGGCCTTTCCGACAAGGCGCTGGAACCCATCCGCTGGACCCGCATCGCGCTGATCACACAAAGCGCGATGAACTCGCTGGATCCCGTCTATACCATCGGCGACCAGATCGCCGAGGCGATCCGCGCGCACGAGCCGGTCAGCCGCGCCACCGCCCGGGCGCGGGCGGAAGCGATGTTCGCGCTGGTGGGCTTGCCCGCGGCGCGGCTGCGCGAGTTTCCCCACCAGTTCTCCGGCGGAATGCGCCAGCGGGCGGTGATCGCCATGGCGCTGGCGCTGAACGCCGGGATGCTGCTGGCCGACGAGCCCACCACCGCGCTGGACCCGATCATGCAGTCGCAGATCATGGCGCGGATCCGCGGCATCCACGAACACATGCGCCGGTCGATGATCCTGGTCACCCACGACATCGCCGTGGTGGCCGAGACCTGCGAGACCATCGTGGTGATGTACGCGGGCAAGGTGGTGGAGACAGGGCCGACCGCCGACGTGCTGGACCGCCCGCTGCATCCCTATACCATGGGGCTGCAGAACGCCTTCCCCCGCCTGCCGGTCAAGGGCCAGCCGCGCCAGCCGCTGATCTCGATCCCCGGAGTGGTGCCGAACCTGCTGCACCCGCCGGTCGGCTGCCGTTTCGCCGGGCGCTGCCCCTTCGCCACCGAGCTCTGCCGCAGCACGGACCCGCCGCTGGTGGCGGTCGGCGCGCAGGCGGCCGCCTGCCACTACACCGACCGCGCCGTGGAGTTCCGCGCCGCCGCCGCCCGGCCCGAGACCTGGCGCAAGCTGAGGGCCATCGCATGACCGTGGTGATCGAGGCCCGCGACCTGAAGACCCATTTCCAGGGCCGCACCGGCATCTTCAGCGCCCTGGCCGGGGTGAAGCCCCCGGTCGCCCGGGCGCTGGACGGGGTGGATCTGGCGATCGCCGAGCGCGAGATCGTGGGGCTGGTGGGGGAAAGCGGCTGCGGCAAGTCCACCCTCGGCATGTCGCTGGTCCGGATGCACCAGCCCACCGGCGGCGCCATCACCTTCCGCGGGCAGGACGTCACCCATGTCGAGGGGCGGCGGCTGAAGGACTATCGCCGGCAGGCGCAGATCATCTTCCAGGACCCCTATTCCTCGCTGAACCCGCGGCTGACCATCGGCCAGATCATCGAGGAGCCGCTGGTCATCCACCGCATCGGCACCGCGGCCGAGCGGCGCAGGAAGGTCGCCCGGGCGCTGGAACTGGTGCGCATCCCGCCCGCCGACAACATCGACCGCTTCCCCTCCGACCTCTCCGGCGGGCAGCGCCAGCGGGTGGCCATCGCCCGCGCGCTGGTGCTGGAGCCGGCCTTCATCGTGGCGGACGAGCCGGTGTCGATGCTGGACGTGTCGATCCAGGCATCGGTGCTGGAACTGCTGGACGAGCTGTCGCGCGAACTGGGCCTCGCCGTGCTCTATATCTCGCACGACATCGCCACGGTGGGCTATATCTGCCGCCACGTGGCGGTGATGTACCTGGGCCGGATCGTCGAGGAAGGCGCGGCCGAGGATATCCTGGCCACCCCGCTGCATCCCTATACCCGCCGGCTGATGGCCGCGGTGCCGCGGATGGACCCGGCTGCCGCACCCGAACGGGTGGAACTGCGCGGCGACGTGCCCTCGCCGATGAACGTGCCGCCGGGCTGCCGGTTCTCCACCCGCTGCCCCTATGCGACCGAACTGTGCCGGGTGATCGAGCCCGAGCTTGCCCCCCAGCCCGGCGGGCAGAAGGTGCGCTGCCACATCCACGACGACACCGGCGCCCGCATCCGCCCCGACCTGACCCGCCCCGTCATAGGCCGGGTGACGGAGGTGGAGGACGCCGGGCTGCTCGCCACCTGACAGGACCGCCATGACCGACCTAACCTTCGACTGGAAGCACATCTCCTTCACCGCCAGCCGCGGCTTCACCGAGACCTACGGCTTTGCCGGCTCGCAGGGGCTGACGCATCTGGAGGGGGTGCTGATCCGGCCCCCGCAGCCCTCGAAGACGCTGCTGATCTTCATGCATCCGGCCTCGACGCTGCAACTGCTGCCCCTGCCGCGGGCCATGGCGGGGCTGGGATACCACGTGCTCTGCGCCGGCAGCCGCTACCAGCGCAACGACACCGCGCTGATCATGGAGAACGTGGTGCTGGATCTCGGCGCCTATATCCGCGCGGCGAAGCAGGACTGGGGGTACGAGCGCGTGGTGCTCTGCGGGTGGAGCGGCGGGGGCTCGCTGACCCTGCTCTACCAGTCGCAGGCCGAGAACCCCACCATCACCGAGACCCCGGCGGGCGATCCGGTGGACATCGCGGGCGCCGGGCTGATCCCCGCCGACGCGGTGCTGAGCCTGGCCGCGCATTCCTCGCGCGCGCTGATCCTGACCGACTGGCTGGACCCTTCGGTGCGCGACGAGGCCAACCCCGACGACCGCGACCCGGAGCTGGACCTCTACGCCGGCCGGATCGCCCCCCCCTACGGCGCCGAGTACCTGGCCCGCTACCGCGCCGCGCAGGCCGCACGGATGGAACGGATCACGGCCCGGGTGCTGGAGACGCTGGACACCCTGCGCCGCCGCGGCGGGAATGAGGTCGAGCGCGCCTTCGTCACCCACCGCACCATGGCCGATCCCCGCTTCCTGGACCCCACGGTGGACCCCAACGGCCGCAAGCCCGGCTGGACCTACCTCGGCAACCCCGAGACGGTGAACAGCGGCCCGGTGGGGCTGGGGCGGTTCTCCACCCTGCGCAGCTGGCTGTCGCAATGGTCGCCGGCCCATACCCGCGCCAATTCGCTGGTGACCGGGCGCCATGTCACCGTGCCCTTCCTGGCCGTCGAATGCGGGGCCGACGATGCCGCGCCGCAGCCGCATACCGGGGCGATCTTCACCGCCGTGGGCTCGGCCGACCGCACCATGCGGGTGATCGAGGGCGCCAACCATTATTTCGTCAACCAGCCCCAGCACCTTGCCACCGCGGCCGGCGCGGTGTCGGATTGGCTGCGGGCGCGGGGCTTCTGACCGGGGGCACGGATGGCCGAGGACATCTATGGCAGGATCCGCGCCCTGATCGCCTCGGGCGTCTACATCGGCGGCGACGTGCTGCCCGAGGGCGAGCTGGCCGCCCGGCTGGGGGTCAGCCGCACCCCGATCCGCGAGGCGATGCGCCGGCTGCAGGCCGAGGGGGTGATCCACCGCGAGGCCTATCGCCGCGCGGTGCTGGACGACCTGGACCCCAACGCGGTGATCCACAACTTCACCGCCCGCTCGGCGCTGGAGCCCATCGCGGTGGCCAAGGCGATGGCCAATGTGGACGCCCCCTTCCTGGACCGGCTGCGGGATCTGCACGGGCGGATGGACCGGGCGATCCACGGGGCCGAGGAGCCCGACCGCCGCGCCTATCGCGACCTGAACGCGCAGTTCCACCGGGTGATCTGGGCGCAGGGGGGCAATGCGCTGTTTGCCGAGCTGGTGAACTCGGTGGCGCGCAAGCCGCTGGTCAGCCCCACCTTCAACCACTGGACCATGGCGGAACTCACCCGCAGCAACCGCCAGCACGGCGACATGATCGACGCCTTCGCCGCCGGCGAACCGGACTGGGGCGAGGCCACGATGCGCGCCCACCTGCTGGCCTCGCGCGCCGCCTACCGCCGCATCGCCGCCCTGCGCCTGCCGCAGGCGGGGCTGGAGCCGGCCGAGGACGACCCGCAGAGCGCGGCCTGAGGGCCGGGGGCCTCCCGCCCCCCTCGGCCTGGCGGCCTGCGGGCGTTGGGCCCGGCAAGGGGGGCTGCCGCCCCCCTTGGACCCCCCGCCGGCCATCTGTCGGGCGTCAGTTTGACGGCAAGCGCCGGGGGGCTTCGCGCCCCCCCGGACCCCCCGCGGGATATTTAAGGACAGAAGAAGGGGCAAGTCGGGGCTGCGAATCGCAAACGCCTTTCCTCTGCTGTCGCGAGGTTGTCTTGTTCCCCGGGGCCGCGGGGAGTATTAATACGTGAACAAAAGAGGAACGATCCCGAGTCGGAACCCGTGCCGCATGTCTGTCGCCGCCTTTCCCCGAACCGTCCGCCCGCCGCGCCGCCTTGCCCCGGGCCGCCCGCCCGCGCTCAGCGAGGTGCTGGCCGGGGCGGCGGACGGCGCGGCGGCGGGCTTCGTGCTGGCGCAGCTGCCGCGGGGCGGGCCGGTCCTGTGGATCCAGGACCGGCTGTCGCGGGTCGAGACCGGGCGGCCCTATCTGCCGGGCCTGGGCGGGCGAACGGTCTGGCTGCTGGAGCTCGTGCGGCCCGCGGACGTGCTGGCGGCGGCGGAGGAGGGGCTGGCCTGCCCGGCGCTGGCCGCGGTGGTGGCCGAGATCGCGGGCGATCCCCCGGCGCTGGACTTCACCGCCACCCGGCGGCTGGTGCTGCGGGCCGAGGCCGGCGGCATCCCCTGCTGGCTGATCCGCCACGGCGGCAGCCCCGACCTCAGCGCCGCGCGCGACCGCTGGCGGGTGGCCTCGCTGCCCGCGGCCCCGCATCCCGACGACCCCGCGGCCCCCGGCGATCCCCGCTGGCGGGTGGAGCTGTTCCGTTCGCGCGACCGGGCGCCGGGCCTCTGGGTGGCGCGTCATGACCGGGCGGCGGATCGTGTGGATCTGGCTGCCGCAGTTCCCGATGGAGCGGTGGCGGAGCCGGCAGGAGCGTCTGGGCAACGCGCCCGGGGATGACCTGCCGCAGGCGCTGTCCACCGAGGGGCCGCACGGGCCGGTGGTCCATGCCGCCAACCGCGCGGCCCGGCTGGCGGGGGTAAGCCTGGGCGCGCGGGTGGTGGACATGCGCCCGCTCTGCCCCGCGCTGGGGGTGGAGCCCGCCGATCCGGCCGGCGACCTGCGCGCCATGCAGCGGCTGGCGCTCTGGGCGCGGCGCTGGTGCCCCTGGACGGTGGCGGAAGCCGACGGGCTGGTGCTGGACACCACCGGGTCGGACCACCTGCACGGCGGCGAGCGGGCCATGCTGGCCGAGATCGAGGGGCGGCTGGGGGCCTTGGGCTTCTCCGCCCGGCCGGCGGCGGCGCCCACCCGCGGCGCGGCCTGGGCCTTCGCGCGGTTCGGGGGCACCCGGCCGGTCAGCCATGCCGGCGCCGACCTGCACCCCCTGCCGGTCGCCGCCCTGCGGCTGGGAGAGGAGACGGTGCTGCTCCTGAACCGGCTGGGGCTGAAGACGGTGGGCGATCTGGCCGCCCTGCCCCGGCTGTCGCTGGCCCGCCGCTTCGCCCGCGCCGAGCCGGCCGAGAACCCGCTGATCCGCCTGGACCAGGCCATGGGCCGGCTGCCCGAGCCCCTGGCCCCGCCCGATGCGCCGCCGGTGTTCCGCGCCGACCTGCGGCTGGCCGAGCCGATGCTGGACCCCGCCCCCGCCCTGCCGGGGCTGTCCGAGGACCTCTGCGCGCGACTGGCCGCCGAGGGGATGGGCGCCCGGCGCATCAGGCTGACCGTCTGGCGCAGCGACGGCGAGACCCGCGCCATCGCCGCCGCCACCGCCGCGCCCTCGCGCGATCCCCGGCACCTCGCCCATCTCTTCCGCGACCGGCTGGAGCGGCTGGACCCCGGCTTCGGCTTCGATCAGGTGACGCTGGAGGCCACGGTCACCGAACCCCTCGCCGCCGCCCAGCGGGGGCTCGGGGGGCGGGTGGACGAGGGGGTGGAACTCGCCCGGCTGATCGACCGGCTGGCGGTGCGCTTCGGCCCCCGGGCGCTTGGCCGGCTGGAGCCGCGGGCGAGCCACATCCCCGAACGGGCCGAGGCGCGGGTGGCCCCTGCCGCCGGCCCGCTGCCCGCGATCCCCCTGGCGCCCGACCGCCCCCTGCGCCTGCTGGATCCGGCCGAGGAGGTGCGGGTGGTCTATGCGGTGCCCGAGGGCCCGCCGGCGCAGTTCGTCTGGCGCCGGCAGACCCACCGCGTCGCCCGCTGGCAGGGGCCCGAGCGCATCGCGCCCGAATGGTGGCACGACCGCCCCGGCACCCGGCTGCGCGACTATTTCCGCATCGAGGACGAGCGGGGGCGGCGTTTCTGGATGTATCGCGAGGGGCTGCACGGCGATGGGCGCGGCGGCGATCCGCGCTGGTTCCTGCACGGGATCTTCGCCTGATGCCGGACAACGTGCGCCTCCGCGACACCTCGGGCGAGCCCCTGCCCCCCAACCCGCGGGCGGATTATGTCGAGCTGGGGGTGACGACGGCCTATTCCTTCCTGCGCGGGGCCTCGGATGCCTGGATGCTGGCCGAGACCGCGCACCGGCTGGGCCATGACGCGCTGGGGGTGGCCGACCTCAACACCATGGCCGGCGTGGTGCGGCTGCATACCGCGGCGAAAAAGGCCGGCCTGCGGCCGGTGATCGGCTGCCGGCTGCGGCTGGTCACGGGCGAGGAATTCCTGGCCTATCCGAGGGAACGCGCGGGCTGGGGGCGGCTTTGCAGCCTGCTCACCAAGGGCAAGCGGCACGACCCCGAGGGCACATGGCAGGCCAAGGGCGCCTGCGACATCACGCTGGACGACCTGGCGGCCCACGCCGAGGGGGTGCAGCTGATCCTCTGGCCGGGCGCGGGGCTCGACCGGCTGCCGCGCCTGCTGGCCCGGCTGCCGGGGTTGCGCCACATCGCGGTCAGCCATCTCTACCGCAGCGACGACCGGGCGCGGATCAACCGGCTGGACCGGCTGGCCCGTGCGCACGGGATCGGCATCCTGGCCACCAACGACGTGCATTACCACGCCCCCGAGCGCCGGCCGTTGCAGGACGTGATGACCTGCATCCGCGAGAAGGTGACCATCGACCGCGCCGGCTTCCTGCTGGCGGCCAATGCCGAGCGCCACCTGAAATCGCCCGCCGAGATGGCCCGTCTCTTCGCCGAATGGCCCCATGCGATCCGGGCGACGCGCGAGGTGGCCGACGCCTGCGCCTTCAGCTTGGCCGACCTGTCCTACCACTACCCGCAGGAGGTGGTGCCCCCGGGCGAGACGGCGCAGGGCTGGCTGGAGCGGCTGACCTGGGCGGGCGCGGCGGAACGCTATCCCGGGGGCGTGCCGAACGAGGTACGCGCGACGCTGGCGAAGGAACTCGCCATCATCGCGCGCAAGAATATCCCCCAGTATTTCCTGACCATCGACGAAATCGTGCGCCATGCCCGCAGCCAGGGCATCCTGTGCCAGGGCCGCGGCTCGGCGGCCAATTCGGCGGTGTGCTACGTGCTGGGCATCACCTCGGTCGATCCGGCCGAGCAGAAGCTGCTGTTCGAGCGTTTCATCAGCGAGGAGGAGGACGGCCAGCTCCCCGACATCGACGTCGATTTCGAGCACGAGCGGCGGGAGGAGGTCATCCAGCACATCTACGACAAATACACCCGCGAGCGCGCCGGCCTCTGCGCCACGGTGATCCACTACCGCCCGCGTAGCGCGATCCGCGAGGTGGGCAAGGCGCTGGGGCTTTCCGAGGACGTGACCGCGGCGCTGGCCAAGACCGTCTGGGGCAGCTGGGGCAACCGCATGGCGAACGCCGCCGAGGCGGGGCTGGACCTGACCGACCCGGTGCTGGCGCGCGCGGTGAAGCTGGCCGACCAGCTGATCGGCCTGCCCCGGCACCTGAGCCAGCACGTCGGCGGCTTCATCCTGACCGAGGGTCCGCTGCACGAGACCGTGCCCATCGGCAACGCCGCCATGCCCGAGCGCAGCTTCATCGAATGGGACAAGGACGACATCGACGACCTGCGGATCATGAAGGTGGACGTGCTGGCGCTGGGGATGCTGACCTGCATCCGCAAGTGCTTCGACCTGCTCAGGGATCACTACGGGGTGGCACACACGCTGGCCTCGATCCCCCCCAAGGACACCAAAACCTACGACATGCTGTGCCGGGGAGACGCCATCGGGGTGTTCCAGGTGGAAAGCCGGGCGCAGATGAACATGCTGCCCCGGCTGAAGCCGCGGAAGTTCTACGACCTGGTGGTCGAAGTCGCCATCGTCCGCCCCGGCCCGATCCAGGGCAACATGGTGCATCCCTACCTGCGCCGGCGCTCGGGCAAGGAAAAGCCGGAATATCCCGGTCCCCCCGACAACCCGAAGGAGTTGTGGAACATCCTCGAGCGAACCTACGGCGTCCCCATCTTTCAGGAACAGGCGATGCAGATCGCCATGGACGCGGCCAAGTTCACCTCCGCCGAGGCCCATGAACTGCGCAAGGCCATGGCCACCTTCCGCTCGCGCGGGACCATCCACACGCTGGAGAAACGGATGGTCGGCAAGATGATCGAACGTGGCTACGACCCCGAGTTCGCCCGCCGCTGTTTCGACCAGATCAAGGGCTTCGGCGACTACGGCTTTCCCGAAAGCCATGCGGTGAGCTTTGCGCTGCTGGTCTATGTCTCGGCCTGGCTGAAATGCCACCATCCCGCGGCCTTCGCCTGCGGGCTGCTGAATTCGCAGCCCATGGGGTTCTATGCCCCGGCCCAGATCGTGCGCGACGCGCGCGAGCATGGGGTCGAGGTGCGCGAGGTGGACGTGAACCGTTCCGCCTGGGACAACCTGCTGGAACCCGCCGGCGCCGGTTGGGCGCTGCGGCTGGGCTTCCGGCAGGTCGAGGGGATGGGGCAGGAGAATGCCGAGCGGATCGCCGCCGCCCGCCCCTTCGCCGACATGGAGGATTTCCACCGCCGCACCGGCCTGAACCTGGCCACCATCCGGCGGCTGGCGGCGGCGGACGCCTTCCGCTCGCTGGGCCTCGACCGCCGGGCGGCGCTGTGGGAGGCGCGCGCGCTGAAGGCGGCGCCCGACCTGCCGCTCTTCTCCGCCGCCCGCGACGAGGGGGCGGAGGCGCCGGTAACCCTGCCCGCCATGCCGCTGTCCGAACAGGTGGTGGCCGACTACCAGACCACCCGCCTGTCGCTGAAGCGGCATCCGATGGCCTTCCTGCGCGCCAGCATGGACCGGCAGGGCTATGTCGCCGCCTCGGGCCTGGCCGCGCTGTCCGACGAGGCGCAGGTCTGGCTGGCGGGGATCGTGCTGGTGCGCCAGCAGCCCGGCAGCGCCAAGGGCACCTGCTTCGTGACGCTGGAGGACGAGACCGGGGTGGCCAACCTCGTCATCTGGAAGGACGTGATGGCCGCCTATCGCAAGGTGATCATGACCGCCCGGCTGATGGTGGTCGAGGGCCGCCTGCAACGGGCCGAGGGGGTGACCCATATCGTGGCCACCCGGCTGATCGACCGCAGCGACGCCCTGCTGCGGCTGGCCGACCGGCCGATGCCGGTGCCGCTGGCCCGGCCGGACCACGTGGCCCGCCCCCTGCCCGCCCCCGGCCACCGCCACCCGCGCGACGTGCGGATCATCCCTGCCTCGCGCGACTTCCATTGAGCGCGGCGATCCGCCAAATCCGGCGGAGGCCCCCGCTTCGCCCTTGCCAAGCGCGCGCCGCTCGCCTTTCCTGAAACTAGGTAAACCGGGGGAGGCGGAAATGGCGGTATCTCGGCAGATCGACAGCGAACTGGCCGAACTGGGACAGATCGCCACGGCGGGGTTCTTCCTGGGCCTGAGGATCCGCGGCTCCTCTCCGCTGCTGGCCTATCGCACCTATCCGCAGGCCTGGACCGACACCTACATGGCCAGCGGCTACATGGTGCGCGACCCGATCACCCCCTGGGCGATGACCGTGGGCGGCACCATCCGCTGGAGCTCGGCCTTCCTGCCCGACCCCTTCGGCGTCTTCCGCCATGCGGCGCAGTACGGGCTGAACTACGGCGCCTCGGTCGCCCATGGCCCGATCGGCTCGCTGACCATCTGCTCCATGGCGCGCTCCGACCGCGAGCTGACCGACGAGGAGATCGCGCGGGCGAAGAAGATCGTGCTGCACCTGCACGACCTGACCGAACCGCCGAAGTCGCTGAGCACGGAGCAGAAGGACCTGCTGGGGATGCTGGCCGAGGGCAGCGGGCCGGCCGAGGTGGCGGCCGCGCTGGGGGTGCCCGAGCCCGACGCCCGCAACCGGATCAAGCAGATCTGCGACGCGCTCTTCGCCCCCACCCCCGCCGATGCCGTCCGCTTGGCGCGGGAATACAGGCTGATCTGAGGCGCGGCCCCGAATCGCCCCGGGGGGCGCGAGGGGGCAGAAATCGCTACCGACAATCGCGGAAGATCCGCCTTACCGTTTACTCAACCGGAACAATCTGCGCCCCTCGCACCCGCACAACTGAAACGGGCGCGGGGGATTTGACCACCCGCATTTTCCGGCATGTCCTTTTAGATAGGAGGTTCGCCGGGGATATGGCCGGCTAAGGCCATCGAAACCCCTGGGAAACCATCAAATTGCCACAATCCGCCTCACACTGAACCCGTCCAGGCGCTTCGACGGAGGTGAATGTGGAGGATCGTTTCCTGATTGACCACCTGAAGGCCATGGTCTTCGTGGACTTCCGCGCCTCGATCCGCGCGGTCAGGGAGGGCGAGGATCCGGACCGGGCCTTCCAGCAGCACGAGGCGCGGGTGGCGCGCCTGCGCCGGATGATCGCCCGACTCGAGGATACCGAGGAGCCGCGGCCGCAGTCGCTGCGGCTGGTCGAGGGCTGCGGGCGCGACTGGAAGCCCCGCGCCGCCCGCGGCAAGCCGTCGCTCGCCTCGCTGCCCGCCCGCGACGCCTCGTGACCCGCGCCGGTTGACAGCCCGCCGGGCCGGACGGCACAGTCCCGCGCGAGCCCCTTCCGCGAGAGCCCGATGCGCACCCGAAGCCTGGCCCTGCTGGCTGCCGCCGCGATGGTGGGCAGCATCTTCCTGCCCTGGACGGTCACGCCGCTCGGCAACGGGCCGGCCCCCTTCGAGGTGCTGCGCCAGATCGACCCCGGGCAGTTGCCGCGAATGCTGGCCGAGGGCCCGCCCGAGATGCTGACGCTGGCCGCCTCGCTGGCGCTGGGGGCGCTGTTCGTGGCCCTGGCGGTGGTGGGGCTGGAGGGCCGCTGGCTGGCCATGCTGGCCGGGGCGATGCCGCCGCTCACCGCCGGGATCGTGCTGTGGCGGGCGCGGGAGGCGTCGGCCCCCGATGCGCAGGTCGCCGACCTCCTGCGGCAGATGACCGAGAACTTCGGCCACGGGGTCTGGGCCTGGCTGGGGGGCGGGGCGCTCCTGCTGCTGCTGGGGCTGGTCGACCCCGGCCGGCGGGCCTAACGTCGCCGCCCGCCCCACCAGGCGCCAAGCGCGAGGCCCAGCGCCACCGGGGCCAGCATCAGCAGGGCGATGATCAGCGGGCCCAGCGCGTCGAAGCCGTCGCGGCCGCGGGCCTGCAGCATCATCGCCGCCGCGCCCGCCGCCATCAGCGCGGCCAGCACCAGCGCCGGGCCGCGCCGCCCGCCGCGCGACATCAGCCAGCCGAGGATGCCGCCCACCGCCACGCCCAGCCCCATGATGGCCAGATCGACCAAGGCCCTACCCCGCCCGGTTCCCGAACAGCCGCCGCCACAGGAAGAACAGCGGCCAGCGCAGCACGCTCATGCCCCCCAGCAGCACCAGAAGCCCCAGCCAGGGCCCGTTCGCCCAGGTGACCCAGCCCAGGATCGGGATCCCGGTGGCCACCAGCACCATCGCCTGCGGCACATGCCGCCTGCGCGAGGGCATCACGGCCAGCAGGTTGGCCGCGACGGCCCAGAGGCAGGCGGCGGCGAGCGCGGTCATGGCGCCTCCGTGGGCCGGCCGGTCGCCCGCCGCCAGAGATGGACCAGCGGCCGGCGGAACATCGACAGGAAGGCCGCGAGCGCCAGCAGCCCCGGCAGCCAGCCCGCCTCTGCCCAGATCCAGCCGATCAGCAGCGGCGCCGAGGCCAGCAGCACGAGCCCGGGACCGATCTGCCAGCGATAGGGCAAGAGCCCCGTCACCGTGGCGACCAGCGCCCAGAGGATGGCGGCCATGGCCAGATTCATGCGGCAGTCCTCCATACAGCGCCGATTTCTTCAAAGAAATCGGGCCGGAGCCTCTGAAGGCTCCGAACCGGAGTTTTCAAAAACTCCGGCGCTCCTCTCATGCCGCCTGCCCCATCAGCCGCGCCGGCAGCGCATTGGCCCAGGCCGAGATCGTCCCCGCGCCCAGGCAGACCACGATGTCGCCGGGGCGCGCCTGTTCGCGCACCAGCCGCTCCAGGTCCTCCTCGGACAGGATCGCGCGGGCGTGGCGGTGGCCGTGGGCGATCAGGCCCGCCACCAGATCGTCGCGCGAGGCGCCGGGGATCGGCTCCTCGCCCGCCGGATAGACCTCGGAGATCCCTACCACGTCGGCCTCGTTGAAGCAGGTGCAGAAATCCTCGAACAGGTTCGACAGGCGCGAATAGCGGTGCGGCTGGTGGACCGCGATCACCCGGGCGCCCGGCGTGGCCTCCACCGTGCGGCGCGCGGCCTTCAGCACCGCTGCGATCTCGACCGGGTGGTGGCCGTAGTCGTCGATGATCGGGATGCCGCGCCACTCGCCCACCCGGGTGAAGCGGCGGTTGACCCCGGCAAAGCCCGCCAGCGCCTCGCGGATCTCGGCGCGCTTCATGCCCAGGTGGCGGGCGACCGCGATGGCGGCCAAGGCGTTCGACACGTTGTGGTCGCCGGGCATGGGCAGCGAGCAGTCCTCGATCACCGCGTCCTCGGCCTGCAGGGCCACGTCGAAATGCGGCTTGCCGTCCTGATACCGCAGGTTCACCGCCCGCACGTCGGCCTGGGTGTTGAAACCGAAGGTCACCACCCGGCGGTCGGTCACCCGGCCCACCAGCGCCTGCACCTCGGGGTGGTCGGTGCAGCAGACGGCAAGGCCGTAGAAGGGGATGTTGGTCACGAAGTCCTGGAAGCCCTTGCGCAGGTTTTCCAGCGTCCCCCAGTGCTCCATATGCTCGGGGTCGATGTTCGTCACGATGGCGATGGTGGCGGGCAGGCGGTTGAACGACCCGTCCGACTCGTCCGCCTCGACCACCATCCACTCCCCTGCCCCGGCCCGGGCGTTGGAGCCATAGGCGTGGCTCACGCCCCCGTTGATCACCGTGGGGTCGAAGCCGCCCTTGTCCAAGAGCGTCGCCACCATGGTGGTGGTGGTGGTCTTGCCATGCGTCCCGCCGATGGCGATGTTCGACCGCAGCCGCATCAGCTCCGCCAGCATCTCGGCCCGGCGCACCACCGGCAGCTTGCGCCGCCGCGCCTCCTCCAGTTCCGGGTTGCCCTTCTTGATGGCGGAGGAGATCACCACCACCGCGGCCTCGCCCAGGTTCTCGGCCCGCTGCCCCTCGAAGAACCGCGCGCCCAGGGCCACCAGCCGGTCGGTGATCTTCGACGCCTTCGAATCCGACCCCTGCACCCGGTAGCCCAGTGTCATCAGCACCTCGGCGATGCCGGACATGCCGATGCCGCCGATGCCGACGAAATGGATGGGGCCGAGTTCAAGGGGCAGCTTGGTCGCGTTCATGGGGGATACCGGGCAGGGACAGGAGGGCGTCGACGAGACGGTCGGTGGCGTCGGGGCGGCCGAGGGCCAGGGCATTGGCGGCCATGCGCCGCGCGGCCTCGGGCTGCGTGAGGATGGCCGCCATCTGCGCCCCGAGCGTGGCGGCGTCAAGCGCGGATTCGGGGATCACCACCGCCGCCTCGCCCGTGGCCGGGCCGCGGGCATTGGCGGCCTGATGGTCGGCCGCGGCCGCGGCATAGGGGATCAGGATCGCGGGCCGGCCGATCACCGTGATGTCGGCGATGGAGGAGGCCCCGGCGCGGGAGATCACCAGCTGCGCCTCGGCCAGCCGGCGGGGGATGTCGGAGAAGAAGGGCTCGACCTCGGCCCGGATCCCGGCGGCGGCATAGACTTCGGCCACTCGTTCGGCATCCTCGGGCCGGGCCTGGTGCGCCACCCGCAGGTTGGCCCGCAGCGCCTCCGGCAACCCGGCCGCCGCGGCGGGCACCACGTTCGACAGGATGCGCGCGCCCTGCGAGCCGCCGATGACGACAAGGCTCATCGGATAGTCGCCGGGGGGGATGTAGGTGGCCGCCGCGCGGTCCAGCACCGCCTGCCGCACCGGGTTGCCGGTATGGATGCCGGTGACCCCCGGCGGCAGGTCGGTGGGCCAGGTGCCGCAGGCCACCGCCTGCACCCGGGGCGCGAAGAGCCGGTTGACCTTGCCCGGCACTCCGTTCTGTTCGTGGATCATCCGCGGCCGGCGCAGGAGGGTGGCCGCAGCCAGCGCGGGGATGGAAGGGTAGCCGCCGAAGCCCACCACCGCCGCGGGCCAGTCGCGCAGCATCCGGGCCACCATGGCCAGCACGCCCCCGCCGATGCGCAGCGGCACCAGCGCCCGGGCCAGCGCCCCGCCGCGGGCGAAGGTGGCGGAGGACACCCGCTCCACCTGCACTTCGGCCGGAAAGCCGCCCGCATAGCGCGCGCCGCGGTCGTCGGTGGACAGTTTCACCCGCCAGCCGCGCCGCACCATCGCCTCGGCCAGCGCCTGGGCGGGGAACATGTGGCCCCCGGTGCCGCCGGCGGCGATGAGGAGGAGCGGCTGGGTCATCCCTGCCCCCGGGCAAAGCCCCCCCCCCCCATCCCTCCCCCACCAGGGGGGAGGGAGGCGCCCCACACCAATCCGTCGAGCGGGTGGCCAGGGATGGCACCTCCCCTCCCCCTGGTGGGGAGGGGATGGGGGAGGGGGGCTCCGAAAGGAAAGCAACCGCTCATCCCAGCCGCCGCCGGAAGATGTCGCCGATCACCCCCTGCGGCCGGGTGCGGGTCAGTGCCAGCAGGAAGCCGAGCCCGATGCCGGCCGCGATCATCGAGGAGCCGCCGTAGGACACGAAGGGCAGCGTCATCCCCTTGGCCGGCAAGAGCCGCACCGCCACGCCCATGTTGATCATCGCCTGCACCCCGAAGATGCAGGCCAGCCCCGCGCCCGCCAGCCGGATGAAGGGATCGCGTTCGCGCACCAGCCGCAGGAGCGAGCGCGCCACGATGGTGGTGTAGAGCGCGATGACCAGCAGCACGAGGACCAGCCCGTATTCCTCGGCCGCCACCGCGATGATGAAATCGGTATGCGCATCGGGCAGCGACCATTTCACCTGCCCCTCGCCCACGCCGACGCCGAAGAACCCGCCCTCCTGGATCGCGTTGGTGGCATAGCCGAGCTGGGTGCGCGGATCCACGTCCGGCGCCAGGAAGCCGTTGATCCGGCGGGCGAAATGCTCGGACATGTTGTAGGCGGCAAAGCCCCCTGCCCCCACCAGCCCGGCCACGATGAGGATCAGCAGCATGGGCGCGCCGGCCACGAAATACACCACCCCCCAGCCGAAGAGCACCAGCGCCGCCTGCCCGAAGTCGGGCTGCAGGGCCAGCAGCGCCACGATCACCACCGTGACGGTGAAGGAGATCGACTTGCCCGCCGGCCCCATCGGCTCCTGCGCCGCGGCGATCAGCCACGCGCAGAGCACCACGAAGCCGGGCTTCAGGAACTCGGAGGGCTGGACCGAGGCGAAGCCGAAGCTGAACCACCTGACCGCGCCCTTGCCGAAATCGGTGCCCATCACCGGCAGCGCCGCGAGCGCCGCGAAACTGCCCAGGAACAGCAGCACCCCCAGCCGCCGCACCAGCGCCGGCGGCGCCATGGACAGCAGCACCATGGCACTCAGCCCCGCGCCGCCGAACACCGCCTGCCGCTGGACATAGTAGAACGCTTCCAGCCCGTTCCTCTGCGCCAAGGGCACCGAGGCGGCCAGCCCCAGCAGGATGCCGATCGCGAAGAGCCCGAAGACCGCGGTCAGCGACCAGCGGTCGATCGTGCGCCACCAGCGGGGAAGCACCGGCTCGGCGATGCGGCCGGGCGTGGTGCCATAGACCATCTCCGTCATGGGGGCCTGCCTGTCGTATTCGTTGGTTTTTAGTACTGCTGCCTCGGGTCGCCCGGATTTTCCCGGGTCTTGCACGAAAGACTATCGCAGAAGCGCGGGGCTGGCCAGCGGAAAGCGGGGGTTGCGCGCTGGATCGATTCGTTATATAAATATTGTACTATATAAAGGGTGGATGATGGAACACCTCGACGCCGCCTTCGCCGCGCTTTCCGACCCCACCCGGCGGGCGATCCTGGCGCGGCTGGCCGAGGGCGAGGCGACGGTGGCCGAGCTGGCCGCCCCCTTCCCCATCAGCCAGCCCGCCGTCAGCCGCCACCTGCGGGTGCTGGAGGAGGCCGGGCTGATCGAGACCCGGGTCGAAGGCACCCGCCGCCCCCGCCGGCTGAAACCGCAGGCGGTGGCGGCGCTGTGGGACTGGCTGGACCAGATGCGCCGGGGCATGGAGGCCGGATTCACCCGGCTGGACCGATTGCTGGAAACGATGGACGACGAGGAGGACACCCCATGACCGCCCAGGCCACCGCCGCCATGCAGTTCACCCGCTCGGGCGCCGAACTGACCGTCACGCGCGACTTCGCCGCCCCGCCCGGGCGCGTCTGGCGCGCCTTCACCACCCCCGACCTGGTGCCGCAATGGCTGTGGGCCTTCGACTATCCGATGACCGAATGCCGGATGGATGTCCGCCCCGGCGGCAGCCTGCTGTGGCGCTGGGCCAATGCGGCGGGCGAGAGTTTCCATTTCGAGGGCCCGATCGTCGAGGTCGAGGCTCCCCACCGCATGGTGCATGTCGAACGGCTGAACGGCGACCCCGCCATGGCCGCCACGGTCGAGACCCGCTTCGACGCCACCGCGACCGGCACCCGCATGGTGATGACGATTCGCTACCCCACCCCCGAGTCGCTGGAGGCCGCCATGGCCACCGGCATGACCGACGGCATGGCCCAGACCTACGACAAGCTCGACGCGCTGCTGGAGGCCGGGACCGCATGACCTGGAAACCATGGACGACAAGGAGGACACCCCATGACCACCACCGCCGCGATGCAGGTGACGCAAGGCGAGACCGAGATCGTGGTGCGGCGCGACTTCGCCGCTCCGCCCGCGCGCGTCTGGAGCGCCATGACCACGCCGGAGCTGATCCGGCAATGGATGTGGGCCTATGACTACCCGATGACCGAATGCCGGATCGACCCGCGCCCCGGCGGCAGCTTTCTTTACCGCTGGGCCAATGCGGCGGGCGAGAGCTTCTTCTTCGACGGCCCGATCCTGGAGGTCGAGCCCCCCCACCGCATGGTCCACGAGGAACGCTTCAACGGCGACCCGGCCTCGGGCTCGCGGGTGGAGACGCGGCTGGAGCCCACCGCCGCCGGCACCCGCATGGTGATGACGATCCGCTACGGCTCGGCCGAGGCGCTGGCGGCGGCGATGGCCACCGGCATGACCGACGGCATGGCCGAGACCTATGACAAGCTGGCCGCGCTGCTGGACAGCGGGGCATGACGGCGGAGGAGGCGCTGGACTGGCTGGCGTCGCAGGGGTCGGAGGCCGAGCGGGCGGCGCTGGCGCGCTATGGCATCCCGGGGGACCGCGCCTTCGGGGTGCCGATGGGCCGGCTGCTGGCCTGGGCGAAGCGGCGGCCGAAGGACGCGGGCCTGGCCGCGGCGCTCTGGGCCGACGGGCGGCACGAGGCGCGGATGCTGGCGATCCTGACCGACGATCCCGCGGCGCTGACCCCGGACCGGATGGACGCCATGGTGGCCGGGATGTCCGACTGGGCGATCTGCGACACCGCCGCCTTCCACCTGTTCGACCGCGCGCCCCATGCCTGGGGCCGCATCGGCCCCTGGTGCGGCGACGGGCGGCTCTATGTCCGCCGGTCCGGGCTGGCGCTGATCTAGGCCCTTGCGCTGCACGACAGGGCCGCGCCCCCGGCCCGGTTCACTGATGCCCTGGCGCTTGTCGAGGCCGCGGCCGCCGATTCCCGCCCGCATGTGGCCAAGGCGGTGACCATGGCCACCCGGGCGCTGGCCCGCCGCGGCGACGACCTGCGCGCCGCCGCCCGCGCCATGGCGGCCCGCCTGATGGCCGTCCCGGCGACCGCACGCGCCGGCCGCGCGGCGGCGAAGGCGGCGGGCTGAGCCCCCGTGGCAGGCCGCCGCCGCTGGCGCTAACATCGCCCGAAACGGGGGGAGCGTCATGATTCTCTGCTGCGGCGAGGCGCTGATCGACATGCTGCCGCGGGAAACGGCGGCGGGCGAGCCTGCATTCGCCCCCCAAGCCGGCGGCGCGGTCTTCAACACCGCCATCGCGCTGGGGCGGCTGGGCGCGCCGGCAGGGTTCTTCTCGGGGCTCTCGACCGACCTCTTCGGGGCGATGCTGGAGCGCACGCTGGCGGCCTCGCAGGTCGACACCTCGCTCTGCGCCCGCTCCGCCCGGCCCACCACGCTGGCCTTCGTGACGCTGGTCGAGGGGCAGGCGAGCTATGCCTTCTATGACGAGAATACCGCGGGGAGGATGCTGTCGGCGCAGGACCTGCCGGCGCTGCCCGAGGGCGTGCAGGCGCTGTTCTTCGGCGGCATCAGCCTGGTGAACGACCCCGCGGCCTCCACCTATGCCGCGCTGATGGCGCGCGAGGCGGGGGTGCGGGTCACCATGCTGGACCCCAACATCCGCCCCGGGTTCATCACCGACGAGCCCGCCTATCGCGCCCGGATCGACGGGATGCTGGCCCGGGCCGACATCGTGAAGCTGTCCGACGAGGATCTGCACTGGCTGGAGGGGCCGGGAGAGGTCGCGGCGCTGGCCCGCGGGCTGCTGGCGCGGGGGCCGAAGCTGGTGCTGGTGACCGAGGGCGCCAAGGGCGCGCGCGGCATCACCGCCACGCAGGACCGGCTCAAGGCCGCGACGAAGGTGACGGTGGCCGATACCGTGGGCGCGGGCGACACCTTCAACGCCGGCGCGCTGGCCGCGCTGCACCGCGCGGGCTGCCTGACGAAGCCCGCGCTGGCCGCCCTGCCCGATGCCGCCATCGACGCGGCGCTGAGCCTGGGCACGAGGGCCGCGGCGGTCACCGTCAGCCGCCCCGGCGCCAACCCGCCCTGGGCGCAGGAGCTGTGAGGGCGGTGGTCCAGCGCGTCTCCGCCGCCCGGGTGGCGGTGGCGGGGCGCGAGGTCGGCGCCATCGGCCCCGGGCTCATGATCCTGCTCTGCGCCATGGCGGGCGACGGCGAGGCCGAGGCGGAGCGGCTGGCCGCCAAAATCGCGAAACTGCGCATCTTCCGCGACGGGGCGGGCAAGATGAACCGCTCGGTGCTGGATACCGGCGGGGCGGCACTGGTGGTCAGCCAGTTCACGCTCGCCGCCGACCTGCGCGGCAACCGCCCCGGCTTTTCCACCGCCGCCCCGCCGGCGGAGGGCGAGGCGCTGTGGCGCCGCTTCGCCGCGGCGCTCGGGGCGCTGGGCGTGCCCACCGCGTTGGGCGAGTTCGGCGCCGACATGGCGGTGAGCCTGACCAACGACGGGCCGGTGACGATCTGGCTGGATACCGCCAGCCTCTGAGGCGCGTCAGCCCGGGTCCACCGCCACCATCGTGCCCTGCATCAGCGCCACCGCGGTCTCGCGGCCGTCCTCCAGCGCCACCACCTCGGCGGTCACCACCACCAGCCGGCGGCCGGCGCGGGCCACCCGGCCGCGGGCGATCAGGCGTTCGCCGCGGGCGGGCGCCATCAGGTTGCTCTTGGCCTCGGCCGGCATCACCTCGCGCCCCTCGGGCATCAGGGTCAGCGCGGCATAGCCGGCGGCGGTGTCGGCCAAGGCGAAGGTCAGCCCGCCGTGGCCGGCGCCGTGCTGCTGGCGGGCGCCGGGCAGGATGGGGGCGGCGATCTCCACCTCGCCCGCGGCCACGCGGACCACCTCGGCCCCCAGCGTCGCCATCAGCGTCTGGCGGGCGAAGCTCTCGCGGATGCGGCGGTCGATGTCGGTCATCGCCGGCCCCTGCGCAGGTCGGGGTCGCGCCGCAGGGGCAGCCGCAGCATCGGCGCCCCCACCATCACCGCCACCGCGGCCGGCCCCATCAGCCCGGCGATCTCGGGCGCGTCGGCTGCCATCCCGCCGGTATAGGCGCCGAAGGCCGGCAGGATCAGCCGCCGCCCGTCGGTCACGAAGGCCGGCCGCGCCGCGCCGGGCAGCCGGGCGCGGGGGTGGTAGTGGCCGGAGATCTCGGCCTCGCCGCAGCCCGGATCGGCGATGTGGCGGAAGCAGAGCCCCCCGGCGCGCCATTCGGCCAAGTGGCTGCCCCCCAGCGACAGCGGCCCGGGGTCGTGGTTGCCGGCGATCCAGATCCATTCCCGCCCCGCCATCAGCCGGGCCAGCCACAGCCGGTGCGCCTCGGCCAGTTCGGCCTCGGCGGCGTTGTCGTCGAAGGTGTCGCCCAGGCAGATCACCCTTGCGGGAGACAGGGCGGAGATATCGGCGTCCAGCCGCTCCAGCGTCGCCTCGGTCTCGTAGGGCGGCAGCAGCGCGCCGCCCCGCCGGGCCAGCCGGCCGGAGCGGCCCAGATGCAGGTCGCCCGCCGCATAGGTCCGCGCCGCGGCCCACCAGAGCCCGCCGGAGGGCAGCAGGACCAGCGCCGCGCCCCCCAGGTGCAGTTCATGGCCCTCAGAGCGCAAGCTCGGCATAGGCGCGCGTCAGGTCGCCCCCCCATGGGCCATGGGCGCGGGCCAGGAGGTCGTCGGCCAGCGAGGCGCCGCGTTCCACCCGCGCGTGCAGCGGCGCGAGCCAGCGTTCCTCCTGAAGCCCCCGGGCGCGCAGGCCCTGATCCGCCAGCGCCACCGCCTGCCGGGCCAGGTCGATGAGCCGCAGGCCGCCGGCCCCGCCCGCCAGCGCCCGTTCGGAAGCCGCCACCCGCAGCCCCTCGCGGGTTTCGGCGGAAAGCCCCTTCACCAGATCCCAGGCGGCCTCCAGCGCGGGCGGGTGGTACATGATCCCGGTCCAGAAGGCCGGCAGCGCCACCAGGTGGTCGCGCGGGCCGGCATCGGCCCCCCGCATCTCGATATACCGCTTCACCCGCGCCTCGGGGAACACGGTGGTCATGTGGTCGGCCCAGTCGCTGAGCGTGGGCTTCTCGCCCGGCAGCGCCGGCAGCCGCCCGGCCAGGAAATCGCGGAAGCTCTGGCCGCGGGCGTCGAGATAGGCGCCGTCGCGGTAGACGAAGTACATCGGCACGTCCAGCACCCAGTCCACGTACCGCTGGAACCCCATGCCCGCCTCGAAGACCCAGGGCAGCATCCCGGTGCGGCTGTCGTCCAGCCCCCGCCAGATCCGGCTGCGCCAGGACCGATGCCCGTTCTCGCGCCCCTCGAAGAAGGGGGAAGAGGCGAAGAGCGCGGTCGCCACCGGCTGCAGGGCCAGCGCCACCCGCAGCTTCAGCACCATGTCGGCCTCGGAGCCGAAGTCCAGGTTCACCTGCACGGTCGAGGTGCGGTACATCATCTGGGTGCCGTGGGTGCCCACGCGGCCCATGTATTCGGTCATCAGCCGGTAGCGCCCCTTAGGCATCACCGGCATGTCCTCGTGCCGCCAGACGGGCGCCGCCCCCATGCCGAAGAAGCCGATCCCCAGCGGCGCGGCGATCTGGCGAAGCTCGTCCAGATGGTTGTCGAGCTCCGCCGCGGTCTCGTTCACCGAGGCCAGCGGCGCGCCGGACAGCTCGAACTGCCCCCCGGGCTCCAGGCTGATGTTGGCGCCGTTGCGGGTGAGGCCGATCACACGCTCCTGCTCGAGGACCGGCAGCCAGCCGAACCTCTCGGCAAGCCCCTGGAACAGCACGCTGATCGAGCGGGGTCCGTCATAGGGCAGCGGCGCGCCGCTGTCGGTCAGCCAGCCGAACTTCTCGTGCTCGGTGCCCAGGCGGAAGGCCGAGGCGGGCTTGCAGCCGGCCGCCATGTAGTCGGCCAGCTGCGCGAACGACTCGATCGGCCCGCCGCCGGATTGGGGGATGGACATGGGCGCGGGCACTCCGTTGGTCTTGGCCGAGGCGCATACAGGTGCCGGGCGGCCGGGGGCAAGTCAAGGGTGCGGGGGGTCGCGGGGTCCGGGATGCCGGGCGCTTGCCGCCGGGACCGCGCCCGGTCATGCTGCCCCGAAACGGAGGCCGGGGATGCGGGTAGAGGGGCGGCACTATCGCTCGATCTGGGTCGAGGCGGGCGCGGTGCGGGTGATCGACCAGCGCCGGCTGCCGCATGACTTCGTGGCGGTCACGCTGGACAGCGCCGAAACCGCGGCCCGGGCAATCCGCGAGATGTGGGTGCGCGGCGCGCCGCTGATCGGGGCCACCGCGGCCTGGGGCCTCACCCTGGCGCTGCGCGCGGATCCGCACGGGCTGGACAGGGCCGCCGCCATGCTGGCCGCCACCCGGCCCACCGCGGTGAACCTGCGCTGGGCGCTGGAGCGGATGGCCGCGGCGCTGGAACCCCTGCCCGCCGGGGACCGGGCCGAGGCCGCCGCCGCCCGCGCGCAGGCGATCTGCGACGAGGACGTGGCGATCAACGCGGCGATCGGGGACCACGGCCTGACGCTGATCCGGCAGGTGGCGGAAGCGCGGGGTGGCCCGGTCCGGGTGCTGACCCATTGCAACGCCGGCTGGCTGGCCACGGTGGACTGGGGCACCGCCACCGCGCCGCTCTACAAGGCGCAGGAGGCGGGCATTCCCCTGCATGTCTGGGTGGACGAGACCCGCCCCCGCAACCAGGGCGCGGCGCTGACCGCCTGGGAACTGGCCGGCGCCGGCATCCCGCACGCGCTGGTGGTGGACAATGCCGGCGGCCACCTGATGCAGCGGGGCGAGGTGGATATCGTCATCACCGGCACCGACCGGGTGACCGCCACCGGCGACGTGGCCAACAAGATCGGCACCTATCTGAAGGCGCTGGCGGCGGCCGACTGCGGCGTGCCCTTCCACGTCGCGCTGCCCTCCCCCACCATCGACTGGACGCTCAAGGACGGCCTCGCCATCCCCATCGAGGAACGGGATCAGGAGGAGGTGACCCATGTCACGGGCCTCGGCCCCGCCGGCGTGACCACGGTGCGCATCAGCCCCGCCGCCACGCCCGCCGCCAACCCCGCCTTCGACGTGACGCCGGCCCGGCTGGTCACCGGCTTCATCACCGAACGCGGGCTCTGCGCCGCCGGGGGGCTGGCGGGCCTGTTCCCGGAGCGGGCGGGATGAGGGACGAGATTGCCGCCTGCGTCCGCCGGCTGGCCGCGGCGGGGCTGAACCGCGGCGCCTCGGGCAATGTCTCGGTGCGGGTGGGCGAGGCGATGCTGATCACCCCCTCGGCTGTGCCGGCCGAGGCGCTGGAGGCGGGGCAGATCGCCCTGATGCCGCTCTCCGGCGAGGGGGGGTGGGACGGGCCGCTGAAGCCCTCCTCCGAATGGCGGCTGCACCGCGACCTCTACCGGGCGCGGCCGGAGCTGAACGCGGTGGTCCACACCCATGCGCCCTACTGCACCGTCCTGGCCGTGGCCCGCCGCCCGATCCCGCCGGCGCATTACATGATCGCGGCCTTCGGGGGGCCGGAGATCCGGCTCGCCCCCTATGCGCGCTATGGGTCCGCCGCACTGTCGGAGGCCGCGGTGCAGGCGATGCAGGGCCGGCTCGGCTGCCTGCTGGCCAACCACGGCATGGTCACCGCCGCCGCCACGCTGGCCCGCGCCGAATGGCTGGCCCTGGAGATGGAGGAACTGGCCCGGCAGGTGGTGCTCTCGGCCCCCCTCGGCGGCCCGGTGCTGCTGACCGAGGCCGAGATCGCCGAGGCCGCGGAAGCCTTCGCCGGCTACCGGCCGGAGCCGTAGCGTTGCCTCCCCGGCCCTTCGGTATTACATTGCCGGTAATACCGGAGGGCGTCATGCGCATCACCAGCAAGGGCCAGGTCACCATCCCGCAGGCGATCCGGGAACGCGCGGGCTTCCTGCCCGGCACCGAATTGGAGTTCACCATCGGCGACGACGGGGTGGTGCGCGTCGCCCGCCGCCGCGAGCAGCCCGCCGATCCGGCGCTGGCCGCCGCCATCGCCCGCCTGCGCGGCAAGGCCGATACGGGCATGACGACGGAAAGCATCATGGCGCTGACCCGCGGCGCCGGGTGATGCCGGCTGTCCTGGTCGACGCGAACATCCTGATCGACATCGCCACGGACGATCCGGCCTGGGGCGAATGGTCGGCCGAGGCGCTGGGGCGTGTCGGCCGGGGGCGGCAACTGCTGATCAACCCGCTGATCTACGCCGAAGTCTCGGTCGCCTTCAGCCGCATCGAGGATCTCGACCGGCTGCTGCCCGCTTCCCTGTTCCATCGCGAAGACCTGCCCTGGGAGGCAGGATTCCTGGCCGGCAAGGCCTGGCTGGCCTATCGCCGCCGGGGCGGGGCGCGATCCTCGCCGCTGCCGGATTTCTACATCGGCGCCCATGCGGCGGTGCGCGGCCATGGGCTGCTGACGCGGGACAGGGGCCGGTACGAGACCTATTTCCCCACCGTGCGGGTGATCGCGCCCTGACTACACGAACTGTTCCCGGATCAGCCGCTCGTCCAGCCCGTGCCCGGGGTCGAACAGGATGCGGTGGCGCACGTCCTCCTGCGAGCGCACGGTCACCGCCCGCACCCGGCGCACCGACTGGCGGCTGTCGGCATCGGCCATCACCGGGCGTTTCTCGGGCTCCAGCACCTCGAAGCGCACCTCGGCGGATTGCGGCAGCAGCGCCCCGCGCCAGCGCCGGGGGCGGAAGGCCGCCACCGCGGTCAGCGCCAGCACCGCGGAGCCTATCGGCAGGATCGGCCCGTGCGCGGAATAGTTGTAGGCGGTGGAGCCCGCGGGCGTCGCCACCAGCGCCCCGTCGCAGACCAGCTCCGCCAGCCGCTCGCGCCCGTCGATCAGGATGCGCAGCTTGGCCGCCTGCGGGCCGGCGCGCAGCAGGCTCACCTCGTTGATCGCCAGCGCCTCGTGCAAGGTCCCGTCCGCCGCCTCGGCCTGCATGGCCAGCGGGTTCAGCACCTCTTCCTGCGCCGCGGCGATCCGCTCCTCCAGCCCCTCGGCGCTGTAGGAGTTCATCAGGAACCCCACCGTGCCGCAGTTCATCCCGTAGACCGGCAGGCCCCTGTGCCCGGTCAGGGTCTGGAGCATGAAGCCGTCGCCGCCCAGCGCCACGATCACCTCTGCCCCCTCGGGGTCAGATTGCCCGTGCCGGGCGGTCAGCGCCGCCAGCGCGGCCTGCGCCGCGGGCACCGGACTGGCCAGAAAGGCGATGCGCATTCGGTCTCTCCCCCCGGCCACCGCGCGCAGTCTTGCCCCCCGGGCGGTGCGGGCGCAACCCCTTCGCCCTTGCGGCACTTTCCGCCCTTCCGCCGCCGCCCGGCCTCGTCTATGGGAACGCAACCCCCCGCAGGAGACCGCCATGACCGCAGCCCACCGCGACCCCGGCTTCTTCACCGAGAGCCTTGCCAGCCGCGACCCCGACCTCGCCGCCGCCGTGACCGCCGAATTGGGCCGCCAGCGCGACGAGATCGAGCTGATCGCATCGGAGAACATCGTCTCGCTGGCGGTGTTGCAGGCCCAGGGTTCCGTGCTGACCAACAAATACGCCGAAGGTTACCCGGGCAAGCGCTACTATGGCGGCTGCCAGTTCGTGGACGTGGCCGAGACACTGGCCATCGAGCGGGCGAAGCAGCTGTTCGACTGCCGCTTCGCCAATGTGCAGCCCAACTCCGGGTCGCAGATGAACCAGGCGGTGTTCCTGGCGCTGCTCCAGCCCGGCGACACCTTCATGGGGCTGGACCTCAATTCGGGCGGCCACCTGACCCATGGCTCGCCGGTCAACATGTCGGGCAAGTGGTTCAAGGTGGTCTCCTATGGCGTCCGCCAGCAGGACCAGCGGCTGGACATGGAGGACGTGCGCGCCAAGGCGCTGGAGCACCGGCCGAAGCTGATCCTGGCCGGCGGCACCGCCTATTCCCGGGAATGGGACTGGGCGGCCTTCCGCGCCATCGCCGACGAGATCGGGGCCTGGCTGATGGTCGACATGGCGCATATCGCGGGCCTGGTGGCCGGCGGCGTCCATGCCTCGCCCCTGCCCCATGCCCATGTGGTGACCACCACCACCCACAAGTCGCTGCGCGGCCCCCGCGGGGGGATGATCCTGACCAACAACGAGGAGATGGCGAAGAAGATCAACTCTGCGGTCTTCCCCGGGCTGCAGGGCGGCCCGCTGATGCATGTGATCGCGGCCAAGGCGGTGGCCTTTGGCGAGGCCCTGCGGCCGGAGTTCAAGGACTATGCCCGGCAGGTGAAGGCCAATGCCGCCGCCATGGCGGACGAGCTGATGAAGGGCGGCATCGACATCGTGTCGGGCGGCACCGACAACCACCTGTGCCTGGCCGACCTGCGGCCCAAGAAGGTCACCGGCAAGGCCGCCGAGGCCGCCCTGGGCCGGGCGCATATCACCTGCAACAAGAACGGCGTGCCCTTCGACCCCGAAAAACCCTTCGTGACCAGCGGCATCCGCCTGGGCGCCCCCGCCGGCACCACCCGCGGCTTCGGCGAGCCCGAGTTCCGCCAGATCGCCCGCTGGATCGTGCAGGTGGTCGACGGGCTGGCGGCGAACGGCGAGGCGGGCAACGGCGCGGTGGAAGCGGCGGTGAAGGCCGAGGTCGCGGCGCTCTGCGCCCGGTATCCGCTCTATCCGTCCTTGTGATCCTGCAATCTGTCCACAGGGTGAAAGTTGGCATTCGTAGCCGAAACTTGCCTTGATCGAACCGCGGGGGCCGGATGACCGCCGTCCTTGCCCCCGTTCCCCGCCGCCGTCGCTGGCTGCGCTGGGCATTGGCGCTCGCGCTGGTCCTCGGCGCGCTGGCCTGGGCGAGGGGGCTGGTCGGGCTGGGGCTGCACGCGCTGGCCATGCGGGGCGCCGGGGCCGAGTGGCAGGAACGCGGGCTGTGGCTGCCCTTCTACCGCGCGGGGATCGAGGCGCGGCCCATCGCGGGGCTCGACCAGAACGTCTCGGGCCTCACCTTCAGCGCCGACACCGGCACGCTCTTCACCGCGATCAACCGTCCGCCGGAACTGGCCGAGATCTCGGCCGACGGCCGGCTGATCCGCCGCATCGCGCTGACCGGGGCCGCGGATGTGGAAGGCATCACCCATGTCGAGGGCGACCGCTTCATCGTGGTGGACGAGGGACGGCATCGCCTGTCCTGGGTCGAGATCGGCCCCGACACCGCCGAAATCGACCTGGACGCCCAGCCCTTCCTGACGCTGGACCTCGGCGCCTTCGACAACATGGGTTTCGAAGGCGTGTCCTGGGACCAGCGCGCCGGCCGGCTGATGCTGGCGCAGGAGATGTGGCCGGTGCGGGTGCTGTCGATCGGCGGGCTGGACGCCGCGGTCGGGGGCCGGGGGCTGGGCGTCACCGTGCGGGAATGGCGCCCGGCCTCGGCGCTGGGCCATGCGGTGGCGGATCTGTCCTCGCTGACCGTGCACGACCCCACCGGCAACCTGCTGCTCCTCAGCCACGAGACCTCGGCGCTGGCGGAATATTCGCCGGCCGGCGAGGCGGTCAGCCTGATGCCGCTCTGGCGCGGCTGGCACGGGCTGGACCGCGCCGTCCCGCAGGCCGAGGGCGTGGCCATCGGCCCGGACGGGGCGATCTATCTGGTGTCGGAGCCCAACCTCTTCTACCGCTTCGACCGCAGCCGCCCGGCGCCCTGGGCCCCGCGCCGCTAGACCAGCCCCCGCCAGCGCAGCACCACGAAGACCAGCGCCGCCACCACCGCCAGGGTGAGGACCATCGAGGCCAGCCAGTTCAGCAACATGGCCTTGCGCCGGTCCCAGAGGTTCAGCCCCGAGAGGTGGCGCAGGCAGAGGTCATAGTCGGCGGCCACCCTTTCCTGGTCCAGGGTGAGGTAAAGCTTGGGGTTCTGCGCCATCGCCGCGGCCTCGGCCAGCCGGGCCGCCGCCGCCCGCACATGGCGCGGCAGCATCCGGCCGCCCTTCCTCAGCTTGGCCTCCAGCCCCGCGCCGCGGATGCGCAGCCGTTCCTCCATCAGCGCCGCCAGCCGGTCCGCCATCTGCTGTATCGCCATCGCGCCCATGCTGCCCCGTCCCTGCCCTTGCCGGGCGCAGCTTAGGCGGGCGCAACCGCCGCCGCAACGGCTCTGGCATGTGCGGCCCCGGGGGCCTAGAACAGGGGCCATGCTGAACGCGATCCGCCACCCCGCCGCCACCCGGACCGCCCGCCCGCCGCTGGTCATCGCGCATGGGCTGTTCGGCTCGGCCCGCAACTGGGGCGCCATCGCCCGCCGGCTGGCCGCCACCCGCGAGGTGATCGCGGTCGACCACCGCAACCACGGCGAGAGCCCCTGGACCCCGACCCACCGCTATCCCGAACTGGCCGGCGACCTGGCCGAGCTGATCGTGGCCGAGGGGCGGGCGGTGGACCTCTTGGGCCATTCGATGGGCGGCAAGGCGGCGATGGTGCTGGCGGTGGTGCGGCCCGACCTGATCCGCCGGCTGGTGGTGGCCGACATCGCCCCTGTGGCCTATGACCACGACCAGCGCCCGCATATCGCCGCCATGCGGGGGCTGGACCTTGCCGGCCTGACCACCCGGGCCGAGGCCGACCGCCGGCTGGCGCTCTCGGTGCCCGACCCGGGCCTGCGCGCCTTCTTCCTGCAATCGCTGGACCTGAAGGCCAGGGGCGGACCGCGCTGGCGGCTGAACCTCGACGTGCTGGAGGCCGAGATGGAGCATATCACCGGCTGGCCCGAGCTGACGGGGCGCTTCGACCACCCCGCGCTGTTCCTGGCCGGAGCGGAAAGCACTTACGTCCGCCCCGAGCATCGCCCCGCCATCCGCGACCTGTTCCCCACCGCGCGGCACGCCCGCATCCCCGGGGCCGGCCACTGGCTGCACGCCGACAAGCCCGCGGAATTCGCCGAGACGGTCGAGGTCTTCCTCTCCGCCCCCGATCCGGAGGTCTCGTCATGACCCCCAACCCCCGCGTCACCCTGGGCGGGGTGACCTTCGCCAACGACGCGCCGGTCGCCTTCATCCTCGGCCCCTGCCAGATGGAAAGCCGCGAGCATGCGCTGATGATGGCCGCGGCGATTGCCGAGATCACCGGGGCCGCCGGGGTGAAGGCGGTGTTCAAGGCCAGCTACGACAAGGCCAACCGCACCAGCCTGTCCGGCCGGCGCGGCATCGGCATGGCCGCGGCGCTGGAGGTCTTCGCCGAGATCCGGGCGGTGCACGGCCTGCCGGTGCTGACCGACGTGCACGAGCCCGCCCATTGCGCCCCGGTGGCCGAGGCGGTGGACATCCTGCAGATCCCCGCCTTCCTCTGCCGGCAGACCGACCTGCTGGTCGCCGCGGCGCGGACCGGCCGGGTGGTGAACGTGAAGAAGGGCCAGTTCCTCGCGCCCTGGGACATGGCCAACGTGGTGGCCAAGATCACCGGCTCGGGCAATCCCGATGTGCTGCTGACCGAGCGGGGGGTCAGCTTCGGCTACAACACCCTGGTGACCGACTTCCGCGGCCTGCCGGTGATGGCCGCGACCGGCGCCCCGGTGATCTTCGACGCCACCCATTCGGTGCAGCAGCCGGGGGGCCAGGGCACCTCCTCGGGCGGGCAGCGCGAATTCGTGCCGGTGCTGGCCCGGGCCGCGGTGGCGGTGGGGGTGGCCGGGGTGTTCATCGAGACCCACGACGACCCCGACCAGGCCCCCTCCGACGGCCCGAACATGGTGCCGCTGTCGCAGTTGCAGGATCTGCTGAAGGTGCTGAAGTCCTTCGACGCCCTGCGGAAGGCGCTGCCGGGCTGAGCCCCCGACTGCCGGAAAAGACCACTGGCGCCGGGGCGGCGCCCGGCTACTCTGGCCGCGGCCCCGGGGGAAAAGGCCCGCGGCCGGATGCCGGCAAGGAGGGCGGGATGGCGACGAACAAGCACGTGGCGGCGGCCGAGAAGAAGTACAAGGAACTGGTGAAGCTACAGAAGAAGGGGGGCGATCCCTGCGATCTGGCCAGCCAGGCCGAAGACTTCTACCGCCCGCCGGTCAGGGTTGCGCTGATCGAGGAAGGCGAACTGGGCCTGAAGAACGACTTCGAGGAACTGATCGAAGACCTGCAAGAGGCCTGCAAGAAGAAGAAAAAGTAGCGCCCCCCGGCACGAAGGCCGGTCCGGGATCGTCGATTGTCAGGCTGGATTGGTGGAGCAGAGGGGGATCGAACCCCTGACCTTATCATTGCGAACGATACGCTCTCCCAACTGAGCTACTGCCCCATCCGCGCGGGTGATTTGGCCCATGGCGGGGGGATTGTCAAGCGAGGCTCCGGGGGATCTCCCGCGCGGCGGGGGAGGGCGGTGGAGGCGGGGTGAACCCCGCCCTACGGGCCGTAGGCGGGATTCATCCCGCCCCGCCATCCCCTACTCCGCCGCCTGGGCGTAGGCTTCCACCGGCGGGCAGATGCAGGTGAGGTTGCGGTCGCCCCAGACGTTGTCGACCCGGCCCACGGGGGGCCAGTACTTGTCGACCCGGAAAGAGCCCGGCGGGAAGCAGCCCTGTTCGCGGGGGTACCTGCGGTCCCAGTCGGCCACCAGATCCTCCACCGTATGGGGGGCGTGGCGCAGCGGCGAATCCTCGGGCGCGATCTCGCCCCTTTCCACCGCCGCGATCTCCTCGCGGATCGCCAGCATGGCGGTGACGAAGCGGTCGATCTCGGCCCTGGTCTCGCTCTCGGTGGGTTCCACCATCAGGGTGCCGGCCACCGGCCAGCTCATGGTCGGCGCGTGGAAGCCGTTGTCGATCAGCCGCTTGGCGATGTCGTCCACCGTCACCCCGGCCTCGGCGAAGGGGCGGGTGTCCAGGATGCATTCATGCGCCACCCGGCCGCGGTTGCCCATGAAGAGGATCGGATAGGCCCCCTTCAGCCGCGCCGCCACGTAGTTGGCGTTCAGGATCGCCACCCGGGTGGCCTGCGTCAGCCCCGGCCCGCCCATCATCAGGCAATAGGCCCAGGAGATCAGCAGGATCGAGGCCGAGCCCCAGGGCGCCGCAGACACGGGGCCTTCCTCACCGCCGGTCTCGGGATGCCCCGGCAGGAACGGCGCCAGATGCGCGCGCACCCCGATGGGGCCCATGCCGGGGCCGCCGCCGCCGTGCGGGATGGCGAAGGTCTTGTGCAGGTTCAGGTGGCTCACGTCGCCGCCGATCTCGCCCGGCTTCACCAGCCCGACCAGCGCGTTCATGTTGGCGCCGTCGATATAGACCTGCCCGCCGTGGTCGTGGGTGATCCGGCAGACTTCCTTCACCGTCTCCTCGAACACCCCATGCGTCGACGGATAGGTGATCATGCAGGCGGCCAGCCGCTCGCCGGCCTCCGTCGCCTTGGCCCTGAAGTCCTCCAGATCCACGTCGCCGTTGGGGGCCGACTTCACCGGCACCACCTTCATCCCGGCCATCTGCGCACTTGCCGGGTTGGTGCCATGGGCCGAAACCGGGATCAGGCAGATGTCGCGGTGCCCCTGCCCCTGCGCGCGGTGATACGCCTGGATGGTCAGCAGCCCGGCATATTCCCCCTGCGCCCCCGAATTGGGCTGCATCGAGAAGGCGTCATAGCCGGTGATCTGGCAGAGCTTCGCCTCCAGATCGCCGATGGCCTCGGCATAGCCCGCGGCCTGGTCGCGGGGCACGAAGGGGTGCAAGGAGCCGAACTCGGGCCAGGTGATGGGCATCATCTCGGCCGCCGCGTTCAGCTTCATGGTGCAACTGCCCAGCGGGATCATCGCCCGGTCCAGCGCCAGGTCGCGGTCGGAGAGCCGGCGCATGTAGCGCATCATCTCCGACTCCGCCCGGTTCATCTGGAACACCGGATGGGTCAGGTAGTCGCTGGTCCGCAGCATCGCCTCGGGGAAGCCTAAAGTCGCCCGGTGCGGCGGCACCCCCTCGATCCCGAAGGCGCGCAGGACGCGGATCAGCACCCGCTCGTCCGAGGTCTCGTCCAGGCTGATCCCCACCCGGTCGGTGCCCACCTTGCGGAAGTTCAGCCCCTCGGCCCGGGCGGCGGCCAGGATCCCCGCCTGCCCCACGCCCACCTCGACCGTGATCGTATCGAAGAACGCCTTGGGCGAGACCTTCGCCCCCGCGGCCTTCAAGGCCCGCGCCAGCCGGTTGGTCAGGAAATGCACCCGCTCGGCAATCGCCCGCAGCCCCTTCGGCCCGTGGAACACCGCATACATGCTGGCCATGACCGCCAGCAAAGCCTGCGCAGTGCAGACGTTGGAGGTCGCCTTCTCCCGCCGGATATGCTGCTCGCGGGTCTGGAGCGACAGCCGGTACGCCTTGTTCCCCCGCGCGTCGATGGAGACGCCCACGATCCGCCCCGGCATCGACCGCTTGAACTCGTCGCGGCAGGCCATGAAGGCGGCGTGCGGGCCGCCATAGCCCATCGGCACCCCGAAGCGTTGCGACGAGCCGATGGCGATGTCGGCCCCCATCGCGGCCGGTTCCTTCAGCAGGCACAGGGCCAGCAGGTCGGTCGCCACCACCGCCAGCGCCTTGGCCCCGTGCAGCCGCTCGATCACCGCGGTGAAGTCGGTCACATGGCCATAGGTGCCGGGGTATTGCAGGATGGCGCCGAAGACCTTTTCCGGCTCCAGCGCCTCGGGGTCGCCCAGGATCACCTCGATCCCCAGCGGCTGCGCCCGGGTGCGGATCACCGCCACGGTCTGCGGATGGCAGTTGCGGTCGACGAAGAACCCGCGCGCCTTGGACTTCGCGCTGCGCTCGGCCATGGTCATCGCCTCGGCCGCCGCGGTGGCCTCATCGAGCAGCGAGGCATTGGCGATGTCGAGCCCCGTCAGGTCGCAGACCATGGTCTGATAGTTCAGCAGCGCCTCCAGCCTGCCCTGCGCGATCTCGGGCTGATAGGGCGTATAGGCGGTGTACCAGGCCGGATTTTCCAGGATATTCCGCTGGATGGCGGGCGGAGTTACCGTGCCGTAGTAACCCTGCCCGATCAGGCTGGTCATCACCCGGTTCTTCCGGGCCACCTCCTCCATCCGCTGGAGAAGCTCGTGCTCGGCCAAAGGCGCCCAGTCCAGCGCCGCCTGCTGCCGGATCGAGGCCGGCACCGTCTCGGCGATCAGCGCCTCCAGCGAGGGCGTGCCCACCGCCTTCAGCATCTCCTCCATCTCGGCCGGCGAGGGGCCGATATGGCGGCGGTTGGCGAAGTCGTAGGGGTTGTAGTCGGTGGGGGTGAAGGTCATGGGCTCGCTCGCAGGGCAAGGCAAACTCCTTGGAAGGAATTTGCAATTTTCTTCCAGGATCGCCGGGGGCGGTGAGCCCGGCCGTCAGCCGATCATGTCCTTGTACTCGTCCTCGTCCATGAACTCGTCCAGCACCGACAGATCCTCGACCGCCAGCTTGAAGAACCAGGCGGCGCCGGTGGGGTCCTGGTTCACCAGCCCGGGGTTCTCGACCAGCTTGGGGTTCACCGCCACGATCTCGCCATCCACCGGGGCCAGGATGTCCGAGGCCGCCTTGACGCTCTCGATCACGCAGACCTCGTCGCCCGCGGCCACCATCGTCTCGATCTCCGGCAGTTCCACGAAGACCACGTCGCCCAGCTGCTCGGCCGCGTGTTCGGTGATGCCCACGACCACCAGATCGCCCTCGACCCGCAGCCATTCGTGTTCCTTGGTGTATTTCATCGGTGCCTCAGCGTTTGAAGGTGGAGGGGCGGAAGGGAAGCTCGGCGATGGCGACGGGCAGCCGCTTGCCCCGCACCTCGCCCATCAGCGGGGTGCCCGGGGCGGCATGGGCGGCGGCGACATAGCCCATGGCGACGGGGCGGTCGAGCGAGGGGGCGAAGCCGCCGGAGGTCACTTGCCCCAGCGGCGTGCCGTCGGGGTCGAAGAGGGGCGTGCCCTCGCGCATCGGCGCCCGGCCCTCGGGCAAAAGGCCCACGCGGCGGCGCTCCGGCCCCTCGGCCAGTTCGTGCAGGATCCGCGTGGCGCCGGGAAAGCCGCCCTCGCGCGCCCCGCCGGCCCGGCGGGCCTTCTGGATCGCCCAGCCGAGCCCGGCCTCGACCGGCGAGGTGGAGGTGTCGATGTCGTGGCCGTAGAGGCAGAGCCCGGCCTCCAGCCGCAGCGAGTCCCGTGCCCCCAGCCCGATGGGCTCCACCCCCGGCAGGGCCAGCAGCGCCTCGGCCAGGGGGACCGCCTGCCCCCCGGGCACCGAGATCTCGAACCCGTCCTCGCCGGTATAGCCGGAGCGCGAGATCCAGAGTTCCCCGAAGGCGGACGCAAACACCCCCACGTCCATGAAGCGCATCGCCGCCGCCCCGGGCACCAGCGCCCCCAGCGCCGCCTCGGCCCCCGGCCCCTGCAGGGCCAGCAGCCCGCGGTCGGTCACCGGCACCACCTCGGCCACCCCGGCCAGATGCTGGGTCATATGGGCGATGTCGGCCGCCTTGCAGGCCGCGTTCACCACCACGAACAGATGGTCGCCCCTGTTGGCGAACATCAGGTCGTCGAGGATCCCGCCCTGCTCGTTGGTGAACAGGCCATAGCGCTGCCGCCCCCCGGCCAGCCCGGCCACGTCCACCGGCATCAGCGCCTCGAAGCCGGCCACCAGCGCCGCCATGCCGCCAAGGGGCCGCAGGATCACCTGCCCCATGTGGCTCACGTCGAACAGCCCCGCGGCGGCGCGGCAATGCAGATGCTCCTTCAGGATCCCCAAGGGATATTGCACCGGCATCTCGTAGCCCGCGAAGGGCACCATGCGGGCGCCCCGGGCGAGGTGCAGGTCGTAAAGCGGCGTGCGTTCCATCATCCCCCCGGCCGGATGGATCCGGCATCATCCGGGCAGGCCGATCCCGCCCGTGCGATGCCCCCTCTGTCCCTGCCCCTCGGGGGCGCCTGAGATCGTTATCCCTTCGGCGGGCCGCAGGGGCGGCCACTCTCCAGAGTTCCAGTGCCAGGACGGTCCCTTGCGCCTGAGAGTTTACCGGGGCGGTTGCTCCTTCGGCACCGTCAGGGATCGCCCCTGCCGGATTCTCCCGAACCTGACAGCCCGAGTCGTAGCGCGCCCCGCCGCCGGCTGGCAAGGGGGCATCCGTGCCGGCCGAAGCAGATGTTCCGACCTGCTTCTCTTTCGAGCTTCAAATATCCCACGGGGGTCC
>JBBCJM010000217.1:0-27600 GCA_037190175.1 Paracoccaceae bacterium | reverse complement strand
GCTGGACCGGCTGCGGGTGACCGAGGCCATCGCGCTCACCGGGCTTTCCGGCAGCTTCTCCACCCGCGGCGGCTTCGGCGGGAGGTTCCAGGCCCGGGTGAACGGCGGCGCCCCGGTGCAGGGCACGGTGGCGCCCGAGGCCGCGGGCACCGCGGTGCGGATCCTCTCGCAGGACGCGGGCGGGGTGCTGGCCTCGGCCGGGCTCTTCCCCAACGCGCGGGGGGGCGAGCTGAGCCTGGTGCTGCGCCCCCGCGCCGGCGGCCACGACGGCCGGGCCGAGATGAAGAACGTGCGGATGCGCGACGCCCCGGTACTGGCGGAACTGCTGAACGCCGCCTCGATCATCGGGCTCCTGGAGCAGCTGAACGGCTCGGGCCTGCTGTTCCTCGAGGCCGAGACCGACTTCCGCCTGACCTCGCGAGGGGTCGAGATCGCGCGCGGCGCGGCGGTGGGCGCCTCGATGGGGGTCTCGATGGCCGGGATCTACGACGCCGACCGCGGGGTGCTGGACCTGCAGGGGGTGATCTCGCCCTTCTACCTGGTCAACGGCATCGGGGCGATCCTGACCCGGCGGGGCGAGGGGCTGTTCGGGGTGAACTACCGCGTCACCGGCCCCACGTCGAACCCCACCGTCTCGGTCAACCCGCTGTCGATCCTGACCCCGGGCATGTTCCGCGAGATCTTCCGCCGCCCCCCGCCGCGGATCAGGGAGACGGGGTAGGGGGCCGCTCATCCAGCCTTCCGGCTCTCTTCGCTGGGTGGCGCCGCGAAGAGAGCCCGAAAGGGCTCGATGAGCGGCCTTCCCCCGCCCGCCGCCGCGCAGTAGGGAGGCGGCCGAACCCGCCGGGAGCCCGCCTTGCAGCTGTCCGACTTCGACTTCGACCTGCCCGAGGCGCTGATCGCCACCCGCCCGGCGCGCCCGCGTTCCTCGGCGCGGCTGCTGGCGGTGGGGCCCGACCGGCTGGCGGACTTAGCGGTGACCGACCTGCCGCGGCTCCTGCGCCCCGGCGACCGGCTGGTGTTCAACGACACGCGGGTGATCCCGGCGCGGCTGAGCGGGACTCGGAGACGAGCCGAGGCCGAGGCGCGGGTGGAGGTCACCCTGACCGAGCCCGACCCCGCGGGCGGCTGGCGCGCGCTGGCCCGGCCGCTGCGCAAGCTGCGCGCGGGCGAGGCGATCCGCTTCGCCGGCGGGCTGACCGCAACGGTGGCGGAGAGGGGCGAGGCCGACCTGCGGCTGACCTTCGACCGCGAGGGGGAGGCGTTCGAGACCGCGCTGGCCGAGGCCGGCACCATGCCGCTGCCGCCCTATATCGCCGCCCGCCGCGCGCCGGATGCGCAGGACGCGCAGGACTATCAGTCCGTCTTCGCCCGCCATGCCGGGGCCGTGGCCGCCCCCACCGCCTCGCTGCATTTCGACGAACCGCTGCTGGCGGCGCTGGCCGCCCGCGGCGTCGGCCTCACCCATGTCACCCTGCACGTGGGTGCCGGCACCTTCCTGCCGGTGAAGGTGGAGGACGTGACCACCCACCGGATGCACGCCGAACGCGGCGAGGTGAGTGCCACCGCCGCCGCCGAGATCGAGGCGACCAGGGCGGCGGGCGGCAGGGTGATCCCGGTCGGCACCACCGCGCTGCGGCTGCTGGAGACCGCCGGGGCCTCGGGCCGGGTGCAGCCGTGGAAGGGCGCCACCGACATCTTCATCTACCCGGGCCACCGCTTCCGGGTGACGGATGCGCTGATGACCAACTTCCACCTGCCGCGCTCGACCCTGCTCATGCTGGTCTCGGCGCTGATGGGGCGCGAGCGGATGCTTGCGGCCTATGCCCATGCGGTCGCCGAAGGCTATCGCTTCTTCTCCTACGGCGACGCCTCGATCCTGTTCCCGCAGGGTTTCGCGGTGGCGGATCAGGGATAGAGCGCGTTCAGCGTCGCCAGATCGGGCAGCCCGCTGACCGGCAGCCCCTGCGCCTGCTGGAACCGGCCCAGCGCCTCGGCGAAGCGGCCGTCGAAGCTGCCGGCCTCGACGGGCGGGGTCAGGCCCTCGGCGATCAGCCGGGCGCGCACGTCTTCCAGCAGGCTGGCATAGATGAACACGCCATGCGTGCCCGACTGCACCCGCACCAGCGGGCTGTATTCCACCAGCCGCCGCGGCCCCTGCGCGGCCGCATAGCGGCCCATGGCGTTGACGAAGGGCTCCTGCGGGTTGGCCTCGCAATACTTCGCCAGCTTGGCGAGCACGAATTCGGTCGGCTCGAAGGGGGTGAGGTCGTAGGTGCCGGGCTGGGTGACGTTCAGCGCGGTCAGGAACCCCGCCGTCCAGCCGGCGAAGGCCACGACCAGCTGCGGATCCTCCGCCTGCGCCCGGATCAGGTCGGAGCAGGGCCGCGCGCCCACGCCCTCGACGGCATAGCGCCCCTCGGGATCGGCGGCGGCCAGCGGCGTGGCGGCGAGCATGGCCGCAAGCGCGGCGGCGGCGGGGGTGTTCGGCATCCTGTCCTCCGGGGCTGGAAAGGGGCCGCCCGGCGGTCCGGGCGGCCCCTGAGGGGTCGGATCGCGGCAGGCTCAGGCCCGGCGCCGGCGGCGCAGCAGCCCCAGCGCCCCGAGCCCCGCGCCCAGCAGCAGCGCCGAGGCCGGCAGCGGGATCGGCGCCGGTCCCGGATCATGCGTGATCGGGGTCTGGGTGATCAGGATCGTGTCGGCGGTGATGCCGATGAGGCTGATCCCCACCGGGAAGGCGGTCGGATCGGCCGGATCCAGCGCCAGCCCCAGGTCGATGCCGGTGATGGTGAACTCGGTCACCCCGGTCAGGCCCGCAAGCAGGAAGTCGAACACCGAACCGGCGGTCACATCGAAGGACTCGCTGCCCACGGTCACCACATAGGCGCCGTCCGCATCCGGCACGATGCCGAGCCCGGGCAGCTCGACCGAGGCGAACTCGCCCCCGGTGACCGTGTAGGTATAGCCCACCGCCACCGGCGGGTCGATCCAGACCGTCGCGCCGTCGGCGAACATCGTGGCGGGAATGTCGAACTCGAACCCGCCCGCGGGGCCGATCCGGTCCGGCAGCAGCGGCAGGGCCGCCGAACTGCCGGGGGTGGGCAGCACCGCGTTGCCCCAGAGCGTCGTGGTGGTGTAGATCAGCGTCCCGCCCGCCGGAATGGCGACGAAATCCTGGAACGCCATCGTCACGTCGTAGGATCCGTTGATGAACCCGTCGCCGTCGGTGTCGCCCTGGATGACGTTGGCCAGCGGACCGCCAGCCTGGATCGTGCTGCGCAGCCCGGAATACTGCGAGATCTGATAGTTGCGCGGCGGCAGCAGCGTCGTGTCGTTCGCCCCGCCCACCGAGGTGGTGATGCCCAGGAAGGTGCGGCCGGGATCGTCGGCGCTGGCGCTGTCGGTCTCGAACAGGATCTGGTTGGCGCCCACGCCCATGATCCCGCCGCTGTCGGAGATCGAGCCGTCGAAGCCGAGGTCGCCGTCGATGTAGCGCACGATGTCGAAGCGGTGCAGCGCGACATCGGCGTTGGTGATGCGGAACTCCTGGCTCAGCGCCGCGCCGACCGGCGCGTCGCCGTCGAGCGATTCCAGCAGCCGCTGGGTCAGCTGGACGTTCAGCAGGCCGATGCTGAAGCTGGTGATCAGCTGGGTGTCGCTCTGGCTGACGATGGTGGCGGGCATCGTGACCAGCCCGTCGGTCGGGGTCCGGGTCGGCCCGTAGAGGAAGTAGACGAAGCTTTCGAAGACCGTCGAGGCCGGGCCGATGCCGCCGACGGGATCGAAGACGGCAAGGCCCGCGCCCTCATAGGTCGGGCCGCGGTTGGCCGAACTGCCGAACGAGCCGTAGAGCGAGACATCGACGGTGACGCTGCCGTCGCCCGTCCCGGTGGAAAGCGTCGCCGCCCCGGCGCTGCTCAGGGCCGCCAAGGAAACGGCGCAGGCCAGCACCCCTGTCTTGAAGATCTGCATGGGAACCCCCGATAATCCAACTGAACGCCGCGGTCCGGGGCGTCCGGGCCGGGGCCTGACAATGACGTTAAGCACGATTCTTTTACCCTGATTTGTCGATTCGAGAATTGCGTTCCCGATTTTGAAACAGTTTGTGTCCGCCGCCCGTTTGGCCGGGCGCGGGCCGCGATGCGGCGGCAGGGTCCGGGAAAGGTCGCAATCGTCGATGCGCCCGGCGGCGGCTGCGGATAACAGGGCGCGGGCGAGGGGCGAACGGAAGGGCGGAGGACGGCGATGTTCAGGGTGCTGCTGACCACCTGGCCGCTTCTGCTGGGCGTGATGCTGCTGATGGTCGGCAACGGGGTGCAGGGCTCGCTGCTGGGCATCCGCGGCTCGATCGAGGGGTTTTCCACCTTCGAGATCTCGGTGGTGATGTCGGCCTATTTCATGGGCTTCCTGGGCGGCACCCGGGTCACCCCGGGCCTGCTGCGCCGGGTGGGGCACGTGCGGGTCTTCGCGGCGCTGGCCTCGCTCATCTCGGCCATCCTGGTGCTTTATCCGATGATCCCCGACTGGGCGGCCTGGGCGCTGATGCGGGTGCTGGTCGGGTTCTGCTTCTCGGGCGTCTATGTCACCGCGGAAAGCTGGCTGAACTCGGCCGCCACCAACGAGACGCGGGGGCAGGCGCTCTCGGCCTACATGATCGTGCAGATGATCGGCATCATCTCGGCGCAGGCGCTGCTGAACGTGGCCGACCCGGCGGGGTTCGAGCTGTTCGTGATCCCCTCGGTGCTGGTCTCGCTGGCCTTCCTGCCGATCCTGCTGAGCGTCACCCCCACGCCCACCTTCGACACCATCGCCCGCATCGGCATGGCGCGGCTGTTCCGCACCTCGCCGCTGGGCTGCGCGGGGATGCTGCTGACCGGGGGCATCTTCGCGGCGATGTTCGGCATGTCCTCGGTCTGGGGGGCGATGACCGGGCTTTCGGTGCGCGAGATCTCGATCTTCGTCGGCGTGATGTACCTGGGCGGGCTGGCCACGCAATATCCGGTGGGGGTGGCCTCGGACCGGATGGACCGGCGGCTCTTGATCCTCGGCCTGTCGACGGCCGGCGCGGTGGTGATGCTGGCCCCGGTGGTGCTGCCCCTGCCCTTCGCGGCGCTCCTGGTGGTCTCCTTCCTGCTGGGCGGGGCGACCAATCCGCTCTATGCGCTGCTGATCGCCCATACCAACGACTTCATGCGCAGGGACGAGATGGCGGCGGCCTCGGCGGGCCTCTTGTTCCTGAACGGGCTGGGGGCGATCTTCGGCCCGCTGGCCACCGGCTGGATCATGGAGAGCGTCGGGCCCTCGGGGTTCTTCCTGGTGATCGGGGTGCTGTTCGCCCTGCTGGCGGGCTATGCCGGCTGGCGGATGACCCGCCGCGCCGCCCCCGCCCGCTCGGGCGCCACCCTGACGCTGGCCCCCACCGCCTCGCCCCTGGCCGTGGGCGCGCTGTCCGAGGAGCGCGGCGAGGACCCGCCGGAACCCGCCGCGCCGGCGGAGGGCGGGGTGCGCGGCTAGCGCGGATCGGTTCACCCCCTCGTAGGGAGGGGTGGGAAGGGGGCTGCGCGGGGATGCCCCCTCCCCCATCCCCTCCCACGCGGGGAGGGGAGGCGCCTTTCCCGCCGACGATTCCGCTTGAACCGATCCCGCTCTAGCGCCGCAGCCGCTCGCGGTAGAGCGTGTAAAGGCCCGAGCCCATCACCAGCGCCGCGCCGATCAGCACCGCGGGGCCGGGGCGTTCGGCGAAGACCACCACGGCGATGATCAGCGCGAAGACCAGCCGGGCATAGCGGAAGGGCGAGATGACCGCGACATCGCCCGCCCGCGTGGCCTCGATCAGCGCCCAGTAGCCGCCGAAGCCCGCCGCCACCGCGCCCGCCATCAGCGCCGCCTGCGCGGGGGAGGGCACCCGGGCCCCTCCGCTCACCCCCAGCATGACCGCGCCGAGGCCGGCGACCGCCAGGAAGGCCGAGGCCGCGACCAGCGCGGTCGGCAGCCCGGGGCGCAGCCGGCGGGTCAGCAGGTCGCGCACGGCCAGCCCCAGCACGCCCGCCACCGCCCAGAGCGTGGCGAGGTCGAACCCCTCGGCCCCCGGCCGCAGGATCACCAGCACGCCGGCGAACCCCACCGCCACCGCCGACCAGCGCCGCCAGCCCACCCGCTCGCCCAGGAACAGCGCCGCCCCGGCCACCACCAGCAGCGGCCCCGCCTGCAGGATGGCGGTCACCGTGGCCAGCGGCACCATGGTCAGCGCGGTGACGAAGCCCAGCGTGCCCAGCATCTCGGCCGCGTTGCGCCAGACCACCGTGGGGTCGAGAAGCGCCCGGGGCGAGAGGTTGCCCTGCGCCCGGGCCAGCATCAGGAAGGCCAGGCCGCCCACCGCGCCGATGGTCATCAGGATCTGCCCCGCGGGCACCCCCATGGCCGCCGCCTTGATGCAGGCGTCCTCCACCGCGAAGGCCGCCATGGAAACGGTCATCATCACGATGCCGCGCAGGTTGGGTGACATTCTCGGGCCTCGGAGCGTGGGCCTCAGCCCTTCTTCAGCGGCACCCCGTAAAGCTCCAGCCGGTGGCCCGCAAGCCGGTAGCCCAGCCGCCGGGCGATGCGCTCCTGCAATTCCTCGATCTCGGGGTCGACGAACTCGATCACCTCGCCGGTGGTCACGTCGATCAGGTGGTCGTGGTGGTCGCGGTCGGCGTCTTCGTAGCGCGCGCGGCCGTCGCCGAACTCCAGCCGGTCGAGGATGCCCTCCTCCTCGAAAAGCTTCACCGTGCGATAGACCGTGGCGATCGAGATGCGGGGGTCGATGGCCACGGCGCGGGCGTGCAGCTCCTCCACGTCCGGGTGGTCCTCGGCGGCGCCGATCACCTGCGCCACCACCCGCCGCTGGTCGGTGATGCGCAGCCCCTTGGCCTCGGCGCGGGCGATGATGTCGGACATGGGCGGGCCCCCGGTGCTTTCCTTTCCGATAAGGGATGGCGGCGGCCGGGGGCAAGGGGCCGCGTCCCCGGGGGTCAGGCGCCGATCCTTGCCACCCGCGTCACGCCCGGCAACCCGTCGAAATGCGCATCGCAGGTGATCAGCCCGGCATCCCGCGCGCGGGCGGTGGCGAAGACGATGGCGTCGGCGGTGGCGAGCCTGTGCAGCCGGCAGGCCTCGGCCGCCGCCAGCGCGATCTCGGTATCCAGGGCCACGACCCGGCAGAGCTGCGTGAAGGCGATCACCTGATCTGCCTTGTCCTCGCCCGCCTCGCGGGTGAGCCATTTCGCCAGTTCGAGCTGCACCATGGTCGGCACCAGCCAGTCGGACTGTTCGGGCAGATGCGCCGCCACCGCCATGCCGGTCGGCGAGCCGATCAGCCATTCGATCCAGGCCGAGGTGTCGATCAGCCGCATCAGGCGCGATCCGCCCGGTCGCGGTAGCCGGCCGCCGAGGCGCCCCTGGCGATCCCGGCCAGCGCCTCGCGCCGCGGCACCGGCACCAGCAGGACGCCCGTCCCCTTGGGGATGAAGGCGAAGGTCTGCCCGGCGTCCCAGTGCTGGGCGGTGCGGATCGCCTTGGGAATCGAGATCTGGAACTTGGCGGAGAGGGTGGCGGTCTCGGGCATGTTCTTACTCTGGATCATTCGATACGGAAAACGTAAGACAGGGCCATGCCGCTGGCAAGGGCACGCCGGGCCGCGGTTTTCCCCTGCGGTGGATGTTGCGACACGTTGTGAGCCACCGCCGCCAACCCGGCCCGCGACAAGGGGTTTCCGGCGCTCTTCAGAGCTTGCGCGAAGTTTGTCCACAGAGCCTTCCACCGTTGCGCTGCCAACTACAGGTAGGGCGGGTTGGCGGAAATCGGGGGATAAGACACAAAATCTAGTTGCCCGATGTCGCGACTTGATTCAATCTCGACCGGGCGCCGCAAAACGATTCCGCAAGGAACGGGGCGGCGCGACGGGACAGGCGATCGGTTGGCAGTCATACCTGCAACCTCTGCGGCACCGCGCAGGGGGCCGATGCTTTCTGTGCCCGTGACAGGGGACAGGCCAGAGACAGGAGCCACGGGGCAGAGATGAAGATCGAGCGCAAGTTCACCACCGAGGCGACCGGGGCCTATGGCGCCCTGGCCTTCACCCTGACGACCAGCGAGATTCGCAACCCGGACGGCAAGGTCGTCTTCCGCAACGAGGCGGTGGAGGTGCCCGAGGGCTGGAGCCAGGTGGCCTCGGACGTGCTGGCGCAGAAATACTTCCGCAAGGCCGGGGTTCCGGCGCGCCTGCGACGGGTGCGCGAGAAGGGGGTGCCGGAGTTCCTGTGGCGCTCGGTCCCCGACGAGGAGGCGCTGGCGGCGCTGCCCGAGGGCGAGCGGATGGTGGGCGAGACCTCGGCCCGGCAGGTCTTCGACCGGCTGGCCGGCGCCTGGGCCTATTGGGGCTGGAAGGGCGGCTACTTCAGCACCGAAGCCGATGCGCGCGCCTATTACGACGAGATGCGCTTCATGCTGGCCCGCCAGATGGGGGCGCCGAACTCGCCGCAATGGTTCAACACCGGGCTGCACTGGGCCTATGGCATCGACGGGCCCTCGCAGGGGCATTTCTACGTCGACCACAAGACCGGCAAGCTGACCAAATCGGACTCAGCCTACGAACACCCCCAGCCGCACGCCTGCTTCATCCAGTCGGTCGCCGACGACCTGGTGAACGAGGGCGGGATCATGGACCTCTGGGTCCGCGAGGCGCGGCTGTTCAAGTACGGCTCGGGCACCGGCACCAACTTCTCCTCGCTGCGGGGCGAGGGGGAAAAGCTGTCGGGCGGCGGCAAGTCCAGCGGTTTGATGGGGTTCCTGAAGATCGGCGATCGCGCGGCGGGGGCGATCAAGTCGGGCGGCACCACGCGGCGCGCCGCCAAGATGGTGATCTGCGACATGGATCACCCCGACATCGAGGCGTTCATCAACTGGAAGGTGATCGAGGAGCAGAAGGTCGCCTCGCTGGTCGCCGGTTCCAAGGCGCATGAGGCGCGGCTGAACGAGATCTTCGCCGCCATCCGCGGCTTCGACGGCAGCATCGAAGGGGCGACCGACCCGCAGGCCAATCCGGCGCTGAAGGCCGCGCTCAAGGCCGCGAAAAAGGCCATGATCCCCGACACCTACGTCAACCGGGTGCTGCAATACGCCCGGCAGGGCTTCGGCTCGATCGAGTTCCCCACCTACGATACCGACTGGGACAGCGAAGCCTACGCCACCGTCTCGGGCCAGAATTCCAACAACTCGGTGCGGGTGACCGACGCCTTCCTGCGCGCGGTGCGCGAGGATCTGGACTGGGAGCTGATCCGCCGCACCGACGGCAAGGTGGCCAAGACGGTGAAGGCCCGCGACCTGTGGGAGCAGATCGGCCATGCCGCCTGGGCCTGCGCCGACCCCGGCATCCAGTTCCACGACACGGTGAACGCCTGGCACACCTGCCCCGAGGACGGGCCGATCCGGGGTTCGAACCCCTGTTCGGAATACATGTTCCTGGACGACACCGCCTGCAACCTGGCCTCGATGAACCTGCTGACCTTCTGGCGCGAGGGCCGGTTCGACGCCGAGGGCTATGTCCACGCCACGCGGCTCTGGACCGTGACGCTGGAGATCAGCGTGATGATGGCGCAGTTCCCCAGCCGCGAGATCGCGCAGCTCAGCTACGACTTCCGCACCCTGGGCCTCGGCTATGCCAATATCGGCGGCCTGCTGATGAACATGGGGCTGGGCTACGACAGCCCCGAGGGCCGGGCGCTCTGCGGTGCGCTGACCGCGATCATGACCGGCGTCGCCTATGCCACCTCGGCCGAGATGGCGGGCGAGCTCGGCCCCTTCCCGGGCCATGCCCGCAACGCCGCCCACATGCTGCGGGTGATCCGCAACCACCGCGCCGCCGCCTGGGGCAAGGACGCCTACGAGGGGCTGAACGTGAAGCCCGTGGCGCTGGACGCTGCCCATTGCCCCGACCCCGCGCTGGTGCAACTGGCCCGCGCCGCCTGGGACGAGGCGCTGAGCCTGGGCGAGAAGCACGGCTTCCGCAACGCCCAGACCACGGTGATCGCCCCCACCGGCACCATCGGCCTGGTGATGGACTGCGACACCACCGGGATCGAGCCGGACTTCGCGCTGGTGAAGTTCAAGAAGCTCGCGGGCGGCGGCTATTTCAAGATCATCAACCAGTCGGTCCCGGCGGCGCTGGAGAAGCTCGGCTATCGCCAGTCCCAGATCGCCGAGATCGTGGCCCATGCCGTGGGCCACGGCTCGCTGGGCCAGGCCCCCGGCATCAACCACACCGCGCTGATCGGCCACGGCTTCGGCCCCGCCGAGATCGCCAAGGTCGAGGCCGCGCTGCCCAGCGCCTTCGACATCCGCTTCGTGTTCAACCAGTGGACGCTGGGCGAGGATTTCTGCAAGGGCACCCTGGGCATCCCGCCCGAGAAGCTGGCCGACCCGACCTTCGACCTGTTGCGCCACCTGGGCTTCACCAAGACCCAGATCGACGCCGCCAACGACCATGTCTGCGGCACGATGACGCTGGAAGGCGCGCCCTACCTCAAGCCCGAGCATCTGGCGGTGTTCGACTGCGCCAACCCCTGCGGCAAGAAGGGCAAGCGGTTCCTCTCGGTCGACAGCCACATCCACATGATGGCCGCGGCGCAGAGCTTCATCTCCGGCGCCATCTCCAAGACCATCAACATGCCCAACAGCGCCACCATCGGCGAGACGCTGGCGGCCTATGAACTGTCGCATTCGCTGGGGATCAAGGCCAACGCGCTCTACCGCGACGGCTCGAAACTGTCGCAGCCCCTGGCCTCCGCCCTGGTCGAGGACGACGAGGAGGCCGAGGAGGCGCTGACCTCCGGCGCGCCGATGGAAAGGGCGCAGGTGCTGGCCGAGAAGATCGTGGAAAAGGTGGTGGTCAAGGAGGTCATCCGCCGCCACCGCGAGAAACTGCCCGAACGCCGCCGCGGCTATACCCAGAAGGCGATCGTGGGCGGCCACAAGGTCTATCTGCGCACCGGCGAATACAAGGACGGCACGCTGGGCGAGATCTTCATCGACATGCACAAGGAGGGCGCGGGTTTCCGCGCCATGATGAACAACTTCGCCATCGCGGTCTCGGTCGGGCTGCAATACGGCGTGCCGTTGGAGGAATTCGTGGAGGCCTTCACCTTCACCCGCTTCGAGCCGGCCGGGATGGTGCAGGGCAACGAGGCGATCAAGAACGCGACCTCGATCCTGGACTACATCTTCCGCGAACTGGCGGTCAGCTATCTGGACCGCACCGACCTGGCGCATGTGAAGCCCGACGGGATGACCTTCGACGAACTGGGCCGCGGCGACGACGAGGGCAAGCGCAACTTCCGCGAGGTGCCCAATTCCGGCGGCTCCTCGGCCTTCGAGGTGATCCGCCGCGTGGCCTCCACCGGCTATACCCGCGGCCGGCTGCCGCAGGATCTGGTGGGGCTGAACGGGGGCTTCCGCGAGGAGGCCGCGGGCTTCGAGGCCGCCACGGTGATGGGCGCGACCGCCATCGTCACCGGCACGGTCTCGATGGACGCCCGCACCAAGGCCCGGATGCAGGGCTACGAGGGCGACCCCTGCGGCGAATGCGGCAACTACACGCTCGTGCGCAACGGCACCTGCCTGAAATGCAACACCTGCGGCGGGACGAGCGGGTGTAGTTGAGGGGCGGTGTCGGCGCCCTCTTTGTGATCGACAGGCGTCTGTGTGGTGGACGATTATGCGGATGTTAGGATTCATCCGCCCGGTCAGAAATCGCTGTTCTTGCGCGGTCAACTGGTGAAACAGCAGGCTGTTGCTAGGGGCTCGATTGTAGATCGAAGGTGGTGGTCCCGGCCGCCTTCTTGTCCCGTGCGGTTAGGCGGTGAGGCTGGCGGTGAAAGTGCTGGCGATACGCAAGCCTATACTAGCGCTCCAATGCCGTCTCGGGCCAAGAAAAGTAGAAATGGCCGATATAGTATTGCTCATAGAGGAATTCCAAATCGCTCTCCAATCTCTAATCGCGCCCCAAAGAGAACCGCTTCGCCTGCGCTTAGCATTTCTTGAAAAGGCAGCAATTGCTTCGGCCATCTTCTGAAGCCGCGCTGCCGACTTTGGTTCACCCCACTGATTCAGATAGGAAGGCGGAAATATGGGGGGCAGCGAGCCTTCGAAGATTTGTTCCAAGATGCGGCGGCGAAGATTGCTAGCGACCCCATTGGTCGATCCAACCTGATACCCCATATAACTCAGAACACCTTCCTGGAACCAATCTTCAACGTCAATCTTACTTCGCCTGCCAGGCTCGGCTTCCGTTGACGGCCATTTGAAAAACTCTTCCAAGTTTGGAGGCTGTCTTCTCCGGCGGCTCCATTCCTTATTGATAGCGTCAAGAACTTGCCCAGCAGCTCGCCATTGGGACTTCTTTCCTTCGTTGGACCGGATTTCAACGGCGTTTCGCCAAAGCCTCATCATCGCATCCATCCGCATTTGAGGAATTTTTCCAATGATTGGCGGCAGGCTAGTCCCCATCCCTTAACTCCACCCCAAACACCTTCATCACCTCATCCCCTAGGTGGTTCATCACCTTCACCGCGATCCACTCAATTGGGCCTCGGGAAGGGCGGTGATATGTCAGAGTAGAGGCTATCCCAGACCTCCTCGTCAATCTCGATCTTTAGCGAGGTTGCTCCCCGCAACCGCGCGGTACAGCTTGCCCCACGCCGGAGGCTGCGGCCGGCCTTGCCCAGCGGGCGAACCAAGGAGTCGGGGTCGCTGTCGATGGTGCAGCATCGGTTCGAAAGAGGCGCCGGCCTTGGGGGGAATCCGCCGGTGGGCTCTATCGGTGCGCAGGTTTCCCATCCCGTCCCAACTGCGGCGGAACCTGTGCCCTGTCGCGGGCGTTGGCGCCGCATGAAGTCTCTGGCCACCCATCTTTTCTTCATCGCCGCCGTGGTCGCCGCCGGCTGGCTGATGGGGGCGGCCTTTCCGCCCGGGGGGTGGTTCGATACGCTGGCCAAGCCGCCCCTGCATCCGCCCAACTGGGTCTTCGCCCCGGTCTGGACCGGGCTCTACGTGCTGATCGGCATGGCCGGGGCGCGGCAGGCCCTTGCCGACCCCCGCGAGCCGCCCCTGCAGATCTGGCTCATCCAGATGGGGCTGAACCTGCTCTGGACGCCCTCCTTCTTCGGCCTGCGCAGCCCGGGCTTCGCGCTGGTGGTGCTGCTCTTGCTGATCGGCGCCGCCGGGGTCTTCGCCGCGGTGGTCTGGCGGCGGGGAGATACGGTCTCGGCGGTGCTGTTCCTGCCCTATCTCGCCTGGCTGCTCTTCGCGACCTATCTGAACGCAGGGATCCTGCTCATGAACTAGGCACCGGCGGCCTCAGGTCGGCGGGCAGGGGGCAGGCATAGGGCGTCTTCGCCAGCCGCGCCGCATGTTCCGCCTTCGCCTGCGCCAAGAGCCCCGCATCCTCCAGCAGCATCTGGCCGCAGCGGGCCATGGCGCGGGCGGCGTGGGTCATCCCCTTGTGCGCGGCGGGCGACTTGCCCTGCGCGGTGATCTGCCAGCTGTGCGCCGGGGTGCCGATGGCATGGGTGGCGACCAGCACCTCGGTGGTGGGCACCGCCCAGGTCACGTCGGCCACGTCGGTCGAGCCGATCATGATCTCGCCCCCCGGCCGCAAGGGCACGATCCAGTCGCAGAGCGGGGTCTGCCGCGGCTCCATCGCCACGCCCCGGTAAGGCGCGGCGATGTCGTCGGCCGAGAGCGTGGCCTGGATCGCGCGGGCATACGCCCGGTCGGCCGCGTCGAAGGGCACCGGCCCCAGTTCCTCCAGCGCGCGGTGCATGGCGCGGTCCATCGCCTCGTTCACCAGGTTGTTGGAAACGGCCGAGAACACCGCCATCTCGACCTGCGTGCCGGTCATCAGTGCCGCGCCGCGGGCCACGTTCTTCACCCGCTCCACCAGCGCCAGCATCTCGGCCAGTTGCAGGGCGCGGATCGAATAGCGCACCTTGGCTCGCGCCTGCACCACGTTGGGGGCAGCACCACCGGGGTCGAGATAGGCATAGTGGATGCGGGCGTCCTGCACCATGTGCTCGCGCAGGTAGTTCACGCCCACCGACATCAGCTCCACCGCGTCCAGCGCCGAGCGGCCCAGGTGGGGCGAGGCCGCGGCGTGCGAGGCGCGGCCGTGGAAGGTGAAGTCCATCCGCGTGTTGGCGAGGCTGAGCGGGTCGTCCACCCGGGTCATCCCGTCCGGGTGCCAGGTGATGGCCGCGTCCACATCGGCAAAGGCGCCGTCGCGGACCATGAAGGTCTTGGCCGCGCCGCCTTCCTCGGCCGGGCAGCCGTAATAGCGCACCCTTCCGGGGGTGCCGGTCTCCTCCAGCCAGTCCTTCAGCGCACAGGCGGCGAGCAAGGAGGCCGCACCCAGCAGGTTGTGGCCGCAGCCGTGGCCGTTGCCGCCGGGCTCCACCGGCCGCGGCTCGGCGATGCCGGCGACCTGGCTGAGGCCGGGCAGGGCGTCGTATTCGCCCAGGATGGCGATCACCGGCCCGCCCGCGCCCGCCTCGCCCAGCACCGCGGTGGGGATGCCGGCGAGGTTTTCGGTGACGCGGAACCCCTTGGCCCGCAGCATCGCGGTGTGTTCGGCGCAGGAGCGGTGCTCGGTGTAGAGCGTCTCGGGCGTCTCCCACACCCGGTCGACAAGCCCGGTCAGGTCGTCGCGATGGCGCTCGACATGATCCCAGATCGGTTGGGTGTTCTGCATGATCGCTCCCCGGGGTGGCTTTCGGCGCAGGGTGCGGCGGGGATGCGGCGAAGGCAAGGGGGCGCGAAAGCTCAGGGAATGGATGAGGTTCGCCACGTAACGAGTTGATTATCCGAGCTTCCACCGCCCCAGGATGTCGTGCCGGGTCTGTCCCTGCAGGCTGTCGATCAGCACCACCTCGTCGATCCGCCACGCGATGGGATCGGCCAGCGGGCGTTCGCCCGCGAAGCCCTCGCCATAGGCCAGCGTCACATGCGGGTCGAGCCGCCGCCGCACCGCGCCGACCCCGCCGCGGGTGGCGGCATCGCGGATCTGGGCGGCGAGCGCGCGGGCCGGCTCCACCCCCTTGTCGGGGTAGAGGACGATGGGCCTGCGGCCGCTGTCCGGCCTGCCGTGAAAGGTCGCCAGCCGGTCCAGCACCAGGGTGAAGGGCGTGGCCATGAGCTGGCGCAATCCCCAATCCGCCCGCTCGGCCAGATCGGCGGGCGGCGGGGCGCCGTCGCCGGCCAGCGGCAGCAGCGTCAGGTGCAGCACGGACCGGCGGAAGAAGTCCGGGGTGCCCACCGCGGCCCAGGCGGCGGCGATCCGCTCCACCACCCCGGCCGGCGGCACGGCGGCGAAGAACTGGACATGCCCGGGCATGGCGGCGCCCCCTCTCTCAGCGGCGGGGCGAGACCGTGGCGGGCCAGGGGCGGCGCTGGGCCGGGGCCGTGCCGGCGGGGCGGCGCAGGGTGGGATCGGGCGGGGTCAGCGGGCGGATCACCCGCACCTCGGTCTCGTAGACGCTGAAGCGGCCGGGGCCGGGGGGCGCGGGAATTTCGGCCTCCGGCGGCAGCCGCAGGATGCCGGCGGGATGCACCGGCTGCATGGCGAGGCCGGGGCGCCCGGTGACCAGCCCCACCCGATGCGCCAGCGCGCCCGCCATGGCGGGCAGCGGATCGTCCGAGATCACCCAGCGCACCAGCCCGCCCTCGGCGCGGGTGCCGCTTTCGTGCACCGCCATCAGGGTGACGCCCGACAGGAACTCCTGCTCGCTGGCGCGCAGGTCGGCCAGCGAGGTATCGGCATAGGCGGCGATCAGGGTCTCCAGATCGGCCACCCACAGCTCCAGGATCCCGTCCAGCCGGTGCCCGCCCTCGATCAGCGCGCGGCGGACGGGGTGCTGCACATAGCCCAGCACCCCGGGCACCCGGGTCGCCACCGCCGAATGCGCCGCCCAACGGGCGTCGAAGGCCGAGGGCTCCATATCCTCCCGGCGTTGCAGCAGGGTGATCCGCTTCAGCATCGCGTCCAGCTCCGCCCTTCCAGGTCCCTCCCGGCCGGGACTGTCACGCGGCTGACTTAGCCGGACGTCGCGTCAACTGGCAAGGGGGTGGCGATCACGGCCTCGCGCGGGGCCGGGCGGCCTCAGGGCGCCGGGGCGGGGCGGCGGATCAGGGGGGCGGCTTCCAGCACCAGCGGGCGCAGGCCCTGGCCGCCCGCCTCGATCAGCTCGAAAAGCTGGCGGCGCATCCGGGGGTCCCAGAAGTCGTTGATATGGCCGGCGACGCCCGCCACGCCCTGGTCGTGCGGCCGGCTTTCCATGAAGCCGGCGATCTGGTTGGCCATGCGGGCGATCTTGTCAGCCGACATCCTGGGTCTCCGCGATCAGCCGGTCGGAATGGGAGAAGACCTCGAACCTGTCGGGCCGGGCCTGGGCGATGAGGGTGATGTTCAGCCGCTCGGCCAGCGCCACGGCGTCGGCGGTGGGCGAGGAGACGGCGATCAGCACGCCCGACCCCATCGCCGCCACCTTCTGCACCAGGTCGATCGAGACGCGGGAGGTCAGCACCACCGCCCCCATGGCCGCCGTAGGGTGCGTGGTCCCACGCACCGCCCCCCCGGCCGTAGGGTGCGTGGTTCCACGCACCGCCCCCCGCACCAGCCACCCCGCCAGCTTGTCCAGCGCATTGTGCCGGCCCACGTCCTCGCGCGTCACCAGCCCCGCGGGCCACCAGAACCCGGCGCAATGCGCCGCCCGGGTGGCGTCGTGCAGCGGCTGGCGGGCGGGCAGGGCGGCGACGGCGGCCATCACCTGCGCAGGCGTCATGCGGAAGGCCGAGGGCGCCACGGGCGGCAACTCGCGCAGCGCCTGCTCGATGCTGTCGATGCCGCAGAGCCCGCAGCCCACCGGCCCGGCCATCACCCGCCGCCGGGCCGCCAGCCGCTCGGCCGCGCCCGGAACCAGCCATGTCTGCACGTCGATCCCGCGCTCGGCCTCCACCACCTCGACCGCCTCGATCTCCTCCGGCCGGGCGATCCCCTCGGTCAGCGCGAAACCATGGGCGAAGTCCACCAGATCCGCAGGCGTCGCCATCATCACCGCCTGGGTCGAGCCGTTGAAGCTCAGCGCCACCGCGCGTTCCTCGGGCAGCAGCCGTTCGCCGGGAAGGGTCCGCGCGCCGAAGGCCAGCCGGGGAACCGGGCGGGTGCCTTGCATCACTCCGCTGCCCGCAGGATGCGGCGGCTCCGCGCCGCCTGCGCGGCATAGTCCTGCTGCCACTGGCTGGGCCCGTTCGAGGGCGAGACCTGAACCGCGGTCACCTTGTATTCCGGGCAGTTGGTGGCCCAGTCCGAGAAGTCGGTGGTGATGACGTTGGCCTGGGTGTCGGGGTGGTGGAAGGTGGTGTAGACCACGCCCGGCGCCACCCGGTCGGTGATCTGGGCGCGCAGCGTGGTCTCGCCCGCCCGCGAGGCCAGCCGCACCCAGTCGCCCTCGCGGATGCCGCGGTTCTCGGCGTCGTGGGGGTGGATTTCCAGCAGGTCCTCGTCGTGCCAGACCACGTTCGCGGTGCGCCGGGTCTGGGCGCCCACGTTGTACTGGCTGAGGATCCGCCCGGTGGTGAGCAGGAGCGGGAAGCGCGGGCCGGTGCGCTCGTCGGTCGCCACGTATTCGGTGCGGATGAACTTGCCCTTGCCGCGCACGAAGCCGTCCACATGCATCAGCGGCGTGCCCTCCGGCGCCTTCTCGTTGCAGGGCCATTGCACCGAGCCCAGTTCCTCCAGCCGCTCGTAGCTCACGCCTGCGAAACTCGGCGTGGTCATGGCGATCTCGTCCATGATCTGGCCGGGGTGGGTATAGGTCCAATCGGCGCCCAGCGCGTTGGCGAACATCTGGGTCACTTCCCAGTCGGCATAGCCGTTCCGCGGTGCCATCACCTTGCGCACCCGGTTGATGCGGCGCTCGGCGTTGGTGAAGGTGCCGTCCTTTTCCAGGAAGGACGACCCGGGGAAGAACACATGCGCGTAGTTCGCGGTCTCGTTCAGGAACAGGTCGTGCACGATCACGCAGTCCATCGCGGCCAGCCCGGCGGCGACGTGATGGGTGTCGGGGTCGGATTGCAGGATGTCCTCGCCCTGGCAGTAGAGGCCCTTGAACGTGCCCTCCACCGCGGCATCCAGCATGTTGGGGATGCGCAGGCCGGGTTCGGGGTCGATCTCCACCCCCCAGACCCTTTCGAACACCGCTCGCACCTCATCGTTCTTCACATGCCGGTAGCCCGGCAGTTCGTGCGGGAAGGAGCCCATGTCGCAGGAGCCCTGCACGTTGTTCTGACCCCGCAGCGGGTTCACCCCCACGCCCGGCCGGCCGATGTTGCCGGTCAGCATGGCGAGGTTGGCGATACCGATCACGGTGGTGGAGCCCTGCGAGTGCTCGGTCACCCCGAGGCCGTAATAGATCGCCGCGTTGCCGCCGGTGGCATAGAGCCGCGCCGCCGCCCGCAGTTCGGCGGCAGGCACGCCGGTCACCGCCTCCACCGCTTCCGGCGAATGCCGGGGGTCGGCGATGAACTCGGCATAGTCCTGGAACTCGTCCCAGTCGCAGCGTTCGCGTACGAAAGCTTCGTTCACCAGCCCCTCGGTCACGATCACATGGGCCAGCGCCGAGACCACGGCCACGTTGGTGCCCGGCCGCAGCGCCAGGTGATGCGCGGCGCGGTAATGCGCGCCCTCCACCGTCTCGGTGCGCCGCGGGTCGATCACGATGAGCTTCGCCCCCTGCCGCAGCCGCTTCTTCAGCCGCGAGGCGAAGACCGGATGCGCCGCATGGGGGTTGGCGCCGATCACCATCGCCACGTCGCACTGCTCGACCGAGTCGAAGTCCTGCGTGCCGGCCGAGGTGCCGTAGGTCTGGCCGAGGCCGTAGCCGGTGGGCGAATGGCAGACGCGGGCGCAGGTATCGGTGTTGTTGTTGCGGAACACCGCCCGGGTCAGCTTCTGCACCAGATAGGTTTCCTCGTTGGTGCAGCGGCTGGAGGTGATCACGCCCACCGCGTTGCGGCCGTGGCGGTCGATGATGGCGTTCATCCGGCGGGCGGCGAACTCCATCGCCTCGGCCCAGGTGACTTCCTGCCACGGGTCGTCGATGGTGTCGCGGATCATCGGGTTCAGGATCCGCTCCTGGTGCTGGGCATAGCCCCAGGCGAAGCGGCCCTTGACGCAGGAATGCCCGCGGTTGGCCTTGCCGTGCTTGTATGGGGTCATCCGCACCAGTTCCTCCCCCCGCATCTCGGCCTTGAACTGGCAGCCCACGCCGCAATAGGCGCAGGTGGTGATGATCGACCGCTCAGGCGTGCCGATCTCGATGATGGATTTCTCCACCAGCGTGGCGGTGGGGCAGGCCTGCACGCAGGCGCCGCAGGACACGCAGTCGGAGGTCAGCGCGCTGTCGCCGGTCATCCCGAAGGACACCCGGCTGTCCCAGCCCCGCCCCTCGATGGTCAGCGCGAAGGTGCCCTGCACCTCCTCGCAGGCCCGCACGCAGCGCGAACAGACGATGCATTTCGAGGGGTCGTAGGTGAAATAGGGGTTGCTCTCGTCCTTGGGCAGCCATTGCGGATTGGCCTCGCCCCCGGTGTTCCGCGCGCGAAAATGTGTTGCGGGATCCTTAACTTCGGGGCTGTCGTAGCGCACCTCGCGCAGGCCCACCGCGCCCGCCATGTCCTGCAGCTCGCAATCGCCGTTGGCCGCGCAGGTCAGGCAGTCCAGCGGGTGGTCGGAGATGTAGAGCTCCATCACCCCCTTGCGCAGCTGTTTCAGCTTGCCGGTCTGGGTGTGGACGCTGATCCCCGGCGCCACCGGCGTGGTGCAGGAGGCCGGGGTGCCCGCCCGCCCCTCGATCTCCACCAGGCAGAGCCGGCAGGAGCCGAAGGCCTCCACGCTGTCGGTGGCGCAGAGCTTCGGGACGCTGATCCCCAGTTCCGCGGCGGCGCGCATGATGCTGGTGCCCTCGGGCACGGTCACGTCGAAGCCGTCGATGGTCAGCGTGACCATCTGCGTCGACCGCGAGGCGGGCGTGCCCATGTCGCGGTCGGAAAGCGGCGGGATGATGAAGTCTTTCATGCGAGCCTCCATCGGGCATCCTGCGCCAGTATCGCATGAATCCCGGCGAAATTCCTGTGGTTTTCCGGTCCCGCCGTCATTCCGCGGCCCTCCGGTGGCGGGCGAAGTCGTCGGGGAAATGGGTCAGCGCAGACAGTACCGGATATGGGGTGAAGCCGCCCAGCGCGCAAAGCGAGCCGGCCTTCATCGTGGCGCACAGATCGGTGAGCAGGGGGATGGCCCCGGCATCGCCCGCCGCGATGCGGTCCACCGTCTCCACCCCCCGCACCGCGCCGATGCGGCAGGGGGTGCATTTGCCGCAGCTCTCGATGGCGCAGAACTCCATCGCGAAGCGGGCCATGGCCAGCATGTCGGCGGTGTCGTCGAACACGGTCAGCCCGGCATGGCCGATGAGGCCATCCTTGCCGGCGAATTCCTCATAGCCGAAGGGGGTGTCGAACTGGCTACGGGGGTGATAGGCGCCCAGGGGCCCGCCCACCTGCACCGCCTTGACCGGCCGGCCCGAGGCGGTGCCGCCGGCGATCCCGTCTACGATCTGGCCCAGCGTCAGGCCGAAGGCGGTCTCGTAGAGCCCCCCGTGCTTCACGTTCCCGGCGATCTGCAACGGGATGGTGCCGCGCGAGCGGCCGAGGCCGAAGTCGCGATAGGCTGCCGCGCCGTTGGCCATGATCCAGGGCACCGAGGCCAGCGAGATGACGTTGTTCACCACCGTGGGCTTGCCGAACAGGCCCTGAAGCGCCGGCAGCGGCGGCTTGGCCCGCACGATCCCGCGCTTGCCCTCCAGCGAATTCAGCAGCGAGGTTTCCTCGCCGCAGACATAGGCCCCCGCGCCCACCCGCACCTCGATGTCGAAGACCCGGCCGGAGCCCAGCACCGACAGGCCCAGCAGCCCCTCGGCCCGGGCGATGCGCAAGGCGGCCTGCATCACCCGGATGGCGACGGGGTATTCCGAGCGGATATAGACGAAGCCGCGGGTGGCGCCGCAGGCGAGGCCGGCGACGGCCATGCCCTCGATCAGGCAGAAGGGGTCGCCCTCCATCAGCATCCGGTCGGCGAAGGTGGCGCTGTCGCCCTCGTCGGCGTTGCAGACGATGAACTTGCGGTCGGCCTGGGCGCCGGCCACCGTCTTCCACTTGATCCCGGTGGGAAAGCCCGCGCCGCCCCGCCCGCGCAGGCCGGAGTCGGTGACCTCCTGCACGATCTGCATGGGGTCAAGGCCGAGCGCCCGGCGCAGGCCCTTGAGGCCGCCATGCGCCTCGTAGTCCGGCAGCGAGAGCGGGTCGGTCACCCCGCAGCGGGCGAAGGTCAGCCGGGTCTGGCCGGAGAGCCAGGGATGGTCCTCGACCGGGCCGATGGCTTTCGGATGGCGCGAGGGGTCGGCGAACAGGGCAGGGACATCGGCCGGGGTCAGCGGGCCGAAGCCGTGGCGGACCCCTGCGATCTCCACCTCCACCAGCGGCTCCAGCCAGTGCATCCCGCGGCTGCCGTTGCGGATGAGGTTCAGGCTGACCCCCCGGGCGGCGGCCTCGGCGGGCAGCCCGGCGGCCACCTCCTCGGCCCCCAGCGCCACCGCGGCGGTGTCGAGCGGAACCCAGACCCTCATCGCCCCGCCTCCGCCAGCAGCGCCTCCAGCCGGGCGGCGTCCACCCGGCCGACCGGCCGCCCGTCCAGCATCGCCGCCGGGCCGCAGGAGCAGAGGCCGAGGCAGAACACCGGCTCCAGCGTCACGCCGCCGTCGCGGGTGGTCTCGTGCCAGTCGATCCCCAGCCGCTCGCGCGCCTGGGTGGCCAGCGCCTCGGCCCCCATGGCCTGGCAGGCCTCGGCCCGGCAGAGCTTCAGCACGTGCCGGCCCGCCGGGGCCTCGCGGAAGTCGTGGTAGAAGCTCATCACCCCATGCGCCTCGGCCCGGGTGATCATCTGGTCGGCGGCGATCAGCGGCAGCGCCTCCTGCGGGATGTGGCCGAAGGCCTCCTGCACCGCGTGGAGGATGGGCAGAAGCGCGCCCTCGACCCCGCGATGGGCGTCGAGGATGTCGCGCAAGGTCTGCTGGCCCTGGCCGTCCAGGGCTGGCGTGGTGGGCATCGGGGCTCTCCTTTGCGCCGCAATAGCCCCGTAGGCGGCCCCGGATCAAATTCGGATTCCCGTCAGTCGATAGAAGTTCTCTATCGAAACGGGTTCCAGCGATAGATCGCGCCCCCGTCAGCGGTCGTGGGTGTTGACCGGATAGGCGGTGGTGTACTTGATCCGCTCCATGGCGAAATGCGAGGTCACGGTCTTGATCGGGATCGCGTCGGTCAGCCGGCGGTAGAGGCTGTCGTAGGCCGCCATGTCGGTCACCGCCACCCGCAGCAGGTAGTCGAGCTCGCCCGCCATCCGGTAGACCTCCATGATCTCGGGGATCCGCTCCACCGCCGCGGCGAAACCGTCGCGCCAGGCCGCGGAATGGTCGGGCGCCTCGATCCCCACGAAGACGGTCAGGCCCAGGCCCAGCTTCACCGGATCGGCCAAGGCCACCCGGCCGGCGATGACGCCGGTGGCCTCCAGCTTCTGGATGCGCTTCCAGCAGGGGGTCTGCGACAGGCCCACGCGCTCGGCGATGCGGGCCACGGGCAGGGTGGCGTCGCGCATGAGTTCTGCCACGATCTTGCGGTCGATCAGGTCGAGGTCGGTCATCGGGTGCTCCTTGCCGGGGGCAGCATGACACAGATTTTCCAAAAATCCATCGTCTTTGTCGTGTAAGATTTCCCTGCTGCGATCGGCGTGCGCGGGGCAGGGCGCTGGCACGGGGGCAACAGCGCCGCGCGGGGTAAAAATCTCGACTCGACTCACGTTGATTTATCCCCTTGGCGGGTCTAGATAACCGCCATGATCACCCAGAAGGCCAAATACGCGCTGAAAGCCCTGCTGACGCTGGCCGACGAGGCCGCGAAGCCCGAGCCCGAGCCCTTGACCATCGAGGCCATCGCCCGGCGCTCGGGCGCGCCCAAGCGGTTCCTGGAACATATCCTGCTGGAACTGCGCAACGCCGGGATGATCGCCTCGATTCGCGGCCGGGCGGGGGGCTATAGCCTGCTGAAGCCGCCGGGGGAGATCTCGCTCTCGGAACTCCTGCGCCAGATCGACGGGCCGATCGCGCCCTTGGCCTGCCTGTCGCGCCGGGCCTATCAGAGGTGCGAGGATTGCAGCGACGAGGCGACCTGCCGGATCCGGCGGATCTTCGCCGAGGTCTTCTGGTCGTATCTGCTGATCATCGAGTCGCTGACGCTCGCCGACATGCTGAAGTCGGACGCCACCACCGCGCTGGTGCTGGACGCGGCCGCCGACGCCTGAGGGCGGGGTGACGGGCGGCGGATGGTGGGCAGATTGCCCACTTTACAGGGCGTCGTGCCGGTGGACCCCCCCGGGGCGCTGCCCCGGACCCCGGGATATTTAAGACACCAAAGAAAGGCGGGTTGGTCCCGAGGGGCCGTGATCCGTGGTCGAGGAGTGGCGGCGTGAAATAATATTCTATCATGACGACCAATTTTGGCGTGCAAATTCCATTGAAAAACCCGACTTCATCTGTCGTTATTATCGACAGGCGGCCGGCAGAGGCCGGAACGCCGCGAGGCCGGAGGATCGAGAATGACCGCCATGACCGCCTTTGGAGAGCCCGCCCCTGGATTTGCCCGCCTGTCGGGCCGGGCGCAGGGCAGGGGCCAGGCCGCGCCCACCTATGCGGTCACCCTGGTCGACCGCCGCACCGGCGCCGCGCTGCGCCTGAACGGCGGGCCGGTGACGCTCTATTCCCGCGACCCCGAGGCGGCCCGGGCCGAGCTTCTGCGCAGCCGCAACCCCGCGCTCTGGGACGTGCGGGTGGAGCCCATCCATTCCGCGGGGCGATCCCCATGATCGGCCTCGCCCCTCCGGCCCGGCAGGGCCGCCCCTTCGTTCCCGGCGCCGCAGCGGCCCCGGGCCACCGACACCCCCGGCATTCCGAGGAGACCGCCATGCTGACCACCATCACCGTCGCCGGCACCGTGACCGCCCAGGGCGAGCGCCTGCTGGACCATGCCGACGGCCGCGTCACCATCCAGGCCGGCGGCGCGCGGCTGACCGGCTGGCCCATCGCCCGCCGGCTGCGGGGCGCGCTGACCGCGCTCGCGCTGGCCGCCGCCGCCCTCGGCCTGGCCGCCCCGCAGGGCGCGCAGGCGCAGGAGCTGAAGCTGCTGAACGTCAGCTACGACCCCACCCGCGAGCTCTACCGCGAGTTCAACGAGGCCTTCACCGCCTGGTGGACGGCGCAGGGCAAGCCCGCCCCGGTGATCGAGACCAGCCACGGCGGCTCGGGGTCGCAGGCCCGCGCGGTGGTCGACGGGCTGGAGGCGCAGGTGGTAACGCTGGCGCTTTCGGGCGACATCGACCGCATCGCCGAGGCCGGCAAGCTGCCCGCCGACTGGCAGTCGAAGCTGCCGCACAACTCCTCGCCCTATACCTCGACCATCGTGCTGCTGGTGCGCGAGGGCAACCCCAAGGGCATCCAGGACTGGGGCGATCTGGTCAAGGACGGGATCGAGGTGATCACGCCCAACCCCAAGACCTCCGGCGGGGCGCGCTGGAACTACCTCGCCGCCTGGGCCTGGGCCGAGAAGAACGGGCAGGATCCGCAGGAATTCGTGCGCCAGCTCTTCGCCCGGGTGCCGGTGCTCGACTCGGCCGCCCGGGGCTCGACCACCACCTTCGTGCAGCGCGGCATCGGCGACGTGCTGCTGGCCTGGGAGAACGAGGCGCATCTGGCGCTGAAGGAGCTGGGCGAGGACCAGTTCGACATCGTGATCCCCTCGCTTTCCGTGCTGGCCGAGCCGCCGGTGGCCATCGTCGAGGGCAACATCCGCACGCCCGAGCAGCGCGAACTGGCCGAGGCGTACCTGAACCATCTCTACTCGCCCGAGGGCCAGGCGCTGGCGCTCAAGCACTTCTATCGCGCCTGGGATACTTCGGCGGCCTCGCCCGAGGACGTGGCGCGCTTTCCCGAGCTGGAGCTGATCACCATCGAGCACTTCGGCGGCTGGGAGAAGGCGCAGCCCGAACACTTCGGCGACGGCGGGATCTTCGACCAGATCTACGAGGCGAAGTGAGGTCGGCATGATGGGCAGGCCGCTCGTGCACCGTTCCCCCATTCCGGGCCTCGGCCTGAGCATGGGGATCACCCTGACGATGCTCTCCCTCGTCGTGCTTCTGCCCATCGGCGCCCTTCTCCTGAAGGGCGCCACCTTCGGCCTGGGCAACATGTGGGACGTGGTGAACCGGCCGCGGGTCTGGGCGGCGCTGTATCTTTCTTTCCGCCTGTCGCTGCTGGCGGCGCTGTTCAACCTGGTCTTCGGGGTGCTGCTGGCCTGGGTGCTGGTGCGCTATCGCTTCCCCGGCCGGCGCATCTTCGACGCCGCGGTGGACCTGCCCTTCGCGCTGCCCACGGCGGTGGCCGGCATCGCGCTGACCGCGCTCTACGCCCCGAACGGGTTCTTCGGCGCGATGGCGCGCGAGGTGGGCTGGAAGATCGCCTATACCCAGTGGGGCATCTTCATCGCGCTGGTCTTCGTGGGCCTGCCCTTCGTCGCGCGCACCGTGCAGCCGGTGGTGGAGGAGATCGAGCGCGAGGTCGAGGAGGTCTCGGCCACCCTGGGCGCTTCCCGCCTCTATACCCTGCGCCGCGTGGTGCTGCCCATGCTGCTGCCCGCGGCGCTGACCGGCTTTGCCCTGGCGCTGGCGCGGGCGGCGGGGGAATACGGCTCGGTCATCTTCATCGCCGGGAACATCCCGCTGGTGACCGAGATCGCCCCCCTGCTGATCGTGATCCAGCTGGAGGAGTTCAACTACGACGCGGCCTCGGCCATCGGCATCGCCATGCTGCTGATCTCCTTCGCGATGCTGCTGGCGATCAACCTCATCCAGATCTGGAGCCGGCGGAGGATCGGCTATGTCTGACGCGGCCCTCATCCGCGGCGACGCCACGGCGCCCCGCCGCGCCTTCCGCCCCGCCACCGACGAGGCGCCGCCGGTGCGCTGGCTGATGATCGGGATCGCGGTGGCGGGCGTGGCGCTGCTGGTCTTCGCCCCCCTGGTCTCGGTCTTCGCCGAGGCGCTGCGGCGGGGCTTCGCGGCCGCCGTCGCCTCGCTGGGCAACCGCGACGCGCAGGCGGCGATCCGGCTGACGCTCTTGATCGCGGGCATCTCGGTGCCGCTGAACGCGCTCTTCGGGATCGCCGCGGCCTGGTTCATCACCAAGTTCGACTTCCGCGGCAAGGCCTTCCTGATCACCCTGATCGACCTGCCCTTCTCGGTCTCGCCCGTGGTGGCGGGCCTCTGCCTCGTGCTGATGTTCGGGGCCAATTCGGCGCTGGGCGGCTGGCTGGTGGCGCAGGGCTATCCGATCGTCTTCGCCCTGCCGGGGATCGTGCTGGCCACGATGTTCGTGACCTTCCCCTTCGTCGCGCGCGAGTTGATCCCGGTGATGATCGAGCAGGGCAGGGCCGAGGAGGAGGCGGCGCTGACGCTGGGCGCGAGCGGCTGGCGCACCTTCTGGACCGTGACGCTGCCCAACATCCGCTGGGCGCTGATGTATGGCGTGCTGCTCTGCAACGCCCGCGCGATGGGCGAGTTCGGGGCGGTGGCCGTGGTCTCGGGCAAGATCCGCGGCCAGACCGCCACCATGCCGATCACCATCGAGATGATGTACAACGAATATCTCTCGGTGGCGGCGTTTTCCATGGCGGCGGTGCTGGCCTTCCTGGCGCTGCTGACGCTCCTGCTGAAATCCATCCTCGAATGGCGCTATGCGGACCAGCTGGCCGCCGGCCATCGCCACCACTAGGAAAGGCGCACCCGATGCATATCGAGATCGACAGCATTTCCAAGCAGTTCGGCACCACCGCGGCGCTGCAGCCGGTATCCCTGGCCATCCCCTCGGGCGCCTTGGTGGCGCTGCTCGGCCCCTCGGGCTCGGGCAAGACCACGCTGCTGCGCATCCTGGGCGGGCTGGAGTATCCGACCTCGGGCAGGGTGCTGTTCGACGGGCAGGACGCCACCGGCCTGACGGTGCAGGAGCGGCGGGCGGGCTTCGTGTTCCAGTCCTACGCGCTCTTCCGGCACATGACGGTGTTCGAGAACATCGCCTACGGGCTGCGCGCCCGGCCGCGCCGGCTGCGGCCGCAGAAGGCCGAGATCGCCCGGCGGGTGACCAAGCTGCTGGAGCTGATCCAGCTGCCCGACATCGGCTCGCGCTATCCCAGCCAGCTTTCGGGCGGGCAGCGGCAGCGGGTGGCGCTGGCGCGCGCGCTGGCGATCGAGCCCCGGATGCTGCTGCTGGACGAGCCCTTCGGCGCGCTGGACGCCAAGGTGCGGAAGGAGCTGCGCCAGGGGCTGCGCGAGATCCACGACACCACGGGGCTGACCACGGT
>JBBCJM010000216.1:0-6671 GCA_037190175.1 Paracoccaceae bacterium | reverse complement strand
TCGGCCGGCGCCGCACCTCGGCTGGCATTCCCGCGCCTCCCCTCCCCCTCGTGGGGAGGGGATGGGGGAGGGGGGCTTTGCGGCGAAAGACCCAGCGCCACCGCCACCAGCCCTGCCGCCCGCGCATCCAGCCCCAGCCCCGGGCCGAGGCAGAGCGCATTGATCCGCCGGTCCTCCAGCACCGCCGCCAGCCCCGCCCCGTCCGCCACCTCGCGCAGCATCACCGCATCCAGCCGCGCGGCATTCTCGGGCACCGCCTCGGGCCGACAGCCCAGCGTCACCAGCCCCGCCCCGATCCTGAGCGCGCCCCGCGCGGAAAGCCGCGCCGCCCCGCCGCGGCCGGGGGGGCCGGAGAGGATGAGGGCGTGGCCGTGGGAGAATTTGTGGCCATGCACCTTTTGCAGGATCCCGCCAAGAAAAATGACGCCCGAGATCTCTCGCCCAAAAGCCTTTGGCTCGAGAAGAGCCGGGCGTGGGTTGGGCGCCGGGGTAACCGGGTGTCCCATGTCCACTGGAGGCAGCCCGTCAAGGCGCTGCACCCTCAGGCGGCCGGTCCCGACTGGCCCAAGATCAAGATAGTGACCCAGCTTTGGGGATTGAAAAGTAACCGTCAGATCTGCGGTCAACGAGTGACGTTGCCTGCGAACCTGCGCGCGCAGGGCGTCATCATCGGCCTTCGGACTAAAGTCAGGCGGCAGCAGGACCTTTCCACTGTCGGCGCATATGCCGGAGCGGATATCGACCGCGACAATCAACGTCCGCATCCCGGTCGCCCCTGACCTTTTCCATGACGTGCGAGCGTCGAGATCGCGCAAGCAACTCAGGAGTTCGGCAGGCAGCGCGCGGACCAATCCGGTGCCGAAGAGCGCGTCCAGAACCAGATCGGGCCGGTGGAGTTCAAGATGCCAACCTGAGACAAGGGCAGACACCTCCCCCACCTCCGCCCACCGCTCATAATTCGCCCGCGCATCCGGCGGCAGCTTCGCGGGGTCGCCGTAGAGGAACACCTCCACCTCCCACCCCCGTCCCTTCAAAAGCCGCGCCACCACGAAGCCGTCGCCGCCGTTGTTGCCCGGGCCGCACAGCACCACCGCCCGGTGCGCGCCCTCGGCCAAGTCCGGCCATTCCGCGAGGATCGCCTCCACCACCCCCTGCCCGGCGCGCTCCATCAGCTCCAGCCCGGTGACCTCGCCGGACTCGATCGCAGCCCGTTCGATGGCGCGCATTTGGGCAGATGTGAGGAGTTCGGTCATGCGCAGGCCCGTAAAGTTCGTAAACTGCTTGAAACATGGGCGACATGCCCGATGATTGACCAGCCGCCCCGGATTCCCGCCCGGGGCCGCCGACGCTTGCAGCCTAGTCGATTGTTCCGCCGCGGCGGAAGTGGTCAGAGGGCCGGGGAACGGGTGTGCGGGAGGGGAGTCGCCCATGAAGAAAGTCGAAGCGATCATCAAGCCCTTCAAGCTCGACGAGGTGAAGGAAGCCCTGCAGGAAGCCGGCGTGCAGGGGCTTTCGGTCACCGAGGTGAAGGGCTTCGGTCGCCAGAAGGGGCACACGGAGCTGTACCGTGGCGCCGAATACGTGGTCGAGTTCCTGCCCAAGGTGAAGATCGAGGTGGTGCTGGCCGACGACATGGTGGACGCTGCCGTCGAGGCCATCGTCGCCGCCGCCCGCACCGACAAGATCGGCGACGGCAAGATCTTCGTCAGCCCCGTCGAACAGGCCATCCGCATCCGTACCGGCGAGACCGGCGACGACGCGGTGTGACACGCCCGCCAGAACACGAGAACCAGACGGGCCCCCGCCCGCGACAGGAGTGAGAGAAGGGATCACCGATGAGCAAGATCAAGGACGCCCTGCAGCTGATGAAGGACGAGGAGGTCGACTACGTCGACGTCCGCTTCACCGACCCGCGCGGCAAGTTGCAGCACGTCACGGTGGTGGCGGATCTGGTGGACGAGGACTTCTTCGAGGAAGGCTTCATGTTCGACGGCTCCTCCATCGCCGGATGGAAGTCGATCGACCAGTCGGACATGAAGCTGATCCCCGACCCGGCCTCGGTCTACATCGACCCGTTCTATGCCGAGAAGACCATGTGCGTGCATTGCAACGTGGTGGAGCCCGACACGGGCGAGCCCTATTCGCGCGACCCGCGCGGCACCGCCGTGAAGGCCGAGGCCTACCTGAAGTCCTCCGGCATCGGCGACGCGGCCTATTTCGGGCCGGAGGCGGAGTTCTTCATCTTCGACGACGTGCGCTATTCGGTGACGCCCTCCAAGGTCGCCTACCAGATCGACGCCGATGCGGCGGCCTGGAACACGGACACCGAGTACGAGACGGGCAACCTGGCCCATCGCGCGGCGCACAAGGGCGGCTATTTCCCGCTGAACCCGATCGACGAGGCGCAGGACCTGCGCTCGGAAATGCTCTCTACCATGAAGCGGATGGGCATGAAGGTGGACAAGCACCACCACGAGGTCGCCACCTGCCAGCACGAGCTGGGGCTGGTCTTCGGCAGCCTGACCGAACAGGCCGACAACATCCTGAAATACAAGTACGTGATCCAGAACGTCGCCGCCGCCTATGGCAAGACGGTGACCTTCATGCCCAAGCCCATGAAGGGCGACAACGGCTCGGGGATGCATGTCAACATGTCGATCTGGAAGGGCGGCAAGCCGCTCTTCGCCGGCGACAAATACGCCGACCTGAGCCAGGAGGCGCTGTGGTTCATCGGCGGGATCCTGAAGCACGCCAAGGCGCTGAACGCGCTGACCAACCCCGGCACCAACAGCTACAAGCGGCTGATCCCGGGCTTCGAGGCGCCGGTCCTGCGCGCGTACTCCGCCCGCAACCGCTCGGGCTGCGTGCGGATCCCGTGGACCGAAAGCCCGAAGGCCAAGCGGGTGGAGGCGCGGTTCCCCGACCCCTCGGCCAACCCCTACCTCGCCTTCTCGGCGCTGCTGATGGCCGGCCTCGACGGGATCAAGAACAAGATCGACCCGGGCCCGGCCTCGGACAAGGACCTCTACGACCTGCCGCCCGAGGAACTGGCGCAGATCCCCACGGTCTGCGGCTCGCTGCGCGAGGCGCTGGAATCGCTGGAGGCCGACATGGACTTCCTGCTGGCGGGCGACGTGTTCACCCGCGACCAGCTGGAAGGCTACATGGCGCTGAAGTGGGAAGAGGTCTATGCCTATGAGCATACCCCCCACCCGGTGGAATACGCGCTGTACTACAGCTGCTGAGCGGCTGATCGCCAGGAAGGGGCCGCGCCGCAGGGTGCGGCCCCTTTTTCCGTTGCGCGATCCGGGGTTGCGGCTGTTCGCCCCGGCGCGGCAGTGGCACCGGACCGTTTCCGTCCCGGCGGGGGCCTGCCGCAATTCCGCCACGGAAATGCCGCCGCGCCGCCGTGCGGCGAAGGCATCTTCGGGGCCGGTTTTCCCTCGGATCCCAGAGCCATGTCCTCGACCCTCTCCGATCCCGGCGCGCCGGGAGAGAAACCCCGCCCCCGCCCGCCGCTCTGGTCGGGCGGCCGGCAGCGGCCGCGGCTCGACCTGCGGCTCTTCGCGCGCGCACGCCTGAAGGAGACTCGCCGCTGGGGCGCCCCCGTGGTGCGGGGGCTGGCGGGCCGGCTGGACCGGCTGGCGCAGCGGGTGGCCGCGGGCGCGGGCAGGCCGCTGGCGCTGAAGCTGGGCCGGGTGGGGCGGATGCTGCCCGGCGCGGCGCGGACCGGGGCCTTCGTCGGCGGCACGGCGCGGCTCCTCGACCTGGCCTCGGACCGGCTGGCCGGCCCGGCGCCGGTCGAACCCCTGCCGCTGCGCCCCTGGGAGGGCGCGCCGGGGGCGACCCGCGCGACGCTGGCCCCCGCGCCGGCGGCGGCTGCCCCCGAGCCCGCCGCCGGCCCGGCGCCGGTGCGGCTTTCCACCGCCGGCCTGCCCGAGGGCGACCGCCAGACGCTGGAGATGATCCGCTCGATGATCCGCGAGCCGGTGCAGCCCAGCCATCCGGTGCGCCCGCCGCCCCCGCCGCCGCCCCGGCCCAGGGGCATGGAGGCGCTGCCGGATCTGCAGCCGCAGCCCCCCGCCCCGCCCGGCGCGGCGATGTCGCTGGCCGCCCGGGTGCTGGGCATGGCGCTGCTGGGGCTGCTCACCCCCGTGGGTGCGGCGCGGACCGGCTGGCAGGTGGCCCGCGGCGCCGACCTGCGGCTGCGGGAATGATCAGGGCGCCCGGTGGATCGGGTGCTCGGCCAGCGCCTGCGCCTGCTCCGGGCTGAGCGAACCCCGCGCCACGACATAGGTGTGGATCGAGAACACCACCGCCCGGCTCTGCGGCAGGCGGATGAGGCACTGGCGCTCCGAGCGGATGAAGGGCAACTCGTCCCCCGCCGTGTCCCTCGGGTGATCCTCGGGCAAGGGGTTGTGAAGCGGCGCGCGGGAAAGGTGGGCATTGGCCCGCCACAGCGGCGTCCCGGGCCGGATCGCCTGCATCAACCTTTGCACCCGGCGGGCCACATCCTCGGTGTACTTCGCCACCGGCAGGTGGATGCGCCCCATCGGCCGGCCCAGCTTCTGGTCCAGCCGCCAGCCGGCGGGGAAGCAGAGGATGGCGGCCGTAAGGACATGCTCGCCCGAGCCGTCCGCCTGCATCAGGCAGAAGTCCTCCTGGCAGAGCCGGCCGAGGGAGAGGAGCGGCCGGGCGGGGTCGAGCGGGACCATCACACCATCGGGCCGGCGCAACCCCTCCGGCGTGGGTTCGAACCCGAGGGCCGGCAGCCGCGGCAGGACGGCGGCGTAGAGCTCGGCCGCCGCCTTGCGCGCCATGGGCAGCATCGCGTGGACCTCGGCCTGCCGCGTGGCGATCAGCCGGTCGCGCTCGGCCATCTGGGCGGCGTAGATCTCGTCCACCTGCAGCCAGTCGGCCATGTCCAGCGGCAGGATCCCCGGCAGGCGGCGGGTGCGGGGGTCGGCCCAGGGGCCGAAGGGCAGGCGGGGATGCAGGATCATGGACGGGGGGCATAGCGCAGCGGCGGGCGGGGGGCCAGCCGCTCCGCGCTCCCTCCGGTCGCTTGTCGTTGCGCGAAGAGCGCCCGGAGGGAGCGATGAGCGACATGCGCGGTCGCCCGCAGCCAAGCCATGCCTCCGCCGCTGCGCCAGCCTTGTCCCACAGCCGGAGCCCAGCCCATGCCAGAACCCTTCCGCCGCAAGATCGACCCCACGCGCGGCGCCACCTTGGGCGACGGCAGCCCCAACGACAACGACCGGGTGGAGATCGGCCCCACCCCGCTGGCCTATGCCGAATGGGCCGCGGCGGGGCTCGCCCTGCCCGACCTGCCCCGGATGCGGCGCTACCGGCTCGACCGGCTCGTCGCTGCGCTCCTCGCGCGGGACTACGGCGGGCTGCTGCTGTTCGACCCGCTGAACATCCGCGATGCCACCGACACCACCAACATGCAGCTCTGGAACGCGCACAACCCGTTCCGCGCCTGCCTGGTCTGCGCCGATGGCCACATGGTGCTGTGGGACTACAAGCAGGCCCCCTTTCTCGCCGCCCACAACCCGCTGGTGGCCGAGATCCGCCACGGCGCCAGCTTCTTCTACAACGTCTGCGGCGACCATACCGCGCAGGACGCCGGCGCCTTCGCCGGCCAGGTGGCCGAGGTGATGCGCGCCCATGCCGGGGCCAACCGGCGGCTGGCGGTGGACAAGATCATGGTCCACGGGCTGCGGGCGCTGGAACGCGCGGGCTTCGAGGTGATGGAGGGCGAGGAGGTCACCGAACGCACCCGGGCGGTCAAAGGGCCCCGACGAGATCGCCGCCATGCGCTGCGCCCATCATGCCTGCGAGGCGGCGGTGGCCGGGATGGAGGCCTTCGCCCGGGCCGAAATCCCCCGCGGCGGGGTGACCGAGGATGCGGTCTGGGCCGAGTTGCACGCCGGCAACATCCGCCGCGGCGGGGAATGGATCGAGACCCGGCTCCTAGCCTCCGGCCCCCGCACCAACCCCTGGTTCCAGGAATGCGGGCCGCGGGTGATCTCCGAGGGCGAGATCCTCGCCTTCGACACCGACCTGATCGGCGCCTATGGCTTCTGCATCGACATCAGCCGCACCTGGTGGATCGGCGACGGCCCCGCGCCCGTCCGGATGCGGGACGCCATGCGCCACGGGATGGAGCATATCCGGCAGAACATGGCCCTGCTGCGCCCCGGGGGGTCGATCCGCGACCTGGTGCACGGCGGCCACCGGCTGGATCCGCGCTATGAGCGGCAGAAATACTCCTGCCGGATGCACGGGGTCGGGCTCTGCGACGAATGGCCCTTCGTCCCCTATCCCGACGCCTGGGTCGAGGGCGCCTTCGAGGCGGTGCTGGAGCCCGGCATGGTGCTCTGCGTCGAGGCGCTGGTCAGCCCCGAGGGCGGGGATTTCTCGGTGAAGCTGGAGGATCAGGTGCTGGTGACGGAGGCCGGCCACGAGAACCTGACCCGCTATCCCTTCGACCCGCGGCTGGTCTGACCTGCGGGCGTGGCGCGGGGTGAGAGCGCCGGGGGGCCAGCCCCCGGACCCCCCGGGATATTTGGAACACCAAAGAAAGCAGGAGGGGGGGGATTTGAATCAAAGTGTCCCTCATCTTGGTCCAAATTACTCCACGGGGGTCCGGGGGTGTGAAACCCCCG